>JAJRQC010000069.1 GCA_024280455.1 Deltaproteobacteria bacterium | reverse complement strand
GGCACTGTCGGATACCGACGAAGAGGGAGGGTTTGACGAAGACGAAACGATGGTAACTCTTGATGGAGAGCCCACTGCTGAGATTGACGACAAACTCGATGCCTTCTTCGGTACCGACGATGAACCCGAGACGGTTGTAGAAGAAACGGAAACAGCAGAAGAGCTCCTTGAAGAAGAGGAAGATTTCCTGGTTGCGCCGGCGCTCGCCGAAGCCGATGAAGGAGATGGGGTTAACGAAGACGAAACGGTTGCCGCCCTTGACGGAGAACCCACTGCTGAGCTTGACGACAAGCTTGAAGCCTTCTTCGGTGCTGACGAAGAACCGGCAATGTTCGATGAACCCGGGGAAGAACGTACAGAGTCCCTGCAGGCTCTTGCCGTCAGCCTCGCCGCCTTTGCCGTAAGGCCTTCAGCAGAACAACTCAAAGAGAGTAAAAACCGCGTTCAACGACTGCAGGAAGAACCGGAAAGGACAACAGGACGAACAGTTTTACTGCAGCTGCTTCAATCCGTACTGACCTTGATTCCTGAGGAGGCAGACACTCTCCCTGATGGAACGACTGACCTGACGGACTACCTGCGCCGGCAGATAGAGAGTGAAGACGCGTCCTCTGAGGTTCTGGTCACAGCGATCAACCGCTTTACCGATTGGCAGAAAAATATGATGCAGAGCCTCCTTAAAGATCAACCCACTCCAGAGAGTACAACAACTCCGACCCCGGAAAACCTTACGCAGGTTACATCAGAAGTACGATCCGGTTTTGACGACCTGCGCTCCGCCTTGAAAGAGGAGTTTGATTCTCTTCGCAGCGAGTTAAAGACCAGCGAATCCTGAGTCCTGAACAAGTACACAGGCAAACTATTTCAAGGGAACAGAGACCTTCTGTTCCCTTTTTTTATTTCCGCCGACCTGCTGTCCTACCCGCAAACCCCGTTCGGGTTTCTGT
Source organism: Deltaproteobacteria bacterium (assembly GCA_024280455.1). GTDB lineage: Bacteria > Desulfobacterota > Desulfobulbia > Desulfobulbales > Desulfobulbaceae > DRLX01. The sequence goes on along the minus strand of JAJRQC010000069.1, from coordinate 84,408 downwards.
TTATCCGTAACGAGTCCACAACCATTTGTTGATTCAGACTCCTTTCATTTTTTCGTTACGGCTGTGGCCTGAAAAACTGCTCCGCCATGCTGGATTTACCCTTCCCCGCCGATAAGTATATACCGCCAGTAATGGTAAGAAGAGACAAGCACAAAGAAGACCAGAAACAACAGAGAAAGCTTGACGGCTGAACGCTGATAGCCTGTTACGCCCTCTTCCAGCCCCTCGACAAAACGCAGCGGCTCAACAACTGCTCCGCTCATACCGAAAAATGCACCCAGAAAAAGAGCGAAATAGATCACAAAACCAATGTAGTGGTACTCGGGCTGGAGAATACAAAAAGGGCATTTATGAAACGGCATCGCATAAATATAGGAGGAAAATTCGGTTGTCACAACGGTCAGGGCAAGGAGAAAAAACCAGAGCCAGCCGCTGCTGAACAACACCCCCAGCCAGCGCTGCCAGCGCTCCAATAATACCACTCCGAGAAGAATCAGCGCTCCGGCTGTTCCGTAAAACAGCCCCATGCTCAGGCCATGGGTAAAACCGCCAAGCAGGTTGGAACCGCCCCCGGTCGCATCACCAAAAACAACCGCACAACAGGAAGTAATTATATCAGGTTTTAGCCCGGTAATAAAAAGAATTTCAAGGGCAAGGTCGAGGACAAGCAGGGGAATGAGAAAAAGAAGATAAATATATTTCACCCGAACCAGCGGATATTTTTCCGAATGGATATCCAAATGGTGCAGCACAATCCAGAAACCGTAGAAAAAAACACCACCGATTTTAACCAGCAGCGCAGGTACACCAAAACTGTTGGCAAGAAGGCTGCCGGTGGCGCACATGGCCCCGGCAATGGACTGGCTGTAAAAATCAGCCGCCAGCACAAAAACGATAAGCGATATGATCTGAATCCCAAGGGCGTATTCCACCAGAGTGGAGGTCAGCCATATCTCATTTTCGAGTCTGATCTGGCGATTGGAATCGCTTTCCGGATTCCAGAACAGGAGAACCCGAATCGCGCTTCGGGCGGCAAGCCCCATCAAAAACAAAACAATCAGCCCGCATAAAAGCAGAGCTATGCTCCAGGAATTAAGCAGCATCTATACGGCCGTCTTTGATGTCGACTATCCGGTCAACATCTGCATGCTCTGTTACAAGTGGATCATGCGATGTAATGATGATGGTCTTTCCAGCTGTCTTCAGATCCTTCATAAAGTGCATGAACTCTTCGCTGAGTCGGCTGTCGAGATGGGCTGTTGGTTCATCGGCAAGAATAAGCGGCGGATTGTTAATCAGGGCTCGGGCAATGGCCACCCGCTGTAATTCACCTCCGGAGATCTGGGAAGCGGGAAAGTTCCGGCGATGAGCGATGGCAAACCTGTCCATCAACACGGCTGCCCTGCGGCGCATTTCCACAGGTGCTATCCCCAGCGGGACCAGCGGCAGGGTGATATTATCCTGGACGGTCAAGGCCGGCAGGAGGTTAAAGGTCTGAAAGATAAACCCTATGTACTGCCGCCTATGCAGAGTGAGGAAGCGATCCGGCAATCTGGACAGCTGTTTGCCGGCAATGGAGACTCTGCCGGTCGTCGGCTGGAAAACACAGCCGATGATGGCCAGCAGTGTACTCTTGCCGGAACCGCTCGCCCCACGCAGGCAGGTCATACTGCTATCGTCAATCGTCAGATCGATCCCCTTAAGGGCTGTGACCTCGTTTATCTGACCCTGGTTGTATATCTTTGTTACATTTTTAAGTTCTATCAGCATTACTCAACCTCACCCTGCTTAGGGGCTGTAAAAAAATAACACGGCCAATCTTGCATCTTATCTTCGGGCCATCTTTGAATGTTGTTCAATCGAAAAATCCTCAACGTAGCCAAGCTATGCCTACGGTTTTTCTTAATCACAACATTAAAATATAACCCAAATCTAAGCGCAATATCAGCCATGTTATTTTCTTACAGCCCCTTAATGCTCTACATTCCGCTCAGGGCGGAATCCGCCGGAACGCTTGCACTACGCCAGGCCGGGATGACGGTTGCGGCAAGGTAGGGTAATACGGAAAGACTGAAGACCAGCAGAAATTGAGCAAGTCTGAAGGACGGTACCAGCCGGAACTCCGGGTAGATAACAGACCAGCCGATCAGGACGGGTTTAAACAGTGATGCGTTGAAAAAGACCACATGGGCATAGGCCAGCGTACACCCAAGCACAAAGGCAATTCCTGAGACCAGGATGCCCTCCCAGAACCGCACGGCCAGGACATCGGCGGTTTCCCAGCCAAGAATTTTAAGAATACTGATCTCCCGCTTCTCTTCAGGGGAAAGGCCAGAGGCCTTGTCCCAGGCAAGGATCACAAAAGCCGTCAGTGCCGTCAACAGGCAGACCGAGGCAAAACCGCTGCGCCAGCCGAAGACGACCTGATACGTCCGGTTTATCTGCGATCTGGTCAATACCCGGGTTCCGGGCAGGGCCTCGGCAATTTTTTTGGCAATTGTTGGAACTTCGGCTGGATTGGCGACGTACACACAAAGATCAGTGGCCATTGCCGGAGGAATTGCAAACAGATCACGGGCGTCCTCAATATTCATGACCACCAGGTCATTGGTGAGGATATCGACCTCAGGTTTAAAAACCCCGGTGACCTCAAACGAAGCCTGTGACAGGTCAGGCCGGAACAGTGAGAGCAGTGTGCTGCCTTTTTCCTCCAGTGTCCGTCGTATTGATCTGCCGATTACGGCCTTTCCATGCGACTCCTGGTCATACACCCCACCCTCTTCAAGGGTTAATTGAAGTCGGTCAAGCAAAGGCATCCTGCCTGGTGCAATACCCATGACCGTATAATTTGCTCCGCTCACCTCATCAAAATAATAGCCCCACACCCTGGGCACGATCTCCTGGATCCCGTAGATACCGGCAAGCCTTGTGGAAACATCAAGCGGGATTTCAACCTGACGGCCGGCAGACATCTTCTGAACGGTTATCTCCGGAGTACTTCTCAAAACTGAAGCCGCCGTCTCGGTCAAGGCCTGGGTTACCAGTTGAAAAGAGGCGACAAGAAAAATCACCCAGGAAAAGACGACAAGTACACTCAAATTCTTGGCCCGCCGCCTCCACAGTGAAGAAAGGGCGTAGTCCAGAACATTTAAGTGTTGTGTCAGCCGGCGGTTCATTGCTGTCCTCCGGGTAACCTGTCCAATGGGGGTACTCCCCAGAATGAGCCGGTGGGGAAATGTTCAAGGGCGCCGGGATGATCCATAAAGGGAGCAACCCGGTCACTTATGGCGGGATGACGGGTATAACGAGCCTCGGTAGCAACGCAGAGATCCGTCAGACCAAGGCCCGAGGTTACAATATCAAAGAGTTCAATATTCTCCTCCTGTGCGGTCAACCGCTTTCGGCCAAGGGTATACAACCCGATATTGATGCAGCTGAGCACTATCAAAACCAGGAGAAGAAGATGAACCGGACGACCGGAAAATTGAGCAGTCAACTTTCTCAGCTTTTTCCATTCTTCATTTTTCCACCATGCTTCATTTTCATTTTCATGCGCATGGATTGAACAAGATCGTCGGTGATTTCATTGAAGGTAAGGATTTTTTGTCCCTTATGATCCTTTAAAAAAGTTTCCGCAGCGGCCTTGTCGACAAAGGGAATAAATTCCTTGCCCATTGGTCCCAGAACATCACTGCCGACAACATAGAATGCCTTAAAGCCGTCAATCCACTCCTGAGAATAGTAGTCCCTGGTCCACGCTTCCTTGACATCTTGGGTTGTAAAACTGCTGTATTTCTGTGGGTTGTGATAAAATACCATCAGGTCCTTCATACCGTCAAAAAACAGGGTCGAGGAGTCGGCAAGACGAATCTGAGTACCCCAGTTTCCATATTTTGCAACAAACATCCCGCAGACGGCACAGCGGGTATCCTGGCTGATTTCCTTTTCAGGCGCGCCCTGAACAAGTGCGGCAGAAAAAACCAGAACAAAACATACAGCAGCTACGATCAATCCATTACGCATACAACACCTCCTTTTTTCAGTTCTATTGATTTACATACAAATAATAGTGATGACCGAGTTATCTGTCATTTTCGAATACGACTTTTCAGGGGTACGGGTATCGAATTATTTAATCCGGGAATCGCCTGTGAAGCTGTGCCGTATTAGACTATTTTCATAACAGCGAAGCGGTGTCATTGTGGTGGCTGTGACCTGTAAATCCCGGAGTCTGCGCTTCGCTCCGCTTCCATGTTCCAGCCATGCTGGTTATTCAAAAGACAGATATGGGGACAACAGGTGTTTCAATTCAGGTTCACTCACTCCACCAAGGATGGCGGCAATAATTTTATGCTGTGGATCCAGGACAACAGTCTGAGGCAGAGCTTTTACCGAGTAGGCGGCAGCGACCTTTCCTCCCTTATCCGGAGCAACAGGAAAAACTATTTTAAGTTCCTGCCTGAAGGAATCGAGTTCCTGATCATTGATACCGAGCGTATCGATATAAATAACGCGAAGCCCCTTTGCATGAAACCGGGTATAATATTCATTAAACACCGGAGTATCCGCACGGCAGAACTTGCAGTCCGTCAAAAAAACCGCAGGACAACCGGTGAACCCAGGTACTCGGAAAGGGAAAAAACCTTGCCGTCAAGATCCGTGACCGTGAAATCCGGGGCCTGATCCCCGACTTTAAGGGCGGTTTTGTTTTCCTGCCGGGAACAGGAGGCAAGCAGACAAACCAACACAAGGGCGAGAACAAGCCAGATGCTTTTCTCTCCAAAAAACCTGTTACCAGATCGTACACGAACCATGTCAGCCAACTGTTTCCGTTTGCTTGTCAACCGCTTCCTCTTTCTTCTCTTCGGTCAGCACACCCTGACGCATCTGGAGAACGCGGGCGTTTTTCTGGGTTCGGGCCAGATGAATATTATGGGTCACGACGACAAAGGTTGTTCCACGCCCGTTGTACTCTCTAAAAAGATCAAGAATATCCCTTTCGGTCTCTTCATCAAGATCACCGGTCGGTTCATCGGCCAGAATAATATCAGGTTTGTTGATGAATGCTCTGGCAATGGCAATACGTCGCTGTTGCCCGCCCGATAACTGTGAGGGAAATGAATTTGTTTTGTCTTTAAGCCCCACAAGTTCCAATATTTCCAGGGCGTCTTCATATCTGCCCTTGGGAGACGCGCCAAAACTCAAAGGAAGAAGAATATTTTCCAATGCGGTGAGGGTTGGGATGAGACTTGCAAACTGAAAAATAAAACCGATTGTACGATTTCTCATGTCTGAGAGGTCATCATCACTTTGCCCCCAGTTGTCGACACCGTTTATTTGCACTCCCCCGCTATCCGGCACAGTCAACCCGCCGATAAGGCTTAAGAGTGTGGTCTTCCCCGAACCGGAGTGACCAAGAATGACAACAAACTCTCCCTCTTCAACCGAGAGTGATACATTGTCTACCGCTGTTACGAGTTTATTGTCCGCTGTATATTTTTTTTCGAGGTTCCGGCAATCTATAATCACATTTTTACCTTTTTTGTAACTATTCAGGTAGACGCAAAAAACTTGCCTTTACCCGGGAATGTAACTGTTCAGGAGTGCCTCATATTTGGAGTCTACGCTTACCTACTTTATTTAGGTCTTTGAAGCATACTTGTGCTATTCGAGGAGGCCTAAATGAGAGAAGAGGTAAGCGTAGACTCCGTGAGGTGCTCCTGAATAGTTACCCTTTTTTTTATCAATGGATTCTGAATAGAGCAAAATGTTATCAGATGCTCCCAAGGAATGCAAGCCACCAATCATTATCTTCAATGCAGAAAAACGAATCGGTCCAGCAGTACCAAGATCCATAAAAAACCTGAAGGACAGGACGATTTTACCTGAAAAATTGTAAAAAGATGGGTGTTCAAGACAAATCCACCAAAAAGTAAAACCGGTTACTAAAAATTATATAACGTATTAAAATCAAATGCATTACAAGTAAACCGCATGTGACAACTTGCCGCACTTTTTCGCCTCGAATGCGACAATTTGTCACAATTTTCTTGCGCCCCCGCAACACTCTGTGGTACTTATATTTTTCAGAGGAAAGGTCAATCCAATAGTTTACATAAGATATAAAGACATCTTATATTTTAAGTAAACGCTCAAACACCAAAAGGAGGTAGGAACGTATGGAATTCATTCCCAAAAAAATCGGCATTTACTCACTGGTTGCTGTCGGAGCCCTGACATTTGGAACCCTGGGACTCGTATCACAGGCTCAGGCGAAAACATATGACGCAGATATCTATATCGCAGGAATGGGAGGTCATTTTGCCGACGCCAATGTAACCATCGACCCGAGCAAGCCCGCACCTATTCAGCTGAATTCTCTGAGCAAAATCGACATTGGAGATGGTGAGACTCATCCCACCCATGATGCCCGTATCGATGTAAACAACAAAGATATTCTGTTCTGGTCGACCTACCATATAGATCCGGACACAGGTGCTCCCCACGTTGGTGCGACCGATCTCAAAACCGGTAAGGTGCTCATGGATGTCAATGCGCCTATTCCTAAAGCTGGTGAGGCAAACACAAAATCCGTTTACTGTGCTTCCGGTCAGACCAAGGATTTCTTTTTTCCCATCACCATGACCAACAAGGCATATATCGATGTCTTTAAGAAATCCAACCTGGAGAGGATTGCCTCTATTTTTCTTGAAGGAACTGAAGCCGACCCGGGCGTTCCGTATCTTTTCTATCATGGTTCCAACTCTCCGGACATGACCAAAATGCTGATTTCCGTCAATGAGTCGGATAAACAGCACGGAAAAGTAATCGGTAAAATCCACCTGATGCTGCTTGATGCCAAAGCTCTGGAAAAAGGCGAAGTCAAGCTGCTCAAGAGAGGCGTTATCCCCGGCAACGCCGGCAAGACTATGAACTTCCGTTCAACCTGGTCAAGAGACGGCAAACTTATTGCCCTTTCCGGTGCCGACACCATGTACGTCATTGATGCTGATACTCTAAAACTTGTTGCCCGCCAGCCGATGGGCAAACTTGAAGAGAATCATGATGCCATGTTTACCCCGGATGGTAAATATATCATCGCAACTTCCAGAACCAAAACCCTGTCAAAAGGTAACTCTCCCAAAATCGGTAAGGACAGCCCTTATTGTTCTGAAGAAGTCGCTCCGGAGAAACTGGGTAACGATGACTACACCATGGACGGTCAGCTGAAGCTGTACGATGTTGCAGCTAAAAAGTTTATCGGCCAGGCAACCTCCACCTGTTTGACCTGTCATAATGAAGAAGGTGTGGAACAACACGCCGTACTTTGCGGGCTTGATGCAAACTTCAAGTAAGCAGCCAGTTTACCTTGTATAACAAAACCGGAAGGGGCAAACCCCCTTCCGGTTTTTTCGTTTGAGTACGATCAACCCAACATCCAAGACAGATCACATGCCCCCCAAAAAAATAGACTCTATCCTTTGCATTGCCTGGAAAACCGTCAGCCGTAAAATCTTTCGCAATATTGTACTGGCAATGGCTGTGGCCCTGCTGGTTTCACTGCTTGTCTTTGCCCTGCTCTTTAACCGGGCAGTGCATGATGATGTCGAAGCCGCCTCCCGGAAACTTGGCGCCGACATTGTCATGGTTCCTGCCGAAGCTATGACGGTTGCTGAAGAATTCATTCTTGAGAGCAAGAAAAAGGGCTTTTACATGGACAAGGCGATCTATGATAAAGTCAGAACTATGCCTGAAGTCAAGGCCGCCACATACCAGATCTATCTTGAAACCCTCGAATCCGGATGCTGCAGCATTGTTGCCGGTCAGGTCGTCGCCTTTGATCCTGAAACCGACTTTGTCATCTCCCCCTGGTTCAATGAACCACCGCCGCCACTCCATGATGGAGAAGTCTATATCGGCAGTTATGTGTATGAATATCTTGGCCTGATAGACACCCCCACCCTGTTTAACCACAAGGTGAAAGTTGTCGCTGATCTCAACGAAACCGGTACCGGTCTGGATCACGGCCTCTTTATGCGGGTAAAAGATCTCAACAAAATCTCCGCTGAAGTGACCGGAAAATACAAGCCGGGCGAGATTTCCATAATCTTTCTGAAACTGAAAGAAGGGGTGGACGAGTATACATTCCTCAACAAACTTGCGGTTCTCTTCCCCAATATCGGTACAATGACCAAGGGCAGTATCGGCGCCGATGTCAGAGCGACCCTGGAAGATATAACCAAAGTCTTTTCCATTACTATTTTAATATCCTCCGCTCTGGCGGTTCTTCTGGCATGGTCGACCTTTACGGCCCTGGCCAATGAACGTCGCCGTGAAGTGGGGATTTTACGAGCGATAGGCGCCCACAAATCACATATCCTGAAGATGTTTTTATCCGAAGCGTTAATTATCAGTCTGCTTGGCGGGCTAGTCGGTCTCGGTATCGGCAATTATCTCATTCAACACCTTGCCGGTGATTTCGACCTCTTAAGCAAACTGGGTGCCTATGCTTCATTTTCCCTGCTCAATGTCTTTTACAGTGTTGTGGCCATGTTGATCGGGGTTGGTGTTTGTCTGATCGGGGCTGCAATTCCGGTTGTCAGGCTGGCCCGGCTGGAACCTCTTGAGGCCATAAAGGAAGATTAAAAAAGATCAACGACGGGGATCAAAGGCCTCACGCAGGGCCTCACCGATAAAGATCAGCAGGACTAGCATGCCGACAAGGACCAGAAAGGTGGAAAGCGACAGCCACCAGGCATCAATATTTGCCTTGCCCTGGGCAAGTAGTTCCCCAAGGCTCGGGGTTGACGGCGGCACCCCGAGGCCGAGAAAGTCAAGGCTGGTCAGGGCCAGGATCGCGCCCGACATCCGAAACGGCAGAAAGGTGATCACCGGTGTCATACCGTTAGGCAGCAGGTGCCTGTACATGATAGTCAAGTTGCCAACCCCAAGGGCCTTGGCGGCCTTGACATACTCCATGTTCCGCCCTTTAAGAAATTCCGCCCGTACATAGTCGGAAAGTCCCATCCAGCCGAACATGGAGAGCAAAATCAGCAACAAAAGCAGGCTGGGCTTAAAAATCGAGGCAAAGATGATCAGCAGATACAATTCCGGCATCGCACTCCAGATCTCGATAAAACGCTGAAAGACCAGATCAGTCCGGCCCCCGAAATACCCCTGAACCGCTCCGGCCATAATCCCGAGCACAGTGCCGACTATGGTCAATGCAAAGCCAAAAAGAACGGACAGGCGAAAACCGTAAATCAACCGTGCCAACACATCCCTGCCCCGATCATCGGTGCCGAGCAGGTTTTCCCTGGTTGGCGCTGAGGGAACCGGCTGATCAAGGTTTAAATTTATGGAGTTATAGCTGTAGGGGTTTGGGGGAAAATACACCCTGTTTGTACCGCTGGTCAGCTTCTCCAGAATATAAGGATCCCGATAATCGGTTTCCGTTTCAAAATCGCCGCCGAATACCGTTTCCGGATAGCTTTTCAACAGGGGGTAGTATTGATGTCCCTCATAGATAACCAGCAACGGTTTATCATTACTGAGTACTTCGGCAAATAAACTGGTCACAAAGAGCAGCAGAAAAAGTATCAACGAATAATAGCCTCGACGATTCTTTTTAAAAGCACGCCAACGCCTGCGGGTGAGCGTATCTTTAGGCCTGTTCTCTGAAACCATACCTACTGCACCTTGTCAAAGCTGATCCTCGGATCGACCAGCACATAGCTGAGGTCGGAGAGCAGGCGGGAGATAAGCCCGATAATAGTGAAAAAATACAGGGTTCCAAGCACCACCGGATAGTCGCGATTCAGGACCGACTCGTAGGCGAGCAGCCCCATTCCGTCGAGTGAAAAAATCGTCTCAATGAGCAGGCTGCCGGTAAAGAACGCGGTGATAAAAGAGCCTGGAAAACCGGTAATAATCGGAATAATGGCGTTGCGAAAAACGTGTTTGTATAATACCTGTTGTTCCGATAACCCTTTGGCTCTTGCGGTCATGACATACTGCTTGCGGATTTCTTCAAGAAACGAGTTTTTAGTCAGCAGGGTCATAACCGCCAGACTGCCGACGGCGGAAGCGGTAATCGGCAGCACCATATGCCAGAGGTAATCAAGAATTTTCGACATCCAGTCAAGGTCCGCCCAGTTGTCCGACACCAACCCGCGTAATGGAAAAATATTCCAGAACGAACCGCCGCCGAAAAGAACAATCAGGACAATACCAAGAACAAAGCCCGGGATAGCATAACCGACCAGGATAAACGTACTGGTCAGCATATCAAAGCGGGAACCGTCCCGGACCGCTTTGGCTATCCCCAGTGGAATGCAGACGGAATAGACAATAATAAAGCTCCAGAGCCCCAGCGACATGGAAACCGGCAGTTTGGAGATCACCAGTTGGGCAACGCTTTTATGGTGATAATAGGACTGACCGAAATCAAAAACCAGGTACGAAGACATCATGGAGACAAAACGGGTCAGGGGCGGTTTGTCAAAGCCGTACAGCTTTTTCAGCTGCTCAACCCTGTCCGAATCCAGGCCCTGATTTCCCTGGTACAGGCCGACCCCGCTCCCTGCAGCGGCCTCACCGCCGCCATGGTTCTCCAGCTGGGTCATCATCCGTTCAACCGGACCACCCGGGACAAACTGGGTTATGGTAAAGGTGATGAGCATGACCCCGAAAAGGGTTGGGATCATGAGCAGCAGCCGTTTAAGAATATATCTGTTCACACGTCCACCACCGCTACAGAGCCACCGCGACGGGAATCTCCGACTCCGCATTTGCCGGGAACAACGACATGAACCCCACCAAAATACATCGATTGCTCCTGCCAGATATTCACCGACAGGGTCTCTTTGAGAGCAGCAAGGGATTCTGGAGCAAAACCCGGCTCAATCTGCAGGACCTCCCCATCAAAATGGAGCCTGGGGCTCTGGACAGCGAGCTCAGGTTCGCGTTTAAAATCAATTAACTGGGTCAGAACCTGGGTGATTGCGGTGCGAATTCTTTTGGAGCCCCCGGATCCGATCACCAGTTCAACCTCGTCGTCATGAAGGAGAAGCGAGGGCGACATCATGGAACCTACCCGTTCTCCGGGTGGCGAAGAATGGAAACCTTCCGGATGCAGGTCATCCTCACCCATCATATTGTTGAGCATGACACCGGTACCCGGGACAAAGTACCCCGAGCCCTCACCGTTGGAACAGGTCATTGAGGCCACATTCCCCTGGTGATCGGCAATACTGATATGGGTCGTGCCCCGGGAAAAGAGTCGGATCCGGCCGGTGGATTCAGGAATCTTTCCCTCGGCAAGATAGGTTGCCAGTGCCTCCGGGGTGCAGACCCCCTGGTCGCGCAGCTGCTCAACCTCCTGCATCAATCCTGTTGTTCGCAGCAGATGCCCGGGACTGCCCCATGAGGCCGGCACATCCATGTCCTCCAGCAGGGCCAGAGAAAGGGCAATCAGGGATCCACCCAGCGAAGGCGGCGGTCCGGTCAGCAGGGTGCGGCCCCGGAAAGATGCTGACATTGGCTGCCGTTCAATCACTTTATATCCGGCAAGATCTTTAGAGGTCAACAGCCCCTGACCTTCCCTCATGTCCTGATCAATTTTTTGTGCAATTTCACCTTTATAAAAACTCTCACCCCGATCATGAATCAATTGCTCAAGAAATGCCGCCATATCAGGATTGACCAGGGTGTCATGGGGCTGCATGTACCTGCCACCCGGCTCATACAGCCTGCGGCCGGTCTCGGTCATGGTCATTATCGGGTGCAGCAGCTGGAGAAATCCTGCCTGAAACTCGTTGAGTTCATGACCCCTGGCAAGGGATATGGCCGGAAACAGGACATCGGCCAGATCCATTGTACCCAACCGTTCATGGACATGAAGCAGGCCCTTGAGGATGCCGGGCACGGCAATAGAGCCCAGGCCGATATTAAAATCCTGTTTTGAACCGCCGAAGTCAACCGTCACCGGGTAAAAATGCGGATCGACCTTGTGCCCCAGCCCACAGCCGGGAGTATCGACAAAAAAATCAAAGAAAATCTCTTGAGCGTCACCGCGACTCCCTGCGGTCCGGGCCAGCAGGAAACCACCGCCGCCAAGGCTGGTCAGGGTCTGTTCGACGACTGCTCCGGCAAATCCGGCTGCAACCACCCCGTCAAAGGCATTGCCTCCAGCCCGTAAGATTTCCGCCGCTGCTCCACTGACCAGCTCATGCCCGGTGGCGACCACGGATCGTGTATACTTACTCATCCCAATACGTTTCCTGCATTTTGGTTATCATGGTTTCAAAGCGGCCATGCTGTTTCATCAGCTCCCGCTGCCGTCCGGCACTTATCCTGTCATCCAGCAGATTCCGAACCGCATCAAGTCCTCTGCCGCCAAAGGTATCAAAAAAAGGCCTGAGCACAACCAGCAGTTCTCCAGCAGCCTCCCGTAGACTCTGGTTCCTCGTCGGCAGCAGACCAAGGGCATCGTTGAAGCGACCGTCAAGCCCGTGCCGGGCAGCCTGCCACTTGTTGCAACGTAAAATCTGCGGGCTGACCCGGGTCGGCGGCACCAGCCCTTCGACAAAGGCGGCCGACAGGGCCTGGATCAGGCTTGTCAGGCCCAGAACCTCAACAAATCTGGACGGAATATCACAAATTCGAACCTCCACGGTTCCAAATCCTGGACTTGGACGAACATCCCACCAGAGATCTTTAATGTCGCGAATCACCCGGGCTTCACGGAGCAGGTCTATCTCATCGAGATACCCCTGCCACGAGCCTATATATCCGGAGATACCGGCCAGGGGCAAGGCTTCAAAGAGTTTAGTCCGATACGAACAGAATCCGGTATCCTCACCCCGGAAATAGGGTGAAGAACAACTGATCGCGAGCAGAATGGGCAGATAGACCTGCAGGGCATCACAGACTCCGATGACGGCGTCCCTGTCCTCGATACCGACATGGACATGCATTCCCTGTGCAATAAACTGGCGGCCCACATACTGCAACTCGTCCATAATCCGCTGGTAGCGTTCACCAACGCTGAGTAACTGATCACCGGGCTCGGCGAAGGGGTGCAGGCTGGCGGAATAGAGCAGGCTCTCATGTTCGACCGCAATCCGTTCAAGCAGGGGAATTGAAGATTTCAAATCCTCGGCCACCTCATCAACAGAGCCGCAGACATCGGTTTGAATTTCGAGAATCGAGCGCATGAACTCCGGGGCGACCTTGTCCTGGACACCGGGAGGAGCCTCTGCAAGTAGAGCAGGAGCCCGGGGAACAAGATCAAGGGTCTGCCGATCCAGAATCTGGAACTCCAACTCAACCCCCAGAGTGAACGGTCTGCTTCCGGCAAAGACGATCTCTTTCATGACTTCTGCTCTACGGATTCTTAATTTTCTTCCAGTGACTTCAAGGCGTGACGGGCAACATGGGCCAGCCAGGAAGCACCATACCTGAACAGCTCTTCATCAAAATCAAAGCGGGCGGAATGGGCAGGGCCGACGGCACCATCCTCTCTGCGGCCGCCAAAACGAACCATGCAGCCGGGAATCCGCTGCTGATAAAATGAAAAATCCTCTCCGCCGAGGCTGGGCTGTCCCTGGGAGACAACCCGTTTGTCTCCGACCACTGCAACTGCAGCGGCCCGGGCGATGGCCGTTGCCTGCATATCGTTGATGACGGCAGGCAGACTATCAAAAAATTTCAGGCGTATTTCCGCATTACACATATCGGCAGCACCCAGGATCACCCGTTCAAGCCCCTGCAGGATCCGCTCCCTGGTCTCCCGGTGCGCACTGCGTATGGTTCCCTCGAGAACGGCATGCTCGGCAATAACATTATGTACGGTTCCCGCCTCCATACGGCCAACGGTCACAACCGCCGCATGGGACGGATTGATCTGGCGGGAAATAAGGGTCTGCATGTTCATGACCAGGTTACAGGCAACCACCACGGAATCGACCGCTTCATGCGGCCGGGCGGCATGTCCGCCGCTGCCGTGGATGGCAATGGTAAAGGGATCGGTATAGGAACAGATCAACCCTTCATCAACGGTTATCTCACCCACCGGATAATGGGTGTCGATGTGTCCGGAGAAAATCATATCGACACCAGTCAGCACCTGATCCTCAATCATGGCTGCAGCTCCGTTTCCGGACTCTTCAGCCGGTTGAAAGAGCAGAACCACAGTGCCCGGCAGATCCATATCCTTGAGCAGGGCAGCCGCCCCGAGCAGCATGGCCACATGGCCGTCATGGCCGCAGGCATGCATGATTCCGGACCGGGTCGAGGAAAAAGGCAGCCCGGTCTCTTCGGTTATGGGCAGCCCATCCATATACGCCCGCAGGGCAACAGTGGCCCCCCGCCCGTTGCCGCCGCTAATTTCAGCCCGAATACCCGTACCTCCGGCAAGTCCCAACTGGTACGGAATGCCCAGAGTATCCAGTTGCCGGGCTATCAGAGCGGAGGTCTGTTTCTCCTTGTAGGCGAGTTCCGGTACCCGGTGCAGGGCTCGCCGAATATCGCACATCCAGGCAAAAAGGGTTTTATCAGCTAAAAACAGCATCTAGGTGGTGTTCTCTCTACTCCGGGGAAGGTGCTTCTTCTCTCACTTGAGGGGAATTTAATACCTTTAAACAAAGGATCAATTGATTTTTATATCTCCGACCATGAACTGTTCCTGCTCCTCCATGACCTGTCGTCGCTGCTGTTCAAGCGTTCTGATGTGCTCCCGTTCCTGCTGCTGGATATGTTCAGCACTGAAAGTTTCCCGGTCATCAGCCCCGGTTTCGGCCCCGATTTCAACCGCACGACTCGCCTCTTCGGGTTCGGTATCAAGACCGGGATGGCGGTCCGGTCGTTTAAACAGGGTCAGGATTCCATCCTGGACCATGGTTGCGCTGATCAGTTCCCAGCCGGCACGGCCCTGTTCGTTGAGGGTTGTCTCCATTTCCTCATCGTCAATAAACCGATCGCCAAGCAGGCCGTCCTTTTGAAACTCAAAAATAATAGTTCTATATTGCCAGCGCATCTCTTCCACCTTGCCCGTCATGTGTGAGAAAACTTAAGGGATAATCAGTTGATCATCTTTAAATTCACCTTTTGTCATCTGTCCGTCGGCAGAACTCAAGCGACCGGAACCACTCCTGCGGCCGCGTTTAAACCCGCCTTCATACACAGATCCATCCGGCGAGCGAAGCGTGCCATAACCATCGGGCAGGTCATTCTTGAATGAACCGGTGTAGACCTTACCATCAGTGTAGACCAGTTTGCCCTGCCCGGAAAACCGGCCATGGGCAAAATCACCCTCATAAACGCTGCCGTCACGGAACCGATACACGCCGCGGCCGTCAAACAAGCCGTTTTTAAACGTACCCTTATAACGGGATCCATCGGGATAGATATAGAGTCCCTGCCCCTCTCGTTTACCAAGATGGAACGTACCGGTATATTTCCTGCCGTCGGCATACTGCAGAGCGCCCTGCCCTTCCATGAGGCCGTCCCTAAACGGACCGCTGTAAATACTCCCGTCAGGCAACGTGACCGTGGCCTTGCCGGAATAAGGAACCGTCTCCTCGTCGGCATAGACCTGGCCGTTTTTCAGAATAAAGCGATGTACCTGAGTGGCCGGCGCAACTTCAGCATCAGTTGATACAGCAGGGCCCGATACCTCTTCCTGGATCTCGACCTCCGTGGCGTTCGCCTGCCAGGGGGCGGCAACCTTCTGAGGTGGAGTAGAATCAACCGGTCGGCCGCCGGCGAATTGACCTTCAAAGACCGTTCCATCAGCTCTTTCCAGACGACCATACCCATTGGGTTCCCCGGCTGAAAAAGTACCCTCATAACGGCTGCCGTCGGCGTACTCCAATGTACCCATCCCCTGACGGCGGCCGTTTTTCCACTCCCCTTCATATCGGCTCTTATCGCTGTAAAGCATAGTGCCCTGACCCTGGGGCTGTCCGCCGACAAATTCACCGCTGTACTCTTTACCATCCGGCCAGGTCATGGTTCCCTTACCGGTGATACTGCCCTTTTCAAACTCACCGGTATAGACATGACCGTCATCGTAGACAAGTTTGCCCCGGCCATGGTAAAAATTATCCTGAAACTCTCCCTCATACCGGGAACCGTCCGGCATCTCCAGCACACCATACCCCTGACGTTTGTCACCGACAAAGCCACCGGTATAGCGACTGCCGTTGAGGTAACGGCGGGTTCCCTCGCCATCGGGTCGCCCGTCTTTAAAGGATCCCTCAAAGATACTGCCGTCTGCATAGATCAGCTTGCCCTGCCCATGGAGCACGTTGTTGCGGAAATCACCGGTGTACTCACGGCCGTCGGGATAAAACAGGCTGCCGTGGCCATGAAAACGACCCAAAACAAATTCGCCGTTATACTGCAGGCCATCCGGGGAGACCAGTGTTCCCTTGCCCTCGATAACCCCGTTTTTAAATTGCCCGGTATATTTACGGCCATCTGCAGACTGCAAGGTGCCCATACCGTCATAACGGCCACGAACGAAATCTCCGGTATAACGGGAGCCATCAGCCAGTTTCAGCGTCCCCTTGCCCCAGAGATATCCGGATTTAAACTCGCCTTCATATACTCGTCCGTCCGGACTCTCCAGCCGCCCTATACCATTCTTGCAGTCACCTTCAACACAGCCGGCATGAGCGACAGAGGGAATACATAAACACAACGCCAAAACATACAAAAAACCTTTCACGAAAGAACACCCTCCTTACCTTGGCTATAGACGGTTCGAACCTCATCTGCAATTATTCGCAACCCCTCACGAACATCCTGTTCGTCCTGGGAATAAGTAATACGTAAACACTCCCGGGTATGCTGCCAGCCCGGTTCCAGGCCCGGAAAAAAATAATCTCCGGACACAACCAGGACCTTTCTTGCCTTGAGCCGCTCATACAGAATACGGCTGGAAATCGGCAGATCCTTAAACCAGAGCCAGAGGAACATGGCGCCTTCAGGGCTATGCACTCTGTACGGCAGGTCGGTAAAGTATTCTTCCAGAGCAGCCATGGCCTTTTCCATTTTACGCCTGTAAAACGGTTGGACCACGGTCCTGCTCAGGTGAATTATTTCACCGCTTGCAACAAGGTCCGTGGTCAGCATGGCGCCAAAACTACCTGGAGCCAGATTTAAAATGGCATTAATTCCGGCAAGGGTCTGAATGATTTCGGGCCGGGCAATCACTATTCCGGTCCGGGCTGCCGGCAAACCGAATTTCGACAGGCTCATACAGACAATCAGCTGCTCGTTCCAGAACGGGGTTGCCTCTGTGTATATAATGCCTGGAAACGGAACCCCGTAGGCGTTGTCGAGAATCAGAGGGATATCGTTATCAGCTGCCAGGCGACTCAACTCCGCGATCTCGTCATCGGTCAGCACATTGCCAGTGGGATTGGTCGGTCGTGACACACAAAGAGCGGCAATATCCTCGGTGATATTCAATTTATCAAAATCCACCCGATACTTGAACTGATGATCGCCAAGCAACTCTATCCGGGGCCGGACTGCGGTAAAAAAATCATCACAGAGTCCAAGGTCTGCATAGCCGATATACTCGGGCGCCAGGGGGAGCATGATTTTCTTTTGGGATCCGTCTTCAAACCTGCCGGCCAGCATATTAAAGAGCAGGAAAAACGACCCCTGACTTCCCTGGGTCAGGCAGATATTCTCAGGGCCCACCTGCCAGCCGTATTCACGCTTGAGCAGATCGGCAAGAGCCTGCAGAAACCCCTTATCACCGGGTGGAGAATCATAGATGCCGATGAGTTTCTGAAACCGGACCGGATCATTACAGAGTCCGACCAGCTGCTCACGCAGGGCGGCCTGGACCTCAGGGACATGTCCGGGATTGCCGCCACCCATCATCAGCATTCCCCCCTCGGCAAGAGCATTGCCGAGATCATCCATGAGTGACAGAATCCCGGATCCCTGGGAAAAACGCCTGCCGAACGATGAGAGTTGAAGCATGATCAGACCTTGTATTGTATATCTTATGAACGCCTTATGTCTCTTTGTTCTGCATAGCATACACCAGTGTCCCATGACAGCAAAGACCATCAGGCCACTGAACAGCAAAAGAATGTCCGCAAAATATATAGAGTGTTCCTTCCACTGTAAACAATATAGTCAACAATCCCACTTTTTTTAGACCTTTTGTCCAGGTTGTAGAACAACCTGAGGATCAGGTGTTATAACGAACCACTCTTTCCACTCCGACTTTTCTCCTCGGTTCTGCCCTGTTTGAAACACAACCGGTCTGCACCAGACAGAGGTAACAGTTGACAGCTAACCCACTATTTTGTAATTATTATTGACCTATTCGTAGCCTGGAAATAAGGAGTACCAGCAGGGAGCCGCTGGGAGATCTTTCGATACGTTTATATGAAAATTTTGGTCCAGCCATGCTGGTTTATCTGGAAAAAGATCTTCCTGTTTCACATATTACATTCCCCGGGCAGCAGGTATTAACATAAACAAAGTATAAGATCATAGACCAGGCTCGGAACCAGGAGAAAAAATGATAAAAGACGAAAAACTCACCCAGGTTATTGAAACCCTCCACAATCTGACCTCAGGAGTTTTTTCCGACGCCATCCAGCGCAAACTCATCCTCGACAACCTCAGCGAGGGAGTCATCACGGTCGATCCCGAGCTGAAGATCGTTACCTTTAACAAAGCTGCGGAAAAAATTACCGGAATTGGAGAGTCCGAAACCATAGGCAAAAGCTGTCTGGATCTGTTCAACTCATCGGGACAAGAGGATTTCTGCCTGCTTGGTCAAGTTGTCGAAAAGAGAACCTCCTTTGAACAGGTCACCCGTCACCTGAGAGTGGGCGACAACCTTTTTCCGGTTCTTGTCAGCGCCTCCCCTCTGGTGGATTCTTCAGGAAAACTCATCGGCGGCATCCAGTCGTTTCAAGAAATTACCGAAATTTTTCACCGTCAGTTGATTCTCGACTCGATCTTTGACGGCGTGTTCACCGTTGACCTCGACTTTCGAATAACCTTTTTCAATCAGGCGGCAATCGAACTGACCGGTTACAGCCTGGAGGACGTCCTCGGCCGCCGATTTACCGAGGTCCTGATGAGGGATGAAAATATATCTCTCACCGACACGGCCCTGGCACAGGCCATGGAATCCGGCAGACCGGTTCGCCTTGACAGTGTGTATCTGGAAGGAAAGGATCAAAGGATTCTGCCGGTCAGTGTCAATGCCGCGCCGCTGATTGATGCCAGGGGCAATTTTTTCGGAGGGGTTGAGAGTTTTCGCGACAACACGAACCGTATCCAGACCGACCTTATCCTCGATCACGTGGTTGACGGGGTTTTCACGGTCGACCCCGAGGGGATAATCACCTCTTTCAACAAGGCCGCCGAAAGGATCACCGGGTATTCCAGCCAAGAGGTTATCGGCGGCCCCTGTCACCAGATGTTTGCCAGCAGCGAATGTGCCCAGCGTAAGCAGGAAATGGTCTCCTCCCTTGAAGGACTCACCCAGTGGATTGACAAAAAGATTTATTTCAGAGGAAAAGGAGACCGTATTGTACCGGTCTCCATGTCCAGCGTTCCAATGACCGGTCGAAATCAGCAGGTAATCGGTATGGTTCAGACCTTTCGGGATATCACCGACCAACTCGAACAGCAGTACATTCTCGACAGTGTCGCCGACGGTGTTTTTACGGTTGACAAAAACTTTTTTTTCACCTCATTCAACAAGGCCGCTGAACGGATCACCGGATATACCAGTGAAGAGATCCTGGGCAAGACCTGCCGGGACGTTTTCCACACCAAAATCTGTGCATCAGGCTGTCCGCTTGCCAAGGCCATAAAAACACAGTCTAAAATAACCGTTTCCAAACAGATCCTCCACGGCAAGAACGGGAAAAAAATCCCGGTCAATGTCAGTGCCACCGCCCTGATGGACGAATCAGGCAATATTATCGGCGGAGTCGAAACGTTCAAGGATCTCACCGAGGTTACCAAACTCCGTCGTCAGCTCTCTGAAGAGAGCAAGAAAACCGGTATTATCAGTCGCAGTCCCAAGATGCAGAAGATCCTCTCCGTACTGCCCGAGTTTGCCAAAAGTGAAAGTACTATCCTGATCCTCGGTGAAAGCGGAACCGGTAAAGAACTCATCGCTCAGATTATCCACAAACTGAGCCCGAGAAAGGACAAACCGTTTGTTGCCGTGAACAGCGGCGCCCTGCCGGATACCCTGTTGGAATCCGAACTGTTCGGGTACAAGGCCGGGGCCTTTACCGATGCCCGAAAAGACAGGAAAGGTCGTTTTGCCACCGCCGAGGGCGGCTCCCTGTTTCTCGATGAAATCGGAGATATCTCTCAGGCCATGCAAGTCAAACTACTACGGGTCATCCAGGCAAGGATGTACGAGCCGCTGGGCTCAAACAAGCCAATCAAAACGGACGTGCGCATCATCACCGCCACCAACAGAAAACTCGGCCAGATGGTCAAAGACAAAGAATTTCGCGAAGACCTCTATTATCGCCTCAACGTAGTCAAGATCGAGCTGCCGCCGCTCAGAGAACGGATGGAAGACCTGCCCATACTCATTGATCATTTCATCCAGCGTTTCAATCGGCTGAAGAACAAGGAGATCAAGGGGATTTCCGAGGAAGCACTTGCCATTCTCAAACGGTATGATTTCCCCGGCAACATTCGTGAACTGGAAAACATCATTGAATATACCTTTGTCATGTGCCGTGACGACATGATTTATCCGCGCCACTTGCCGGAGGACTTTATCGATAAAGACGAGCCCAACCCGGCCCTGAAGCCCGTTACTCTTGCCGAGGTAGAGAAACAGGCCATTCTTGACACATTGCAACGCAATGAATTTAAAAAAATGAAGACCTGTCGTGAACTGGGTATTTCCAAGGATACCCTGCGCCGCAAGTTAAAGGCATATGGCGCCGACGTCAAATAAGCCGACAGCGACCTTGTTGAGAATCACCAGGCCATCTATCAAACCGGCAGGAACCAGCCAATGAAACCAGGCAAAATCATTACATATATCATCATTGTTATCCTCGCCGGCAACATTAATGCCCTCATCGACACCCTGCTCCATCCCGAGATCGACTACTTTGATACCGAGCATCTGATCCTCGGCGCGTTCATGATGACCTTTTCCATTATCATCATCGGACTGTTCGAGAGCCGGAGGTGTGATGATCCCGATCTGGATCCGTCCTCCTCCTCGAACAGAATCCACCGAGTCGGCCTGGTGACCGGGGTGGTCTGGACTATTGCTCTCATCTGTTCCCTGGCCTGGAATATCGATCAGCAGCGCAAACAGACCCTTAAAATCGCCCTGAACGAAGCCAAGACGGTCTATGAAAAAGATCATCTCTACTATCGATGGGCCACCGGTCACCATGGTGTTTTCGTGCCCATCACCGAGAAAACCAAGCCCAACCCCTACCTCAAACACCTGCCGGAATATAAAATCATGACAACTGGCGGCATGGCACTGACCCTTGCCAACCCTGAATACATGATCCGCCAGGTGTACGAGATGCAGACCGGCAGCCAGGGAGCGCTCGGCCATATCACCAGCCTGGATCCCATCCGACCGGAAAACGCCGCCGACCCCTGGGAAACCGATGCGCTCAATGCCTTTGAAAACGGGACCACTGAAGTCAACTCGGTTGAAGACATCAACGGTAAACCCTATCTCCGCCTGATGCGGCCCCTGATCACCGAGACCGGCTGCCTCAGGTGCCACGCCCAGCAGGGTTATGATGTCGGCGACATCCGGGGCGGAGTCAGCGTCTCCATTCCCCTGACCCCTCTGCTGGCGATTTCAGAAAAAAACATTGCCACTTACACCATTGTTCATCTGCTCTTCTGGCTCCTGGGCATCCTGGCCACCTTTTTCGGCAGCAACTCGGTCTCACGCTCCATCCGCCGGGTGGAAATGGCCGAGGCCCGGACCAGGCTGGTGATAGAAAATATGCTGGACGGGGTTATCACCCTGAACGAACTGGGACATATTGAATCCATCAATTCCGCAGCCTCACAGATGTTCGGTTACGCGCAACAGAACGTGGTCGGCCTGACCATGGACAGCCTGCTTGAGACCGGTCCCGAAGAAATAGGAGAAAAGCAGGGGTCCAGTTGGGATGGAAATGCCCTTTCCCTTGCCAAAGGCAGTTTGTGTGAACTTAAAGGGAAGCGTGCAAACGGTACATCCTTCCCGCTGGAGCTCAATGTCAGCGAAATGTCCTTTGGTCAGAAAAAAGTCTTCATCGTCATGCTCAGGGACAACACCCAACGAAAAAAGGCTGAAAACGCCCTGTTCGACAGCCAGAAACAGATCATCCGCCAGGAGAAACTGGTCTCACTCGGCACCATGGTCGCCGGTATTGCCCATGAAATAAACAATCCGGCCCAGGCTATCAGCTTTTCCATGGAAGGCCTGAAAATGAATATAGGGTATATCCGGGAACTGATCGACGCATTGCCGTCCTGTCTTGATGTCGACCCTTCCCTGTTGACACCCGAATGCCTCAAACTCAAAGAAAAAGTGGCTGAACTCAGGCTTGATCTGGTTCTACTGGGGATAAACGATATCGCTGAGCGGAACATCGAATCCATTGGACGGATCGAACATATCATTACCAGTACAAAGCGAATGGCCCACAGTGACGAAGAGTTTGCTCCCTGTGATGTGAACACGATCGTCAACGATGCCATTACCCTCACCCACAGCCAGATAAAATACAGCATGAACCTTGAAAAAGATCTGGCCCCGAACCTGCCGCAGATTAACGGGCTGGCCCAGGAACTCGGCCAGGTGTTTATCAACATGATAATCAATGCCATGGATGCTGTTGAGAGTAAAGGGTTGTCAAAAAAAGAAGCCCTGATTAAGATTTCTACAAGCTATTCTCCCCAGGAACATGCGATCGAAGTACGTTTCGAGGATAACGGTATCGGCATCATGCCGGAAATACAGGACAACATATTTGATCCTTTTTTCACAACCAAGGGGGTTGGAAAAGGCATCGGCCTCGGCCTCAATCTCTGCCACCGGATTGTCGAAGCCCATGATGGTGAAATTAAGGTCGACTCGACCGTTGGCGTGGGAACAACCTTTATCCTGACCTTTAAGGCGGCGAGGTGCTGATCACACTGCCGCCCGTTACTCGAACCAAAAAAATTATGGCTACTGAAAAAAAGCAGAAAGCATCCCTGGTCATTGTTGATGATGAGCAGACTATCCTGACCGAGTTGGAGATCCTGCTCTGTCGAAGCTATGACGTGCACACCTTTATCAACCCTGAGGATGTGGAAGGATTTATCGAAAAAAATCATGTCGACCTGATCATCTGTGACGAGATGATGCCGGAGATGCGCGGCAGTGAACTCCTGGAGCGGATTCATAAAACCCAGCCTGATATCTGCAAAATCGTTCTTTCCGGACAGGCCGAGAAGCGGGACATTGTCAAGGCCGTTAACGAGGGTCATATCTACAGTTTCCTGTTTAAACCGGTCAACAGGGAACAGCTGCTCAATGTGATTGAGAACGGCCTTGAAAGCAGGATGATGAAGCTGCTGCTTGAGGAACAGAATCGGCAGCTCAAAGATCTGAACGAAAACCTGGAACAGAAAGTTATTGAACGGACGGAGCAACTGGTCAAGGCCCATAAGCGACTTGACCAGCTCGACGACAACAAGATGTCGTTCCTGATCTACCTGTCCGGCGAGATCAACTCACCACTGGATCGGTTGAAAAAACTTGCCGAGATCCTGATCACCTATTTCGGAATCGCCGGCAGCGACCTGTCGGTTTCCAAACAACCTGTCAGGGTGAAGGAGATCGTCGATACAATTATTGCCGACAAAGCCTATAAAATCTCGACTAAACAAATCGTGGTCGAAAACAGGATTAACGATGCTGTCGTCATCAACGGCGACCCGGGCTACCTGCAGTTTCTGCTCGCAACCCTGATCGATAACGGGCTTGTTTTCAGTGAATCTGGAGGAACCGTGGTCATTGAGGCCGCTGCAGAAGGAGAAAAAACCAGGCTTACCGTGAGTGATACCGGCAGGGGTTTTTCGAGCGAAGATCGGGATCTGCTGTTCAAACCCTTTGTCCTGCCTCCTGAAAAGAGGAATCCGGATGGATTCGGTCTCAATCTTGCCCAGGCTAAAATCATCGTCGACGCCCACGACGGCGACCTGACAGCAGAAAGTCCGGGTTCTGGTCAGGGGGCGACATTTACGCTGACCCTGTAGCAGTCCGACCGTAGATACAGTAACCAGTGCTCCAAGAAAAACCGCTCAAGAGTCCTTGCCGCCCCCTATACCGCGAAATCCGTCAAAACAGACTATTTTCTAGTTCAGCTCACTTCTAGAAGGACTCCACTAATTCTCCATCCAGGCCAGGGTACAACTTCGGCCTTCAAGAATAAAAATCATTAACCATTGAATTTAATACTATAATGTTAAACTATTCCCTTGATTCAGACCTGGAAAATATGATTGTATACATTTAGAGGAATCAATCCATTTAATTTTGAACCCGGAGTTTTCACATGAGTATTCGGATCCGCTTCATGATCATGATCGGTATTCTAAGCCTGCTGGCCACCATCGGCATTGGTGTAGCCAGTTACAAGTTCAGTGTAAACAATGCATTAGCCGAGGCTAAATCCAAAGGTCACCTGGTCTTTGATTACATGCAATCCTCCCGTATTTACTTCAAAAGTCAGCAACGGCCACTCATTATGGAACATGTGGCCCGCGGTACATTTATTCCGGAACTCATGTCCGGGTTTACCCTCACCCGCGGCGTCTGGAGTGAATTCCAGAAAAAAAATAACGACTACCTGTTTAAGCAGGCAACCATTGATCCGCTCCATCCGGATAATAAGGCGGACAAGTTTGACTTGGTCATCATCGACAAGTTCCGCAAGAATAAGGACATGAAGCAAACAGAGGGAATCATAGATAAAAACGGGGCGTCTTATTTCTATTATGCAGAGCCCATTAAAGTCAGCAGAAACTGTCTCCGCTGCCATGGCGACCCTGCCAATGCCCCACAGGCAGTAACTGAAAGGTATGGTACTGAAAATGGATATCACTGGAAGGCCGACACTGTTGCTGCGGCCTATGTTATCTATGTACCCATTCAAAAGGCACTGAACAAGGCAAAGAAAGCTGCGATCAATCTGGTTGCCATTGGAGCAGCCGGCGTTCTTGTCCTGATGATGATAATTTGGGTATTTTTCAGCCAGTACGTGGTTAAACCTATTTCCATTCTTGAAAAACGTGCTACTGAAATCAGTCTGGGAAAAAATCTGGCTGACCCCATTGGCATTTCGTCCAAAGACGAAATCGGCACATTGGCCCGGGCCGTTGACCGATTACGGATCAGTGTGGACAGAATGCTTAAGCGTTTCCAGAAAGAGTAAATAACAGCTGTTACAGAGGAACTCCTCTAGAGAGCCCTGTTGTCAGATGACGGCAGGGCTCTTTTTTGTTTCAGAAAAATACTCTTCGCCTGTAGTATAAAGAGCTATACGTTACTGACGGGAACGCGTAACATACTACGCACTAATGTCTGCTCCGACTCATCTTGGCACCTACACACGACCTGCCTGTTCTTTTCAGCAAATTTGCGTCAGAGTATGTTGACGCGACCCGGAGAAATAAGACGAAGGAGGGGGGATATACTCGGGTATTGTGGAGGGGGATAATACAGGAATTCGCTCAACACTGGGAAACCGGACAACACCATAAAATGGCTATAATTTTCCAGAGAGCTATAAAATAGAATGGAGCCTTTTGGAGAAATCTTTACCCAGCTCGCTATCACCAATTTCCTTCTCAAGCATCTCGACCAGCTCGGTAAGACGGGCAGGAATGACAGGCCCGGCCTGGCTCCACTTTTCCAGGTAATCCTGCATAACAACCCCGGCAACAGGACCTATCGCACCGGCAAGGGCTTGCTCAATCTCGTTATAGAGTGCCAGCATTTCTTCATCATCACTTTCATCAACAGCCATGACTTCATCTTCACTCTCGACGTCCTCAATCATTGTAACCCCTTGATCGAGCTGTTCTTTCATATCTGCTGCAAGCATAGCTGCAGTGGTCGCCACCAGAGAGCAGTTTGCCTGAGCCTCACATATGGTCAACAGTACGGCTCCGGTATCCAAGGGTATACCTATCACCGTGTACTTATCAAAACGAAAATGACTCGATTGAATATCCAGGTCGGCCAGGGAACCCATCTGAATCAAGCGAAGGAAATGGATCCCAACGGTCTGCAGAAGTTCCTCTGAAAGCAACGGGTGTAAATCCTTACACAAAGGGCCTTCTTTTTTATCAAAAATACAGGAGCCGGTTACCCCTGGAATGACCGATATTTCCTTTAATAATCTTCTCATTCTTCAATGACTCCGTAGACAGTCTTTCTATACGCGGTTCATACTGTTAATCCTGAGTAATCAACACAAGTTGAGTGAAAAATAATCGACCCGGTATCCCAAAAAAAGCTCCTCACGGTCTCAACCAGGCGGTTGACTGCTCAACGCCGGGCGCAGTCTGGATGTGATTTCTGAAACAGACGCATTCCGGATCAACTGCAGACCGATAATCATACCTGCACCAGGAAGGATCAACAGGACCTCACCATTCTCCAGAACCAGCCGAATACGGTGTGGTCCTTTCGCATCAAGGGCCTTCCGCATTTGAATCCCGCTAACCACGCAATAGGTAATAAAGTCTGGAATCTTATTATTTTTTGATGATTGAACAATCATCTTCCCCTGTCGACTGAGCAGGTAATAATGTTTAACTTCAGCTATGGAAACAATAGTTTCAACCAACCGTTGCAATGCCGGGTTGTTTTTCACTCCCGGAGCCTCCATTGGATTGTCTCCCGACGTTGTTTTATCTTTTTTCTTTTCATCTGCCAGTTCGTCCTGACGAGCTGCGGCATTCAGAAGAAGGTGTGCCAGTGGTTGATTGATTCGACGAAGCCGATCTTCGGGTTCACTGACATTGAAGGAAGGATTTTTCCAGGCAAGAAGCGTATAGGCTGCCTCCTGGCCGGCTTCTCCTTCATATTCAGCATCAATCAGTTCGCCTTCATCAAAATAAAAGCTCCCGTTCTTGCCATCGGACTCGACAGCAAGAGTACAGCTTTTCCTCTCCTGTTCGAGCATTTGTAAGAAAGATGCCAGTGAAACACCCCCTAATTGTCCCGATTCTCTTTTGCCTGTCTGTCCCATAGGTATGGCCTTCTCACTCAATAATAGTTCTTTCTTCTAAGACATGATCCCCGGCAAGACCTCTCTTACGGTTCCGCAAGGTCTTTTTTTGAGAGTATCGGAGTACCTGCCATACGCCCGGCACGCCATGGACGGAATCTTTTTCAGACAGGATCTTAAACATGAAACCTTTGCAGTATAGTATCACGAACGTACTGACTTTCAAAAGATTTTTTCTGCTTTTATTTTATCTTCCGCCTGACTGCAAACAGGCCACACGATTTCCCAGAACTGCTCCGGACAACATCTGCAGGAATACGATGACTTTTAAAACCAAAAGCACGGCATCCCCTTGGCCGTCGAACATCGTAGGTCACATAGTAATGCTTGCACTGCAGGCATAAAGGAGATTTTGCCGCTGCTCGCCCTGAACAATCACTACTCATACACCACTCCAACAAACTCCTGTCGAGCCAGGGCCAGAGAATCCCGGCGACCAAAGAGCGTTATGATATCACCGTCTTCAAAAGACGTATCCCCTTTTGGAATAAGGAGCTTTCCTGCTCTTTCAAGGGAAACAACATTCACCGAACGCGGCAGAGAAAGATCTTTGAGTTGTTGATGCACTGCTTTACTTTCCGGCCTGAGCCTGAATTCTATAAAATCATTATATTTTTCCTTACGGAGTACTGTATTGTCACCAAGAAGCTGGCCTCTCTGCTTACGGACAATGCCGACATCATAGGCCCGAAGAATATCGCTGCGACTGATCAGACCAATCAGTTTTCCCTTGTCGTCTCGGCTGACAACCGGTAGACGGGCCAGATCGCGAGGTGCCATTTTCTGAATTGCGGTCCAGATCGGTTCATCCGGATAGACCGTGATCGGATCGGCAACGGCAACGTCCTGGACCCGCAGGGTCTGCAGGGTAATGGTAATGGTTTCATGGGCAAGAATTCGTTCCATATCCTGCAGGGTGACAATCCCGCTGAGAATACCTTTTTTGTCGACCACCGGAAAGCCCAGCAGATTGGTCTCTTGGAACTTTCTATACAGATCGGCAAGAGATTCATTCTCGTTGACGGTGACCGGATCACCGTTCATAACCTCACCCACATGGACACTCTGCATGATATCCATGTCCCGCCCCTGGGAAAACCGAATCCCGCGCCGGGCCAGCTTAATAGTGTAAATGGATTCGGGATAGAGTGCCTGGGCCAGATAACTGGCCGTGACCGCGGCAACCATCAGGGGAAGTATCATGGAATAGTCATTACTCATTTCAAAAACAATCAGCATGGCGGTCAGCGGGGCTCTGGCGGTTGCGGCAAAGACAGCCGCCATACCAACAAGTGCATAAGCACCCGGGGTTCCGGCAATATCAGGTTGCCAGGCGCAGAAAAACGTTCCCATTGCACCGCCGAGCATGGCTCCGATAAACAGTGACGGCGCAAAGACACCACCTGAATTTCCGGAACCGAGCGTAAAAGAGGTTGCAAGCGGTTTGAGGATGACAAGCAGGGCGAGCAGAAAGAAATCCACCCGCCCTTGCAGGGCCTCTTCAATAAAGGTAAAGCCTGCACCAAAGACATGAGGTATATTTTCGATAAGGGGCATGCCGAGCTGGTACTCGGTTGCCGAAGAAAAACCGACACCGGGTAACTGCAGATACAGTACCCCGAGCAGACCCAGACACAGGGCGCCGGCGGCTGGTTTCAGAGCCAGAGGAAATTTCCAGTCATCAAAAACATCTTCAAACCAACCCAGCATACGGATAAACATGACGCCGACCAGGGCACTGGCCAGGCCCAGCAAGAGATACAACAACAAGGTCAGGGGAGAATCCAGGGTGTATGACGGTACGGTAAAGGCAGCACGGTCACCGAGAAAGGTCTGGCTGACAACGGATGCGGAAACAGCGGCAATCACCACATTGCCGAACATCCGCACCTGGAGCTCACTCATCAACACCTCAATAGCAAAGGCCACTCCGGCAATAGGGGCATTAAAGGTGGCGGCAATACCAGCCGCCGCGCCACAGGCAACAAGGTTTCTTATCCGGTCATCGGAAAGATGGAGAATTTGACCAAGAACCGAACCGAGGGTTGAACCGACCTGGACAATAGGCCCCTCGCGACCGGCTGAACCACCGGTCCCGATACAGAGGGCTGAAGCAACAATCTTTACAACGGCTACTCTGGGTCGGATACGACCGCCGCGCATGACAAGTGCCTGCATGACCTCCGGAACCCCGTGTCCTTTTGCCTCACGGGCAAACCAGGCAATAAGGGGGCCGACCAGCAGGGCTCCGGCAACAGGGACAAAAACATAACTCCAGACCCCGAGATGGGGAAAGAGGAATTCAATGGTGGTGTAGGATCTGTTCTGGATAACAGCAATAAGGCGGATAAAAAAAACAGCAGCAAACCCGGTGCCGCCGCCGATAATAACGGCCAGGATGAGCAGCAGTACCCCTTCGGGTGGCGAGACTCTGTCCAGCAATGCTCCCAAACGGTTACGTTTCATGGTCCGGCTACCTGCCCATTGCCTGATGAATTTTAAAAACTACGGGGTTGCCTGCCCGGCACAACACGGGAGGTCTGGATATCAACTTCTATAGTCTGCATTAATCGTAATATATTCTTTTGAAAAATCACAGGTTTGGACCTCAGCTGATTCCGTACCATCATTGAGATGTACGGTCAGGGTGAACGCGTCCTTACGCATAACGCGGGCAGCTTCCTGCTCCGCCTCGGGCCCTGCCCCCATCCCCTGTTCTGCCATCACAACCTCATCAAAGGCTATGGAAACCCGGTCAGGATGAAAGAAACAGTCGGAACGGCCAAGAGCTGCCATAATCCTGCCCCAGTTGGGATCCTCACCAAAAAAAGCGGTTTTGACCAGCGGTGAATTGGTAATGGTCCGGGCCGCATCCAGAGCACCTTCTTTTTCTCTGGCCCCGGTCACCCGTATGGTAACGGCCTTGGTTGCGCCCTCACCATCGACAACAATCATACTGGCCAGCTCCTGAAAAACGGCATGCATCACCCGGGTAAAAGTTTCAGTCTCCTCGGGACTGTCCTCATCCAGCCATTCATTTCCGGCCGCCCCATTGGCCAGCACCAGTACCATGTCATTGGTCGAAGTATCCCCGTCAACGGTGATTCGATTAAAGGTATGTTCCACCCCGACTGCAACGATTTCACGGAGTACCGGGAAAACAATCTGCGCATCCGTCACCACAAAACAGAGCATTGTGGCCATATTGGGCATAATCATCCCCGAGCCTTTGGCCACCCCGAGAATAGACACCTCGGTGCCGCCGATATCCACTGTTTTACGAACGACCTTGGGAACGGTATCGGTGGTCATTATGGCACGGGCAAGATCATCAAATCCATCCTCGGAAAGCGAATCAACCAGCGCGGGCATCTGTTGTGCAAACGGGGCCGCATCAAGCTGCTCACCGATAACGCCGGTGGAGGCCACCTGAACCAGCTCTTCATCAATGTCCAGCTGCCGGGCCGCCATCCCGCTGACGGAACGGGCGAGCTCCATTCCCTGTTCACCAGTACAGGCGTTGGCATTGCCGCTGTTCACCAGAATTGCCTGAGCCTTACCCTGGCGCAGACGCTTGATATCGAGCAATACTGGAGCGGCTTTCACTTTATTGGTCGTGAATACACCTGCGGCAACTGCTGGACGATCCGAATAAATCAATCCAAGATCAAGTCTATCCCGGTACCGTATTCCGGCCTGAACTGCAGCGGCGGAAAATCCCTTCACTTTCATGGAAACACCGTTTTTTTGTTTAATCAATACTCTTTTATCAGTAATGTACCATTGTACCAAAACGGTGTAAAAAGAGAAAACATTCTCCTATTTTTACTCTATATTTTTCCTTTTCCTTTCCAGCGGATGGTTCAATGGATAAAATGTACTGGATTTTAACCTCTGCAATTTTTTTTGCAGATCTGGCAATACGCATCGGACTGTCCCTGAGGGTGGTTATGCGGAAAAAAGCCGCTCCGGTAACTCTTGCCTGGCTGGTCGTCATCCTGCTGCTTCCTTTTTTCGGGGCAATCATCTACCTGCTCTTCGGCGAAAACAGACTGGGCGAAAGGCGTGCAAAGCGCGCCGCAGCGGGTGTCCCCCTGATTCTTCGCTGGGCGGAAAGCCTGCAACAGCGTGCCTTTACCGACTGGAACACTCTCAACCCCGAATGCGAGCCCATCCACCGTCAGATAG
Source organism: Deltaproteobacteria bacterium (assembly GCA_024280455.1). Lineage (GTDB taxonomy): Bacteria > Desulfobacterota > Desulfobulbia > Desulfobulbales > Desulfobulbaceae > DRLX01. The sequence goes on along the minus strand of JAJRQC010000069.1, from coordinate 52,882 downwards.
ATGCAGCAATTAAAATCCCGACCATGCCCGACAACAGACTGTTACTCATTGAAAACAGCGAAGATTTCTTTGGCCATCTTATCGGTGATATCGACCAGGCACAGACAACCTGTTTCCTCGAATTTTATATCTGGAGCAACGGCGGCGCGGCCGATCTGGTCTGTCAGGCACTTATCCGCGCCTGCAAACGTGGCGTGCGCTGCAGACTCCTGCTTGACTCCCTGGGCAGTAAAGTTTTTCTTCGCAGCAGTCAATGCCGCGAGCTGGAAGCACAAGGGGTGGAGGTCATTGAATGTCTGCCGGCCGGTCTTTTCAGGGCGCTCTTTGTCCGGGTTGACCTGCGGAACCATCGCAAAATCATCTCCATTGACGGCTGTATCGGCTATACCGGCAGCCAGAACCTTGTCGACCCAAAATTCTTTAAACAGGATCAGGATGTAGGGGAATGGATCGACATCATGGTTCGCATCGAGGGGCCGGTTGTCGAGATCATGACCGCTTCCTTCCTTTATGACTGGGCAATGGAAAGTGGAGAGCGGCTTGATGATCTCAATAAAAGAGGTGAGACCTATCCGGTTCCTCCGGCAGGCGACATCCCGGTCCAACTTGCGCCTTCCGGTCCCGGGTTTGCCGAAGATGCCATCCACAACCTGCTGTTGACCACCATTTATGCCGCCCGCAAAGAACTGATCTTGACCACCCCGTATTTTGTCCCCGATAATGCCATTCTGGCGGCTCTGAAATCAGCGGCTCAGAGAGGCGTCAACGTGACCATCATTGTTCCGGAGAAAAATGATTCAAAACTGGTGCATTACGCGAGCCGGGCAAGATACGGTGAGCTTGTAGAGGCAGGGGTCCAGGTCATGGCCTTTTCCGGAGGCCTGCTTCATGCGAAAACCATTTCCGTGGACAATGATTTCTGCCTGATTGGTTCGGTGAACCTGGACATGCGCAGCTTCTGGCTGAACTTTGAAATGACCCTGTTCATTTATAATAAAAAATTTACCAACGCCCTGCACGATATCCAGCAGAACTATCTGGCGGCCTCTTCCCCCCTTGACGAAGAGGCCTTTAAAAAACGCTCTTTTCATGAGCGCTTCCTTGAAAACACTGCCCTGCTTGTCGGCCCCCTCCTGTAGAAACAGGCCATTGAAATACGGTTCAGGGCAGTAAAAAATAGAGTTCCCGGTGGAATAAAAAAAGAATGGAAATCCTGCTGATCAGTGATATACACGGTAATTTTCCGGCCCTGCAATCAGTAGCAGCAAAACTGGATGCCGATTCCTATGATCATATTATCAATACCGGCGACTCCACAGTGTATGCGCCGTTTGCCAATCAGACTCTGGACTGGTTACACGAGCACAACGCCGTCTCCATCCTCGGCAACACCGATATCAAGGTAAAAAAACTGCTCAGGGGCAAGGGATTTAAAAAACCGTCCAAACCGGAAAAACGGATCATGTACACCTCCACGGCGGAGACTCTCCGACCGGCCGGGAAACAGTACCTTTTACAGCTGAAAAAAAAGAAAACACTCTCCATATCCGGATATACTATCGGTCTTTACCATGGCAGCCCGGACAAGCCGGACGAGTTCCTCTTTGACTGCACAGCCGACAGTCGCTTTCTGGAACTAGCGAAAAACACCGTCTGTGACATCATCATCACCGGCCATTCGCACACACCGTATCATAAAAAAATCGGCGGGGTCCATTTCATCAACCCCGGCTCTACCGGCAGGATGTTTGACGGCAATCCCCAGGCCTCCTGCGCAGTCCTTGTTTTGAAAAAAAACAGGGTGCTTGTCAGGCACCATCGCTTTTCGTATGCCGTTGAAGAGGTTGTCCGGGAACTTGCCCGACAACAGCTACCCGCCATCTATGCCGAGATGTACAGAACCGGCCGGAAGCTCAATTAAATGAACAAAAAAGGCCGATCCATCTCATGACGGATCGGCCGATTATTAAAAAGATGGTAACTGTTCAGGCAGGAGTAACAAATGACCCTTGATCCTGAGCAGTTACAAAAGATCACACGTTCTCAGGCACATCCACCGGCAACATCAAGCAACATCTCCTGATCAGGCCACTTTTTAACACCACCCTCAAGAATAAAAATCTTGTCCGCGGGGATCCCCTGTTCGATAAGATACTTAGCGGCACGCTTGGACGCTGGACCTCCACGCGGTCCAATGACAATTACATCATTACCCGTTTTCTGAAACATCTGTTGGATAACCGCAAGTTTTGCCTTGTCCGCCCCTGTCTTAACAGGATAGGCATCGGTTTCAACCGCAGCAAAAAAGTGATGCTTTTTAAAATCATGGGGTTTCTGGATATCAGCCAGCACCATTGGTGCTTTGCTGGAACATAACCCTTTAAACCGGGCCGCATCCATAAAGTTTAATTCTGCTGCACCTGCAGCGGCAGCAAAACACAAGAGCGATACAACCAGGACAAATTTGAAACCTTGTCTATACATCCTTTCCTTCCTCGAAATCAAACAAGTAATGGTGAACCAAAACATTGACGGCCGGAAATGCTTAACGGTCTCAACATTTTGAGCTTTTCAATTAAAGTATAGCGTCCTCTTTAAAAAAAAGCAAATCTGAAAACGATTTTTTCGTTTTTTTCTTGCAAAGAATCCATCTCATTACTTTCAGATAATCACCTATTTGTGTAATTTCTTGATCTTTTTCGGCAGATACATAGTGGTACCCCCCTGCGGTTTCATCTTCGTATTTTCAAGAAAAAAAATTAAGAATAATTGCTCATAACGAAAAATAGATATATACCATATATAATGGTATTTTTTCAGGTCGTGCAGGTGGCAACCCGAGATCTTCATTTTTAGCGGAACGATAACCTACATAATTTCAGATACGAGGCACTTCGTCATGACACACAAAAAAGAGAAAAGCAAAAAAGATAGTCCTTCCTGTCCGATCAAGGTCAAACTCCTTGAAGAGACTGCTCTTAAAAATATGGATAAGAAAGAGAGTAAGAACCGATGTGCAGTCTGGGTTAAGGCCTCTCACCTGGAGTATGAACTTGAGCTGAAAAAACTGCAGATAGAGCTCATGAAGTTACAAAAACATATGAAGGCCGACGGGATGCGGATTCTCGCGATTTTTGAAGGCCGGGACGCCGCAGGAAAAGGCGGCACCATCAAGCGGATTACCGCCTTTCTCAATCCACGGAATACGAAAGTCGTAGCCCTGGCCGCCCCAAACGACAAGGAAGTAACCCAGTGGTATTTCCAGCGCTACGTGCCCCATTTACCGGCAGCAGGAGAACTGGTCCTGTTTGACCGCTCCTGGTATAATCGGGCCATGGTAGAGCCGGTCATGGGCTTCTGCACCGATGAGCAGCATAAACGCTTTCTCAAAGACGTTCCTCTTTTTGAGGAGATGCTGATCAAAGACGGTATCAAACTGTTCAAATTTTATTTTTCCGTCTCTAAAGATGAACAGTCGAGACGGTTTGAGGCCCGCAAGACCGACCCCCTGAAACAGTATAAACTTTCTCCGGTGGACAACCTTGCTCAAAAATACTGGGATAAATACAGTGTCAAAAAATTTCAGATGCTGAATGAGTCCAACCGGACCCTGACCCCCTGGACCATTATTCGCTCTGATGTTAAAAAGGCAGCCCGCTTATACTGCATCAAACATATTCTCAGCAATGTCGACTATCCCGACAAACTGTCTGAAAAAGAACTGGCCACCGATCCAACTGTTACTATTTCCGGGATAGATGAGATCAAGCATATGGAGAAAAATCTCTTTCATCCTGACATGCTGCGAGGATAGTCCTCTGTTCAACTGTGGGCAGCAGAAATCAACTCTTGGTCGGCAGAGGTCCCATCTTCTCCACCACGTCGGCATCCACCGAACGGAGGTGAAGGTCGGCCTGGGGGAAGGGAATCTCTATTCCGGCAGAGGAAAATTCCGACTCAATATCCTGGTTGAGTTCACTTAAAACCTGGCGACGATCCGAGAAGTCGGAGATCCAGACCCGAAGCTCAAAATCAAGGGAACTGGCGCCAAAGGCCAGGAATAAAGCCCTTGGTTTAGGATGATTGAGAACAATAGGGTTTTCCTCGGCACAGGTGAGCAGAATTTCCTGAACCCCGGCGACATCACTCCCATACGCCACACCGACCGGAACTTTTACCCGAATATGCCGATCGGCAAGGGTCCAGTTTGTCACCTGAGCAGTAATCAGGTCGGAGTTGGGAATAACGATATCCGCATTATCAAAGGTTCGAACTACGGTTGCCCGCAGGCCCAGTTTCTTGACCTCGCCCATCTCAGTGCCCACCTGGATCATATCACCAACCTTGATCGGCCGCTCAAAGAGCAGGATGAGGCCGCTGGCAAAATTGTTGACAATAGCCTGGAGGCCAAAACCAATACCAACACCCAGGGCACCGCCAAGAAGAGCCAGTTTGTTTAACTCCAGGCCGAGGACCCGTAACAAAACCAGAAAACCGACCACCAGGACTGCATAATGCACCAGACGGGTTATGGAAAGCTGGACCCCGATTTCAGCTCCCGACCGGGGCAGAACCTCTTGCATCAACAGGGCCCGAAGAGCCTTGGACAGGAGCAGGGAGCCATAGATGACCATGAACACCAGCAGAAGGTATCCCGGAGTTACCTTAAATGAACCGACCAAGAAACCGCTACTGAGCAAACTCCTGCGCGCCTCTTCAATAGTAGGGTACGCCTGCCAGATAACCAGAGAGATCAGGAAAAAAATCAGGCTGAAGACAATGGCAAACGGCGGCACACAGTGTTTGACCAGCACGGAGCTGTTCTTCTGCAGAAGAGCGATCGGTATACGGGAAAAAAGAAGCTCAAGCAGCCCCTCCATAATCTGGAAAAGCATCCAGAACACCAGAGCGGCAATTACACTGTAGAGAAACGAACGGAAGAGATACAGGGCAAGTGAACTGTAACCGGCGATTTCAGCCACCCCGATAACCAGACAAATCAGGCCGAGGATACTGAGGAAAAAAAGATTCACCGAGGAAATCCGATGTCGGTTTCTGAGGATATTATTGACCGAGAGAAAGAGCTGAAACAGGCTGACCAGAAAGATATACAGGTGAACCAGGACACCCGGCATATGGAACATCTGCAGGAGCAGGGAGAGAATAAGTACAGCAGCGATGGGCAGCAACAGGTGCCTGTACAGCCAGCGGTCAACGATATTCCCTGCCAGTCGAATCACGGCGACAATTGTGATAATGTAGAGCAGATCCTCAACTTCTACGGCAAGAAAATGGGTCGAACGAAGTACCCCGAACAGCAGAAACAGGGCCATTCCCAGAAAAAGAACAGTGGCAATGGGTCGCCGGGTAAAGGAAAACCAGCGCGCATTTTTTTTAACCAGCCGGCCGGTACATACGATCCCGACGGTGAGCAGGGTAAAACAGACTAGAACAAAGAGCACTGCCCAGGCATTATCCTTGAAAAAACTCAACTGCTTGTTGAAGACCTTGGGTACTTTATGCCAGCTGCTGTCCTGAAGCAGGGTAAGGTCGATCAGACGATAAAACTGCCTGGAAAGAACCGAGGGAGAGGTCTGCTGAATGTGGACGCCGCGCACTTCCTGAATAAGCCGTTGCAGATCGGCCTTCTCTGCGTAGAGCTGTACCAGAAGAGCGTTCATCTCTCTGGCCAGATCAATAACAGTATGTAGACGGGTGTTGACCTGCTTCCGTGCCTTGTCAACGTTCTTCAACAGCTTCTGTTTATCGGCAAAAATCAGCTTGAGCGAAGAATCTTTGCGGGCCAGCTCCAGGTAGTTGTCCAGCTGTTCCTTTTCCTGTTGCCAGAATTTATCCTGAAGAGCAAGAGTATTGAGTGAGTCCGTGACCGGATCCAGCAGATTCTCAAGCTCTTTCTTCAAGCCGTCGACCTGGGCGACCAGGGCCGCTAACCGTGTATAGGTCAGAGAAGGATTTGATTTCTCAAGGGTAATCTGCCAGGCCAGCTCATCAACCTCTTTTTCAAATAACGGCAGCTCTCTGCTGACGGCATCAGTATCAACCGTATTTTCCAGAGTATCATTGAGGTCGATGAGTCGTTTGGGAATCGCATTGACGTGGCGATAAATCTCAACAAAGACCGGCGTGGGTTCTTGGGTGGCAGCGTTCTCAACCACCTTGCCCACATCCGCCGGTTTTTCGGCTGGAACGGATTCCTTACCTGCCGCCCACAGAGGGGGGGATCCTGAAAAAACAATCCAAAACAGAACAAAAAACAGGCAGGGAAACCGGATTTTCATCATGACTTGCGGATGGTTACGCAAGTTTGCCGCAGCACTTTTTATACTTTTTACCGGAACCACAGGGGCAGGGAGCATTTCTGCCGATTTTTTCTTCACTGCGCTTGACCGGTTTCCGTTCAGCATCCGCTTTGTCACCAGAGGCGCGCCGGGCCATCTGCAGTTCCCGCTCCCGCTCCTGACGACGTTCTTCTTCCAATTTCTCCAGCTCATCATCCTGCATAATCTGGACTCTGAACAGGGTACTGACGGTCTGCTGCTTCACTGTTTCGATCATAGTCATAAACAGATTGAAGCCCTCCTTCTTATATTCATCAAGGGGGTTCTTCTGACCATAGCCGCGGAGGCCTATTCCCTCTTTCAAGTGATCCATATTGAGCAGATGTTCCTTCCACAGGGTGTCCACCATCTGCAGGAGAATCATCCGTTCCAGCTGGCGCATCTGTTCAGGGCCGTTCTGCTCTTCCTGACGCTGATATTTGGCCTCAATTTCGGCCGTCAGTTTTTCAAGAAGGCTGTCATGATCAAGATCGGTCCGCTCGGTTTTATTCCAAGCCGGCTGCAGGTTAAACAGTTCACTCACCCGCTCGTTAAAGGCTTCCCACTCCCAATCTTCGGACGGGGTCTTTTCCACCGCAGTTTCAGCGATCACATTCTGGATGAGATCAGCTTTCATATCATCAATAATCGGTTTAATATCCTCTCCCTGGAGAACCTCACGCCGCTGGCTGTAAATAACCTCGCGCTGCTTGTTCATGACGTCGTCATACTCAAGCAAATGCTTACGAATATCAAAATGGTGGCCCTCGACTTTGCGCTGGGCATTTTCAATCGCTTTGGAGATCATCGAGTGTTAAATGGGCTCATCTTCTTCCATGCCGAGTTTGTCCATAATCCCGGAGATACGGCCGGATCCGAAAATCCGGAGGAGATCATCTTCAAGGGAGAGAAAAAACCGGGACGAACCGGGATCACCCTGACGGCCTGATCGACCGCGCAGCTGGTTATCAATCCGGCGGCTCTCATGACGACTGGTCCCGAGAATATGCAGTCCGCCAAGCTCGCGAACGCCCTCGCCGAGCTTGATATCCGTACCGCGTCCAGCCATATTGGTGGCAATGGTCACCTTGCCCTTCTGGCCGGCATCGGCAACAATCTCAGCCTCCCGCTCATGCTGCTTTGCATTAAGGACCTCGTGGGGCACTTTTTCCTTGGCAAGCATCTTGGCGATCTTTTCGGAAACATCAATGGAAATCGTACCGACCAGGATGGGCTGGCCCTTTTCGTTGAGCTCTTTTATTTCACGGACGATATTACGGTACTTGGCCTTTTCGTTCTTGTAGATGACGTCGGGATAATCAATCCGGATCATCTCCTGATGGGTGGGGATCACCACCACATCAAGGTCATAGATCTTCTTAAATTCCGGGGCCTCGGTGTCCGCCGTTCCCGTCATACCGGCCAGTTTGTCATACATACGGAAATAATTCTGGAAAGTGATGGAGGCCAGGGTCTGGTTTTCCTTCTCGACCTTGACCCCTTCCTTGGCCTCCAAAGCCTGATGTAAACCGTCCGAATAGCGGCGCCCTTCCATAGTCCGGCCGGTAAATTCATCAACAATGACCACCTGACCGTTCTTGACAATATAATCCACATCACGCTGAAACAGGACATGGGCCTTCAAGGCCTGGTTAATGTGATGGAGTTGATTGATATTTCTGGGATCATAGAGATTATCAACTTCAAGGAGTTTCTCGCCAAGAATCACGCCTTCATCGGTGAGCATGGCCTGACGATCCTTTTCCTCCTTGGTGTAATGCTCATCCTCCTTGAAATGTTTCATGATCCGATCCACCTTAATATACATATCCGTGGACATATCAGCCGGACCTGAAATAATCAGCGGCGTCCGGGCCTCATCAATCAGGATGGAGTCAACCTCATCGACAATGGCATAGTTGAATCCGCGCTGACAAAAATCTTCCAGGGTAAACTTCATATTGTCGCGCAGGTAATCAAAACCGAACTCGTTATTGGTTCCGTAAGTGACATCTGCGGCATAGGCTTCCCTGCGGGCGTCATCATCCATATCATGGACGATGGAACCTGTCCTCAACCCGAGAAAGCGGTAGATCTGACCCATCCATTCCATATCGCGACTGGCCAGGTAATCGTTAACCGTGACCACATGCACGCCTTTACCGGACAGGGCGTTCAGGTACACCGGGGCCGTCGACATCAGGGTTTTACCCTCACCGGTTTTCATCTCCGCGATCATCCCCTGATGTAATACGAGGCCACCGATAAGCTGTACATCGTAATGGCGTTCACCAAGTACACGCCGGGCAGCCTCTCGGACAACGGCAAAAGCCTCGGGTAACAGGGCATCAAGAGACTCTCCCTGGGCAATCCGCTCGCGAAATTCATTTGTTTTGGCGGCAAGCTCCTGGTCAGTGAGTGGTTCTATAGATGGTTCCAGATCGTTAATCCGGACAATATTCTGTCGCAGCTGTTTAATTGTTCGATCATTTTTACTACCAAAAACCTTGGTCAGGGCCTTTCCAATCATTGTATTTTCTCCAACGGCAAAGCAGTCCTGCTCTGCTCATATCTTCACATTCTACGATTTTTATACATTTGAACTGGTTTCAGGCGGGCTGCAGAGCCGGCTTCATTTCCTTTCTGCTGCTCTTCAGCGGCAAGGGATGGCAAGCGCAAGCTTCGCAGGGTGCAGGCCAGCTATACATTCTTCTTCGAAACCCACAGCAGAGCTTCCTCGTCACAGTCCGGAAACTTTGGACAATGCAGACAGTCACTCCAGATCTTGTGGGGAAGATCTTTCTTATCCTTATCAATAAAATCAAGTTTTCTGAAAAAACCGGCCTGATAGGTCAGAACAAAGACCTGTCCGATTTCCAGGCTTTCCGCCTCGTCCAGGCAGGAGCGCACCAGTCGGGCCCCGATACCGCGTCCCTGCAGCTCAGGGGCGATGGCCAGAGAACGGATTTCCGCCAGATTATCCCAGCTGATATGCAGGGAGCACACACCCCGGACTCCATCATCGTCATAGACGATAAAATCACGCAGCTGGTCGTACAGGGAGCTGATGGAACGGGCAAGTAATAACCCCTGATCGGCAAACCCCTGAAGCAGTGCATGGATAGCCCGCACATCTCCCATTCGGGCCGGACGAATCCGTCCTGTTTTCTTCTGGTTATGCGTGCTCACAACATTTTATATTTTTTGATACCACTCGAATTCAATATTGTCGGTGTCGTAGATAGCGGAGACTTCGAAAAGCCACGCCACCGACGGCGGAAAGGTTATAACTTCGTAACTGTTCAGGTAGCAGCATAACACCTGCTCATAGATTCGTCGGCCTGCTCGAAGTCTACGCTTATCTAAACGAATATGGAGCACCGAAGTCTGCGCTTATCTGGTAAACGCTTACAAGTATGGGTTTATCAATCTTAGTTGCTCTTTGGTAAACGGTTACGTCCGATGGGCACTCAATACTCATCAGGACAAACTTATATAGTTTACTCCGACCGACAGCGCCGGTCAAGGAGCATACCGCAATTACCGGCTCTCCTTGCATGGGATCAATATTGAATGCTACTTTCCAGCCATCCTTTTTTTTCCTTCCGGTAGAATAACACCAACAGATTTTTTTTGTTTTGCCTGTGCCGCCGAATGTTTTCCAGCAAGAATCTGGCCGGACGTGGATGAGGGCAGAAGGATAGTCTGCCCGGCCCAGATCCCGAGCAGGAACATCCATAAAAACAGACAGAACACGACAATCCCGACCCCTGCCACTCCGGCAAGACTCAGCTGGAACCGAAACCGCTTGACTGGTTTCTTTCGTGCTCGTTTTTTTTTCCTCACCGCCATACTATGCCAATAAACAGAAACATAATTTCACAGAAACCAGCATGGCTGGACCAGGAAACGGAACGAAGTGCAGACTCCGGGATTTACAGGTCACAGCCACAACCAGATAAGCGTAGACTTCGAGGATGAAAATGGCCTGATACGACATCACTTCGTGGGCTATTTTAGAAAAAAAGCCTTACATCTTTTCAGGAGCCTCAAGCCCCGCCAGATGAAGGCCGTTTCTCAACACGACTCTCAGGGCCCGGCAGAACTGTAATCTGGCCCTGGTCAACTCGGGATTTTCTCCAAGTACCTTGTGTTTATTATAGTAGCGGTGGAACTGACCAGCCAACTCCATCAGAAAGAAAATAACCCGGTGCGGCGCCAGATCCCGGGCCGCACCGGCGATCATGGCCGGATACCCGGCCATGGTTTTCAACAGGGCCAGTTCTTCTTCCTCTTTGAGCAGAAGAAGATCGGCCGCGTCAAGTTCTCCGACAGCAACTGCCTGTTCCTTTGCCTGCCGTTCGATTGAGCAGAGTCGGGCATGGGCATACTGCACATAATAGACCGGATTTTCCTGGCTCTGACTGGTGGCCAGATCAAGATCAAATTCAAGCTGGCTGTCGGGCTTGCGCATGAGAAAGAAAAAGCGCAGAGCATCGACCCCGACCTCATCGACCAGTTCATCAACCGTGACAAAGGTGGCCTTGCGGGTGGACATCTTCACCTGTTTACCTCCCCGCAGAAGAGTAACAAACTGATGCAGGATCACGGTGACTTTGGAATCATCAAGGTCAAGGGCCCGGATACCGGCCATAACATCCGGCACGGTTGCAATATGATCGGCACCGAAGATATCGATCATCCAGTCAAATCCGCGCCGGAATTTTTCCCGGTGATAGGCAATATCCGGCAGGCGATAGGTCGGTTCACCGGTATTTTTTATAATCACCCGATCCTGTTCCTGGCCAAACTCAGTGGTCTTGAACCAGGTGGCGTCGTCCTTTTCATAGACAAGGCCCTTATTCCGAAGTTTATCCACCACATCATCAATCAAGCCGTCTTCATACAGGGTGTGTTCATTAAAATACGAATCAAAGGCAATTCCTATTCGTTTCAGGGTTGAATCAATATCGGCAAAGATATGCTTCTGGGCCTGATCCTTGAAGAACAGTACATCCTTGTCTTTCAGGCCGTCTCCAGATTCTTCCTGCAGTCGGCGTCCGATATCATAAATATAATTGCCCTGATACCCGTCTTCAGGAAATTCGTTGTCCAGACCGAGCAATTCAAGATACCGTGCCTTGGTCGATGCACCCAGTACCCGCATCTGGCGCCCGGCATCATTGAAATAATACTCCCGCTGAACATCATAGCCGACAGCAGCTAAAACCCTGGCAATGGAGTCGCCTAAAATGGCGTTGCGACCATGGCCCACACTGAGCGGTCCGGTCGGGTTGGCACTGACAAACTCAACCAGCACCTTTTTTCCCTCACCAAAATCCGCCAGACCAAAACAGTCTCCCTGCTCAATAACTTTGGGAAGTACAGAGCTCCATATCCCGCGATTCAAGAAAAAATTGACAAAACCAGGACCTGCAATCTCCACCTTGTCCAACAAGGCATCGCCGCCACCAAGCAGTTCGACCAACTGCGAGGCTACCTCGCGGGGATTACGTTTCTCTTTCCCGGCCACAATCATGGCTAGATTAGTTGAAAAATCGCCCTGACCGTCACGCTTCGGGACCTCGATCGTATAGCTGTCGGCAGCGGCATCGGTCCATAATCCCTTTTCAACCCCTAGCTGGTAGCAATGGTCAACACGTTGTTTCAGTTGTGATTTTATCATCTTTTTTTATTTTATGATTTTCGATTTTCAGGTTCGGCGTTTTTATCCGAAAATAGCCCGCAAGGGATGCTCAGTCAGGCTATTTTCATCCTCGAAGTCTACGCTTATCTGGTTGTGGCTGTGACCTGTAAATCCCGGAGTCTGCACTTCGCTCCGCTTATCTGGTCCAGCCATGCTGGTTTATCCATCCTCAGAACTCAATCAACATACTCTATTCGGTTGCAATGTCCCAGCAGACAGAGCACTTCATATGAGATCGTTTCCATCCAGCCGGCTATCTCATTAGCGGTTATGGCTTCCCGACCTTGACGGCCGAGCAGGACGGCCTCGTCACCGACCTGAACCTCGCCAAGATCGGTAACATCGACCAAGGTCAGGTTCATGGAGATTCGGCCGACGACCGGCGCACTCCGGCCATGTAGCAACACCCGGGCCCGGTTGGACAGAACGCGGAGATAGCCATCTTCATATCCCACCGGCAGAACAGCCAATCGGGTCGTTCTGTCAGTGGTGAAGATATGGCCATAGCCAAGCCCGGTTCCGGCAGGGACCTCACGTACCTGAATAATCCGGGAGACAAACCGCATGGCCGGGATCAATTGCTGCTCTTGCGTTCCCTGCACTCCGCCGGATCCGGATGCTCCATAACCGTAGAGAGAAATACCTGGCCGAACCATATCAAGAGACGTGCCGTCTACGGAGAACAGTCCGCCGGAGTTGGCGATGTGCAGGCAGAGATCCTGTTGTTGTATATCGGGCCTGAGCCCGGTCACTGCCTGGAGAAAATCAGCAAGTATCCTGTCGCTGCTTACCGAACTCGGATCATCGGCCATGGGAAAATGGGCCATAATCCCCTGGAGACGGAGTCCTTTCCGGCTCGTTACGGCAGCGACAATACCGGGAAGCTCGGTTAACGGGAAACCCTGACGCCCCATACCAGCGTCCACCTTGAGATGAACAGCTATTTCTTTTTTACGAAGAACAGCCTCCTGAGCTAAAGGTTGAATCAGGGTTCCATCCACCAGAACCGGGGTCAGATCATATTCAAACAGGGCATCAAAAAACTCGGCCATAATTCCGGCCAGAACAAAAATCGGCTGCTCAACCCCGGCCCGTCGCAACCGGATACCCTCAACCACCTCAGCCACCCCGAAGGCGGCCGCACCGCAGTCTGCAAAGACACGGCCACATTCCTCCATCCCATGCCCGTAGCCATCGGCCTTGACCATGGCCATAACCCCGCAATTCGCGGCCTGATGCTTGCACAGGCTGAAGTTATGACGCAGGGCCGAACGACTGACAACCACCCTGTTGAGCGATTCAATCATGATGAATCCACTGCCACCAGGCGACCCAGCCCCGGCGACTTGAAAACAGCAGGGCCCAGCCGATTGCGATATAAAGGGTTCCAATGACCATTCCCGGATCAGTCAGGCTACGCATGGTGATGCCGAAGGCCATCATCAACCCTACCAGCAGCCAGGTTTTCCACGAATAAACAGCACCGACACAGGTGGCATCGTTAAACTTCTTGATCCGTGAAATAGACCTATCTGCTGTTTTATCAAGGATAAAAACAGATTTAAGCGTACCGGCCAGGAATGCGAGGACGGCAAGCAGCCGGGCAATGCCCGGCCCAATCCAGCCCCAGCCCCTGACTATGAGCATGATTCCAATGGAAGTCCAGAGCAGAGCTGCAATACACAGGTGTACTGAGCGACTGACCCCTGGTTTTATACGTTGCACGCCTGTTTGTTTCATGCCTTACCTGCTGCATTTGAACAATCCCTTAAAAGGTAAGCGTAGACTCCGTGAGGTGCGGGTGAACACTTACCTTAAAACGACATAAGCCCACCCCCTTACGGGGATGGGCTTACAGTCGACAAACTGAAGTATATGTAAACTTACACTTCGGTGACGGTGAGAGCACCCTCGGGACAAACTTCAACACAGGTCTCACAACCCAGGCACTCATCGGGCTCTACAGCCTCGGCCTTTCCGTCAACCATTTCGTAAACCTGAGCCGGACAGGCGTTCACACATTCCTCATCACCGGCACACTTATCTTTATCAATAACGATTTCCCACATGACCCCAACCTCCTGATAAATTAATAAAAAAATAAAAAATTATATTGCTACTATTTTCAGACCCAACGGTGGAGAGTTGCACTTCCACCCAGAGTGAATCCCCTCTACCGAAAGCTCAGGGGTTTGTCAAGATAAAAACAATTCAGGGTACGTTATGGACCTTAATTCTGTAACCTCCTGATCAACAAACAAAAAACAGCCAATTTGTTCAAATTAAGCTCACGGGTTAAAAAAGTAAAAATTATATTGACCCTTAACCGGGTTACGGAATATTACTGCACAGGAGTTTCTTTCAATGGTATGCGTAAGGTTGAAAAATCACGATCTTGCATATCCCGTGATCAATTACAAACAAACCTGTATATATATATCCAATAACAAAACAACAAATCAGCCAACAAAGGAAATTGAATGGGTGCACAAAAAATCCCACAGAAAAAGCGAGCTGTCGAACAGGGTGAACGGGCCATGATAGAAGGCATCTTTGAAGGCAGTCCCGACGGTATCGGTATTGCTGTTATCCGTCTTGACTGCGGTTGTCGAAAGATGGCGGCGGTGGATAAAAATGGGGAGGCAGCCAGCAAGATTATCATGTACCGCGACCAGGCCGAATCCATCTGTGAACAATGCAAAGAGGATAACGGTGATTTCATGCGGGTCACGGAGCAGTTTATCCGCTGGAAAAAACCGGAACCCGATGAACAGACCAAACAAAAAATAGAAGCCAAAGTGTTAGGAACTCAGGAGCAGCAACCAGCTCACTGAAGAAATATCGAAATCAGGCCAAGGCAGGCCCACAGGGGTGCATTTCCATTTTGTCGCGACCTCATACTTCGGCCTTATTTTGTTCGTCAGGCATTCGAAATCTACGAAGTTTAGCATGCTTTGGATTGGTGGGCATCGCCCCACCAAAAAACAGCAACAGGTTTCGTTAGTGAAAATCAACCCGGAAGCATGAAGCTTCGACGAGATTTTCCAACAAAAAATCAGAGGAGACAGGCAATGGCAGATAAAATTTTTCGCGTCAACATGTCAACATTGAGTACAGCTATTGAGGATGTTCCAGCCAACTGGAACGGTCTTGGCGGGCGCGGCCTGACCTCGACCATTGTTGCAGCTGAAGTTGAGCCCACCTGTCACCCACTGGGCGGCAAAAACAAACTCATCTTTGCCCCGGGCATGCTCTCCGGCACCGTGGCCGCCAACTCGGGTCGACTCTCCGTCGGTGCAAAAAGCCCGCTGACCGGGACCATTAAAGAGGCCAACGCCGGCGGCACAGCTGCTCAGATGCTGGCCAGGATCGGCTGCAAGGCCCTGATTATTGAAGGACTGCCCCAGGGCGACACCTGGTATAACATTCTTATTTCCGCCGACACCATCACCCTCAGCGAAGAAACCGAACTGGTGGGAAAGGGAAACTTTGATGTAGTAACAGCAGTCCAGGGCAGAACCAGTGAAAAACACGGGATCATGACCATCGGCCCTGCCGGAGAGATGAAGATGCACTCCGCCAACATTTCGATTAAAGATCCCGATTCCCGCCTCCGTTCCTGTGGCCGCGGCGGCCTGGGTGCGGTCATGGGCTCCAAACAGATTAAATACATTGCCATTGAGCCCACCGAGGCCAAGGTCGAGATAGCTGATCCCGATAAATTCAAAGAGGCCAATCGTACCTTCACCAAAGCCCTGGTCGACAATCCAATCAGCCAGGCCCTCGGCACCTACGGCACCAACGTCCTGGTTAATATCATCAACGAGGCCGGAGCCCTGCCGACCCGAAACTTCACCTCCGGTCAGTTTGACGGCCACGAAGAAATCTCCGGTGAGACCATGCATGACACCATTGTCGAACGGGAAGGCAAGCCTAAACATAACTGCCACACCGGCTGTGTTATTCAATGTTCGCAGATCTACAATGATAGCGATAAAAAGTACAAAACCTCGGGTTTTGAGTATGAATCCATCTGGGCCATGGGGGCGGACTGCTGCGTGGACAACCTGGATCAGATTGCCGAGGCCGATCATCTGATGGATGATATCGGCATCGACACCATTGAGACCTCGGTGGCCATGGGTGTAGCCATGGAAGGCGGAGTCCTCGAATTCGGTGATGGCGAGGGCATCTGCAGAATTCTGCGTGAAGATATTGCCAAAGGAACAGCCCTTGGCCGTATCATCGGCTGCGGCGCCGGGTCGGTTGGTCGCGCCTACGGGGTGACCCGGGTTCCAGTGGTTAAAAACCAGGCCATACCGGCCTATGACCCCCGGGCGATCAAGGGGATCGGCATCACCTATGCCACCTCCACCCAGGGGGCGGATCATACCATGGGCTATACCATCGCCACCAATATCCTGGGCGTGGGCGGCTCGGTTGACCCTTTGAGTCACGAAGGACAGGTCGAATTGTCACGTAACCTGCAGATCGCCACCGCTGCCATTGACTCCACCGGTATGTGTCTGTTCATTGCCTTTGCCGCCCTTGATGATGAAACCTGCCTGCCGGCACTGGTCGACATGATCAATGCCCGCTTCGGCATCAATCTGGTTGCCGAGGATGTCACCAATCTGGGGATCAGTATTCTTAAAACCGAGCGCGCATTTAATGAAGCCGCCGGGTTCACCAACAAGGATGACCGCCTGCCGGAGTTCTTCAGCGAAGAACCCATTGCCCCGCATAACGTAGTCTGGGATATTTCAGATGAAGAAATCGATACTTTCTGGAATTTTTAATGGCTGCTGAAGACCGGATATCGATTACGGTCAAGCTGTTTGCCTTTTTCCGGGACAACCGTTTCAAAAAGCAGGAACAACAGTTCCCCGCCAACACTACGGTGCGCGACATTATTCTTTTCCAGGGCATTAACCCGGAAGAGGTCGGCGTAACCATGATCAACTCCCGCCAATGCACCCTGGACCAGATACCGGTCCAGGGTGACCAGCTGGCCATCTTCCCCATCATCGGAGGCGGTTGACAGTAAGCGGGCAGGACAACTTTCGACCGGCGGCGCGACAACAGGCCATTTATGAACTTCTACGGACCCTGATGCTGTACAAGGCAAAAGACCCGGTTGAAACAGCCAAACTTTTTTCAGACTTCTGCTCCAAAATTCGAGAGCAGGACGACTAAACGCTCCCTCACTGCACCCGCTTTTACAGCTGTGCGTACTGTGCAGCATGGCACAAAAAGTCAATCTTTCCCCTTTGCGCAACTACTTTTCCCTTGCAAAAAAACCGCAGACCGCTTCAATAGACAGTAAAGGTTCGTTCCAGCCCACCTGGGCCACCTTACCCTGCAAGACATGTGCTCTTTCTACAGCCGCCTTATTCACCGAGGCCGGCTGATCTTGCACAGCAGGCACAGCACTCGGGAGCTGCTCCAGACAAATCATGAACTGTAGAGACACCTATACCGTCATTTTTGGTTGCGGCAACATACTACTGGGTGACGACGGGTTCGGCCCGGCCTCTCCGCTCCTGTTGCAGCAGCAATTCCACCGGCATGCCGTTCCATTTGCCGCATGGTCCCTGCCCTGCAGAAAAAAAACATGAGGTGGTCATGAGTTACGAGTTCCGGGTCACCGAACTTGCCGGCGAGTTCAACGTGCACAGGAATACGATCCGCAACTGGATAAACTCCGGTATCCTGCCGGCCCAAAAGACCGCCGGCCGCCGCTACCGGGTAAAAAGGCCGACTATACCAGGCTATGCGAAAAATTTGGCCGCAAGCCACTTGAACACACGTCCCCTGAGCCGGACCTGGAGGCACTCCGGGCCATGACCGCCGGATCCTCTCCCCCCGCCTTCACACTGCAGACCTCAAGTCACCCCCTGTATACAAACCCTGCCCTTGCCGACATCTGTATGGGCTGCGGTTCCTGTGCCGGTGCCTGCCCTATCAGTGGAATTGACTCCATGGACCCCCGGAAACTGATACGCATGGCCACCCTTAAAATGGAGAAGGAACTCCTCTCCCTGGACTGGCCCTGGAAGTGCACCCTGTGTGGCCGTTGCGAGCAGGCATGCCCGGTCGGAGTCGAGATCGTTGAGCTCATCCGTACCCTGCGCTCGACCCGAAAGAGGGCCCTTGTTCCAGGCTCAATCCAGCTTGGGGGGACCACCTGCCTGGAACAGGGCAACAACATCGGCATTCCCAAGGATGATTTCCTGCAGGTACTGCACGAGCTCCAGGAGGAAACAAAGAAATGCACCGGACCCGACTCTTCCGTTCCAATCGATGTACGGGGATCCAGGCTCCTGATTACGGTAAACTCAAAAATACCTTTTGTTGAGCCCGAAAATCTGCAGTGGTGGTGGCGTATTTTTTATGCCGCCGGTGAATCCTGGACCATCCCGGCTGATAACTGGGAAGCAGTCAACTGGGGTTTTTTTTCCGGCGATGACGATGCCGCCAGAACCATGGTTGGACGAATTGTCGACAATCTGGAGCGCTTGAGCTGTCAGGCCCTGCTCCTGCCGGAATGCGGTCATGCCGCCCATGCCACCATTACCGGATTGCAGAGATGGTTCCCCGAGGCCCTGAAACAGTACACCATTTACACCGCGCTCGACCTGTTGACCGAATATATCGACACAAAACGTATCCGTATAAACAAGGGGCTCTGTTACGAACGTACCACCTACCATGACCCCTGCCATTACAGCCGCAACGACTGGGTAACCCCGGCCGGGAATTCCGCTGAACAGGCCCGAAAAATAACCAGAACCTGCTGCCCCAACTTTATCGAGATGACGCCTAACAGGCGGGACAGCTACTGCTGCGGTGCCGGCGGCGGAACGATGGCCACGCCCTTTGAGGCAGAGCGTATCTTTCACGGCAGGATAAAGGCCCGGCAAATCCGGGAAACCGGAGCCCGGGTTGTGGTCACATCCTGCCCCACCTGCCGGGACCAGCTGCAGGCCGTCCTCAACCGTGAGTTCGAGCTGGACATCAAGGTCAGATTTCCCTGGCAGCTGGTCAGTGAGGCACTGCTACCGGCAGAAAAGCAGCCCTGAACAGAAGACTGCTCATAAAAGATGAACTCGTAAAAAGTCGTCGTAGTCATCACCTCGGCAAAGGAAAACAAGTGTAACGTATCGGAATTACTGGATCCCAGCCTGCGCTGGGATGACGGAAAAATGCTCATTCCGACTTTTTACGATCTCATCATAAAAGAAAAATAAAAGGGAAACGATGACCACAGGCAAAAGAAAAAAAACAGGCTCCGTGCTGGTTATCGGTGGAGGTATTGCCGGAATTCAAGCGGCCCTTGACCTGGCCGAGTCCGGCTTTTTTGTTCATCTGCTGGAAAAAAACAGTGCTATCGGCGGCTCCATGGCCTGGCTGGCCCGGACCTATCCTGCCAATGACTGCTCGATGTGAACGGTTGCACCCAAACTGGTCGAGTGCGGTCGGCACTTAAACATCAACCTCCTGACGCTTTCCGAAGTCACTGACATTTCAGGCTCCGAGGGAAACTTCACGGTTCGGATCAACCGATTGCCCAGGTATGTCCACGATGACCGCTGCATTGCCTGCGGTAAATGTTCCAGTGCCTGCCCGGTGGCAACGCCTGATGAACATAACAGACGGCTGTCCGACCGCAGGGCCATTCATATTGCCTATGCCCAGGCTGTGCCGCTCACCTATTGCATCGACTCCGACCTCTGCCTCCACCTCAATGGGACCGGCCACTGCAGCAGGTGCAGTGATGCCTGCCCGGCAGACGCGGTCGACTTCTTGATGTCGGCGCAAGAGAATACAATTCGGGTCGGCGCCATTATCATGGCACCCGGCTTTTCTCCCTACAACCCGCAGGGGAAAGGGAGCTGGGGGTACGGGGTTCTGGATAACGTGATAACCTCCCCCGAGATGGAACGGTTGCTCTCCTCCTGCGGCCCGACCAGTGGCAGGCTGCTGAGGCCATCCGATAACCGGCCGGTAAAACAGCTGGCTTTCATCCAGTGCATCGGCAGCCGGGATCCACATCCCTGTGGACACGGGTACTGCTCCTCGGTCTGCTGCATGACAGCCATCAAGGAGGCTATGATTGCCAGGGACAACGACTGTGAACTGGAGGTCACTGTTTTTTATTCGGACATGAGAACCCACGGCAAGGGCTTTGACCGTTATTTTCAACGGGCCTCTGATAAACAAATACGCTTCACCCGCTGTCGGCCCCACGGCATTGAACCGGCAGGCAAGGACGGTGCCCTCAGAGTACGAACCATCAATGAACAGGGCAGGCAGCTTGAGGAGACCTTTGACCTTATCGTGCTTTCCGTTGGTCTTGAAATCCAGGAACCGACAATACAACTTGCCAGCCTTGCCGGCATCCACCTCGGACCCGAGCATTTTGCCTCCACCTCCTCGTTCCAGCCCGTGCTCTCCTCGAAAAAAGGCATCTATATCTGCGGAGCCTTTTCCGGACCAAAAAATATCTCTCTATCCATAGAGCAGGGGTCGGCAGCCGCAGCTGCGGCTGCAAGCCTGCTCATGTCCAGGCGAGATACAAAGACCAGGAAACTCCGTCTCCCCCCGGCACAGCCCCCGGCCGCCGCCGTAAAAACAGGCGTTTTCCTCTGCCACTGCGGCAACAATATCAGCGAAACCATAAACCTTGAAACCGTTCGTAAACAAATCAGCGTCCTGAAATCGGTCAGCCACGTGGAAGAGGTTCTCTTCGGTTGCTCTCAGGATACCAGAGAGCTGATCATTGATCTTGTCCGTTCACTGGGCCTGAATCGAATCGTTATTGCCGCCTGTTCACCAAAAACACATGAAGCGCTGTTTCGACGAACCATCCGTGAAGCCGGACTGAACGAATATCTGCTGGAAATGGCAAACATCAGAAACCATGATTCCTGGGTCCATGCCCTTGACCCCGACGCGGCAACGGACAAGGCCGTGGATCTTATCAAAATGGCTGTGGCCGCCGTTATGCTTAAGCGACCGGTGACGGCAAACACTGCTGCGGTCAAACAGACAGCCCTTGTGGTAGGCGGCGGCGTCACGGGGATGACGGCCGCCATCAATCTTGCCGACCAGGGATTCCCCGTCGATCTGGTTGAAAAAACCGACCGCCTGGGCGGCAACGGCCTCAACCTCCACCGGACCTGGAATGGTGAGCATGTACCGCCCTATATTAAAAAGTTACAGGCACAGGTACTTGACCATCCCGGGATCACGGTGCACTTTTGCGCGACCGTTCTTGATGCCGGAGGTCATGCGGGCAACTTCCATACAACCATCCGTGACCACAAAGAACACCGGCGGATTATCACTCATGGAGCAGGAATCATAGCCGTGGGCGGCAAGCGTTCACTGCCGGACGAATACGGGTACGGAAAGATTCCCGGCGTGGTGGCGGCGGTGGAATTCGATGCCCTCCATATTTATAATGATATCCGGGTCAGCCGGGGATCGTCCTTTGTCTTTATCCAGTGTGTCGGTTCACGGGATGAAACACATAACTACTGCTCCCGGGTCTGCTGCACCCATTCCGTACAGAGCGCCATTGAACTTAAAAAAGAGGATCCAAACCGACAGGTGTATATCCTTTTCCGCGAAATGCGGACCTATGGCCTGCGCGAGAGCCTGTACAACAGAGCTCTTGAGCTCGGAGTGATTTTTATTAACTATGAACAGTTCGGCAAGCCCAAAGTCAAGTCCCATGACGAGCAGATCACGGTGGAGGTCTGGGATCATATCCTGCACAGGCCTCTGCACATCATGGCCGACATGATCATTCTGGCCTCGGGCATCCTGCCTAACCCAGATGCCGGCAGGCTGGCTTCACTCTTTAGGGTCAACATTGACGAGGATGGTTTTTTTCAGGAAGCGCACCCAAAACTACGGCCGGTCGACCTGCCCACCGACGGTCTGTTTGTTGCCGGACTCGCCCATGCACCAAAGCCCATAGAAGAATCGATCTCGCAGGCCCTGGCCGCCTCCGCCCGGGCCGCTACCCTGCTCTCGCAAAAGGAGATCTGCCTTGATGCGGTCAAGGCCGTGGTCGACGACAAACACTGTGACGGCTGCGCCCTGTGTATCGATGTCTGTCCGTACCAGGCCATCACACCTCTTGAAACGATTGACGCCGACGGGGAGCAGCATAAGCTTGTCGCCGTGGACACCATGCGCTGTACAGGCTGCGGTATCTGCCAGGGAACCTGTCCCAAACGGGCCATAAACGTAGTCGATTTCACCTACGAACAGCTGACAGCCAAAATCGAGGCAGCCCTTAATTAGAAAACAAAGCTCATGCGACCTGAACATAAACCAAAAATAATCGCCTTCTGCTGTAACTGGTGTGGTTATGCGGCAGCGGATCTTGCCGGTATCCAGCGTATCCAGTATCCGGACAGCCTGCGGATCATCCGGGTCATGTGTTCGGGCATGGTTCATCCGGAAATGGTTCTCCATGCCTTGAACAAAGGAGCGGACGGGGTGATGATTATCGGCTGCCAGCTCGGCGAATGCCATTATATCGACGGCAATGAAAAGGCCATGGCCCGGGCGGAACTCATCGACGAACTGCTTGAAGATTTTGGCTTTGAGAATGACCGGTTTCTCATTACCCGGCTCTCGTCGAGTGAATCGGAACAGTTTGCCCGCACCGTCGGCACCATGCACAAAAGAGTCCTGGAACTCGGGCCGAACCCAAACAGTAATCAGGATAACGGTGACACTCCATGAATATCCGTCTGGCTGCTGAATCTCTGCACAGCTGTTCCGGCTGCGAGATCAGCCTGCTCAACATCGGGGAGGCGCTCATCCCCCTGCTCAACCGGCTGCAGCTGGTCCACCTGCCCCTGCTCATGGATCATAAATATTCCGATCCGGCCGGTTCCGAAACTGAAATTTCGATCCCCAAGGCCGAGATCGGTCTGGTCTCAGGTGGAGTTGCCAACACGCATCAGCTTCAGGTTCTGGAGGCCATGCGCAAAAGCTGCACAACCCTGGTGGCACTCGGCACCTGTGGCACCCACGGCGGTATCCCGGCAATGATAAATGAGTGGCCCATGGCAGATGCCCTGCAAACGGTTTTTTCCACAGTGACCACTGAGCCTGTAGATGTACCGAACCAGGATACCCCCCCCATGCTTGACCGGGTCTACAGTCTGGACGAAAAGACGGATGTGGATATTTTCCTTCCCGGCTGCCCGCCCGACCCAACCATAATTGCCAGGGTACTTGAAGATTTTCTTGATGGCCTGACACCAGAACCGGTGACAAAAAGCGTCTGCGACACCTGTCCGACCAGGAGAACCGGTAAATCTGAGCGGAAACTGCTCAGATTTACCGCCAATGCCCGATTTGACAGCAATGAATCAACCGCCTCCATGCAGTGCCTGCTTGAACAGGGATTTCTCTGCATGGGACCGGTCACGGCCGGCGGATGCGGCCACCAAGGCGAACCTGCCTGCATCAGGGCCAGGGTCCCCTGCCGGGGCTGTTATGGCCCGGTTCGCCACCAGGACAACCAGATGCTTGGAATGTTGAACGGACTTGTCAGCCAGGGCATCGACTTCAAGACAATAATCGACCGGAAATCCATGCTCAGGTTTTCCGGTGCCCATGGCCGCCTGCGTCCGCTCAAAGAGAAAAAGAGGGCCTCATGAATACTACCATTTCCATAGAACCCCTGACCAGGATAGAGGGTCATGCCCGCATCTCCATCGACCTGGATGAAGCGGGCAACGTGGCCGACTCCCGCCTGCATATTCTCTCTCTGCGCGGCTTTGAACAGTTCATCTGCGGGCGGCCGGCAGAAGAGATTCCAAGAATCGTCACCAGGATCTGCGGCATCTGTCCGTGGATGCATCATCTGGCCTCGGTCAAGGCTGTTGATGCGTGTTTCGGCGTCAAGCCACCGCCGACAGGAGCGCTCTTACGCGAACTCTGCCAGGTCATGGCCCATATCAATGACAAAATACTGCACTTCTTTTTTCTGGCCGCGCCTGACTTTATTCTGGGCCCTGATGCCGATTATTCGGTGCGCTCGATCATGGGTATTGTCAGGGCCGATCCCGAACTGGCCAACCGAGTTGCCGCGATGCGGAAACTCGGCCAGCAACTGCTGGAAGAATTCGCCGGCCGTGCAATCCATCCTGTTGCCGGGGTCAGTGGCGGTTTTTCCAAGCCGATGACTAAAGAAGAGCGACAACGGTTGCAGCAGGGCTGCCGAACCCTGCTCGAGTTTGCTGTTTTTGCCCTGACCTATGGACGGGACGAGGTCTTGAATAAATATCAGAATATTCTGCAGACCCTGGGCAGAATTGAAACAGGATTTCTCGGCACGGTGGATACAAACGGCGCCATGCGACTCTATGACGGCGACCTGCGCCTGATGAAGGCGGACGGCTCCTTCACCGATTTTGCACCTGAACAGTATAAAGAGCACATCAAAGAACATGTGGAGAACTGGAGCTATGGCAAAATGCCCTGGGCCGACAGCTGGCAGGAGGGCTTCTCCATGGATCTTGACCGGCCCAGGGGTATTTACCGGACAAATACTCTGGCTCGAATCAATATCTGCGATCATATTTCAACCCCGATCGCCCAGGAGGCCCTGGAAGAATTCCGTGACCTTTTCGGCCGACCGGCCCAGGGTACCCTGCTCTATCACTGGGCCCGGCTTATCGAACTCGTTTATACCTGTGAACGTAGCCTTGAGCTGCTGGCAGACGATCGTATTACCGGAGACATGATCAGACACAACGTTCAACCGGGTGCCGGCCGGGGAGTAGGTCATGTTGAGGCCCCCCGGGGAACGCTTATCCATGAATATACCACCGACGAAAACGGTTGTATTACCAGTGCCAACATGATTGTAGGCACCACCCATAATCTTGCGCCCATGAATATGAGCGTCCGGCAGGCGGCAACCGATCTTATTAAAAACGGGCATTATGACGAGGGTATTCTCAACCGGATAGAGATGGCGGTTCGGGCCTATGATCCGTGAATGTCGTGTGCGACCCACCGCCTGGACGGCGGTTCCGACCTTATCATCGAGATCAGAAACAGCCAGGGCGAACTCATCTGCAACGGGAAGTGAAAGGCTATGAATAAAAAATTAAAAACTGTTGTTCGCGGCCAGTGCCCGGCCTGTGCCTGCGGCTATGTCGGTCACATGACCGCAGAGGAGTTGAAAGCTCGGGCGGTCGGCGATGAAGTCAACCTTTCCTGCCCCGCCTGCGGCCTGATTCACTTAAACAGGGAAGAGGCCGAGGATATGGAACAGAAAAAGGTTATAGAAACAGCCCGCTATCAACAACTCCTCCGCGAAGCTCTGGCCCAGGAGGAGTAAACAGTATTCATGCACCAGCAGGCAATTCAAATAAGTGTCCAGGGCATTGTCCAGGGGGTCGGCTTTCGGCCCTTTGTCTATCGTCTTGCCGGGAAAATGCAGCTGAAAGGTTCTGTTGCCAACTCCAGCAACGGTGTTTTTATCGAATTACAGGGCACAAAAAAGGCCATTGCCACATTCTGCAGCAGACTCGAGAACGAACCACCACCGGTCAGCCGAATCACCAGTATCACCATAAAGGAAATCTCCGTACAGAAGCAGCGATCGGAATTCATCATCCTGCCAAGCCTGCAGGCAGAGCAGGCAAATACCCAGATATCTCCGGATATTGGCCTCTGTTCGGACTGCATCCGGGAACTCTTTGATCGCCGCGATCGCCGCCACCGTTATCCCTTTATCAACTGTACCAACTGCGGGCCCAGATTTTCGATCATTAAAACTATTCCCTATGACCGGCCCAACACCTCAATGGATGTTTTTACACTCTGCCCGCAATGTGAGCGGGAATACCATGATCCTCTTAACCGGCGCTTTCATGCCCAGCCCAATGCCTGCCCGACCTGCGGGCCAAGCCTGAGCTGGCATGACGAAGATGGAGAATCCATTACAGCCAACGACTGCATTGCTGCCTGTGCCGAGGCTCTGGCCCGTGGAAAAATCGTCGCCATCAAAGGGCTGGGCGGATTTCATCTGGCGGTTGATGCCACCAGTATTTCAGCGGTGGCTACTTTGCGGGAGCGCAAACACAGGCGGGAGAAACCCCTGGCAATCATGGTTCGGGATCTTGAGCAGGCTCGAGAATACTGCCTGATTTCAGAGCAGGAGGAAGAGCTGCTTTCCTCGCACCGGGCCCCCATTGTCCTTGTGGAAAAACGAAACAACACAATCCTGGCGGAAAATCTTGCTCCCGGCATCGGTATTCTCGGCCTGATGCTGCCCTATACGCCGCTGCATCATCTGCTTCTTGCAGATCACAACTGCCCCCACGCCCTGGTCATGACCAGCGGCAACCTGAGTGGGGAACCCATCTGTACCGGCAACGACGAGGCCCTGGCCCGGCTTCATGGTCTTGCCGATCACTTTCTCCTGCATAATCGGGAGATTGTTACCCGAGTGGATGATTCGGTTGTCCGGGTAATGGCGAAAAAAGCCCGAATGCTGCGACGCGCCCGCGGCTACACCCCGGAGCCGCTGCTGCTTGCCCACCAGACAAAAAATGTTCTCGGCTGTGGGGCGGAGATGAAGAACTCCTTTTGTATTGTCCGCAACAATGAAGCCTTTATCAGCCAGCATATCGGCGAGCTGACCAGCCCCCTGGCTCTAGACTTCTATACCGAGAGCATCACCCATTTCCAAAACATCCTGGAAACCGATTTTCAGGCAGTAACCTGCGACCTGCACCCCGATTACCTGAGCACCAGATTTTGTGAAAAACTGCCCCAGCCCTGTAAACAGGTTCAGCATCACCATGCCCACGGGGCAGCGGTCATGGCCGAACATGGACTTGATGGACCCGTATTGGCAGTGATTTTTGACGGAACCGGCTACAGTGATGATGGAACCGTATACGGCGGAGAATGGTACCTCGCAGATCGCCGGGGCTACACCAGACTTGCACATCTTTCACTGCTGCCGCTGCCCGGTGGAGATGTCGCAGCCGGAGAACCCTGGCGCATGGCCATGGCCATGCTTTACATGGCCGCGGGAACAAACGCGCTTGAGCTGCAGCGCCTGCCCGAAGCCCTGTTACAAATTGATACCGGCAAACGCGCAGTT
Organism: Deltaproteobacteria bacterium; assembly: GCA_024280455.1. Classification (GTDB taxonomy): domain Bacteria; phylum Desulfobacterota; class Desulfobulbia; order Desulfobulbales; family Desulfobulbaceae; genus DRLX01. The sequence continues at coordinate 25,680 of JAJRQC010000069.1, read as the reverse complement.
ATCACTCAAATGATTACTCAAAAGATCAACTGTCCACTCACTTCCAGCTGCGGCCGACTCTTTGACGCAGTGGCAGGTCTGCTTGGCCTCTGCCTGATCGCCGACTATGAGGGTCAGGCGGCAATGCAGCTGGAACATCAGGCGGCAATGGCAGGGGTTGCCCAGAGGACAAATCGCTACAATCCTGCCCTGAAAGATAAAGAAGGGGTACTTATTCTTGACTCACGCCCCCTTATCCGGCAGATTGTTGAAGATCTGCAACAGAATGTGGCCATTCCTGTAATTGCCTATGGCTTTCACCAATGGCTGCAGGACGGTTCCATTGAAATTTTGCGGCAACTACGGCAACAGACAGGTCTTGACACTGTTGTCCTGGCAGGGGGTTCATTCCAGAACAAAATTTTGCTTGAGGGGATCACAACCGGGTGCATTGACATTGGTTTTTCCGTATTCAGCGGCGAACAGGTTCCTGCCGGCGATGGAGGCATTGCCCTGGGTCAGGCCTATGCTGCAATGCAGGGATAGAGTATAGCAGTCAAGCTAAGGGAAACAGTAACATATTAGCTGGTTGCCCGCCGTAGGAGCCCGCCCTGCGGGCGATACTAACGGGCCAAATTGATGCTCCTGCAAATCATCGCCCGCGGGGCGGGCTCCTACGGCTAAGCTGTCATACGATATTATAAATAGTCTTCCTGAGCTTGACGGCTATGGGGATAGAGAGCAATGAATTCTGGTGAACTATTACGAATTCTGCATGGAGAATCAGAATATTCTGCATGGAGAATAACTTGAATGAAACATCAGCGTCCATCACAGACTACAGCAACCTGTTGATGCAGCGGGCGTAAAGAAAAGGCTATCTTTTATGGAAGAAGAATACACAGTAAAGGATCTGATGGTCAACCTGTCGGATTACGCGACGGTTTCTGAAAACGCCTCTATCCTGGACGCAGTGATAGAGCTGGAGAAATCCCAGAAACGATTTGATGATGAACGGTACCGCCACCGGGCCATACTTGTTCTGGACAACAGCGGCAACGTTGTCGGCAAGCTCTCCCAGCTCGATGTGCTCAAGGCGCTTGAGCCGAGATACCAGGACCCGGACAAACACGCAGGAATGAGCAAATACGGATTTTCCGACAACTTCATTGATCTTTCCCTGCATGAATTCAGCCTCTGGGACGCGCCGCTTGAACATATCTGCCAGAAAGTCACAGGGCATCAGGTCAGGGAATTCATGCATCCTCCGGTTGAAACGGAATGCGTGACGGAAGACACGTCCCTGGGTGTGGCCATACACCTGTTGATCATGGGCAACCATCAGTCCCTGCTGGTCACGCGTAATGGTACGATTACCGGTATTCTGCGCCTGACCGATGTGTTCTCAGGAGTGTTCCAGATTATCAAAGAGTGCGTCCACAGCCGTCGGCATTGAACCGGGAACACAGTTCCCCAGGGGATATGGAATATGAGACCCAACGCTTTATCAGACATTAACTGGAAAAAACAACTCTTCTGCTGGCTGGGTATTTTTATTTTTGCGGCGGTGTATTACGCCCAGCCCTGGCCCGATGCAATAGATCCCCAGGGACAGCATATTCAGCTCAGCCGCGAGGGCAAAGGCGCCATTGCCATTTTCCTCCTGGCCGGAATCTGGTGGGTTTTTGAAGTTATCCCCATCGGTATCACAAGTATTGTTATCGGCACCCTGCAAGCCATGTTTCTAATCAGACCGGCCAAAGAGGCGTTCAGGGATTTTATGGATCCATCGGTTCTTTTCATCTTTGCCTCACTGACCATCGGCATGGTCTTCACCAAAACAGGGTTGACCAAGAGACTGGCCTACCGGATGCTCATTATTGTCGGTGAACGAACCAGCATGATCTACCTGGGCTGTTTTATAGTCACCTCCACCCTTGCCCACATTATGGCTCATACGGCGGTAGCGGCCACGATCTATCCATTGCTTGGGGCCATCTACGCCATGTACACCGGAGACGACAAGCCGACCCGCTTCGGCAAAGGTCTTTTCATGGGTATGGCCTACGTAGCAGGAGCCGGCAGTATCGTCACCCTGCTTGGTGCGGCCCGGGGAGCGGTTGCCCTGGGCTTTTACAACGATATCATGAAAGAGGGTATCCAGCAGGGGGTGAACATGGATATAACCTTTTTCAAGCTGACGCTGTACATGTTTCCCATCGGCTGGCTGATGACCATTCTCCTCTGGTGTTTCTTCATGGTCTTTTTCAAGCCGGAAAAAAAAGTGATACCGGGATTACGGAACAAGGTCATAAAACTCAACCGGGGACTTGGACCCTGGACCAAAAATGAGATCCTGGCTGCCTTGATTGTCGGCGGTGTCATCCTCACTATGACCCTGCGCTCTTTTCTGCCCTTCCTCCAGCCCATTGACAAGACCTCCATCATTCTGACCTCGACAATCCTCTTTTTCCTTACCGGTATCCTGACCCTGGACGACCTGGAGTTGATCCCCTGGAACATTACCCTGCTCTTTGCCGGAGCTATGAGCATAGGCTTTTGTCTCTGGCAGACCGGCGCGGCCAGATGGATGGCCATTCACTGGCTGACCTTGTTTACCGAGGCCCCCGGCTTTGTCTTTATTATGGGAACCGCCTTCTTTGTGCTCATGATGACCAACTTTATAATGAACGTTGCCGCTATTGCCATATCCCTGCCGGTCGCCCTGGTTATAGCCCCGTATCTTGGAGTCAGTGCCGAAGTTATCGTCTTTGCCTCTCTGGTTGCAGCAGGCATGCCTTTTCTGCTGCTTGTCGGGGCGGCACCCAATGCCATTGCCTACGATTCCAGACAATTCACCCCCGGAGAATTGTTTTTGTACGGAATACCGGCTTCCATCATGCTGATGCTGGTTATTGCCTTTGCGGTTAAAATTCTCTGGCCGCTCATGGGCATGTCGATTCTGGTGCCCTCCTGACAGCGGCATACCGACCATGGGCAAAGCACGAACGATTTTCCTATATAAGCCTCCCACAACGTGGTATTATAACGCCAGGTTGTCCAATAATGATTCCTTGAGCAAACAGGATCATTTGTTGGTGGATTCAGGAGGGTCTGCGGACATTTTTGTCTCCATAAGATGGACAAAAAATCAGCCACACAACCAAGGAGGTAAGAAAAATGACCGAAAAAAACACCAATCTGATGGGTAAGGTGAACATTATTGCCCTTGCAACAGACGGATCCGAATACAGTGACGGCGCAGTCCAAGAGGCAATATTTCTCGCCCAGGCATGCGGAGCCGGGCTTGTCGTCTTAAGTGTTATCAATACCGATACCGAGACCGCCACCTCGGCCCATGCGACCGCTGTAACCATGCGGCAGGAGATCAAGGGGTATATCGACAACATACAACAAATGGCAGGCGACAACGACATCAAATGTGAGGTCGTCATTGAGGAGTCACGCCAGCCGGATAAAACACTTGTGGAACTGGCCTATGCATACAATGCTGATCTACTCATAATGGGACGGCACGGCAAAGGAGGACTGCTGACACTCATGGTCGGCAGTATGACCTCCAAAGTTATCGGGCATGGCTTTCCTAAAGTTCTGGTGGTTCCCAGAGATTTCTCCATCACCGGGCAGAGAATCTTGCTGGCCACGGATGGCTCTCCGTTCAGCCGGATGGCCGTTGAAGAAACAGTGAGTATGGCTAAAAACTGTTCGGCAATACAAGAGGTGTATGTAATTTCCGTTGCCGGGAATGAAGAGGAAGTTCAGACGGCCGGTGAGCTGGTAGATGATATCTGCAGAACCATTAAAGAAAAGGATGTGCATGCCGAGTGCACACCTATTGTCTCAGTTGGCAGACCCTCTGATGTGATCGTCGATACGGCCCGGGAAAAAAATATTGATATGGTCATTATCGGCGGCCACGGTAAAGGGCTCACCAAACTGCTCATGGGCCATGTCACTGAAAAAGTTATAGCCAAGACCCATTGTGCGGTCCTGGTTGTAGAAAAGGAGTAACTATTCAGGAGTACCTCACGGAGCCTGCGCTTACCTCTTCGTCTATTTAGGACTGCTCGAGTAGCACAAGTACGCTTTGCATTCCTAAATAACCAGGTAGCGTAGACTCCGAACCTAAGGCACTCCAGAACAGTTGCAGACTCAGGTTACGCAGGTGTTTTACTGCTACCTGAACAGTTACGAAAAAAACAAATAATCTGCCTGGCCGGGCCTGAGGAGGCCTGATGCAGCTGACCGGCCCGGGCAACAGAACAAGGTAAAAAAATATGTGTCTTGCCATCCCCATGCAGGTAAAGGAATTAAAAACCATTTTTGGTGATCTTGCCGACCCACAGATTGCCGTGGTCGATGCCGACGGAATGGAGAAAGAAGTCCGCCTTGACCTGGCCGACAGGATTCCCGATATTGGAGACTATGTCATTGTCCATGCCGGTTTTGCCATCCATACCCTGACTGAAGAAGAGGCATTGACCAATCTGCAGCTGATGCGTGAAATGGCCGCATCCCTGCCGCCGAATGGAGAGGAGATGCCATGAAATGCGCCCGGGAATTCCGTGACAGGGCCATCACCGATGCCCTACTGGAAGAGCTCTTCATGATCGTTGACCGGCCGCTCAGAATCATGGAGGTTTGCGGGACCCATACCGTCTCGATCTTCAGGCATGGGCTTCGTTCCCTGGTACCTAAACAGCTGGAACTCATTTCCGGCCCCGGCTGTCCGGTCTGTGTCACCCCGGCCGGGCATGTGGATGCCTTTGTCCAGGCCGCCCGCAAAAAAGATGTCCTGGTCGCCACCTTCGGTGACCTGATCCGGGTTCCCGGCAGTGACGGTTCACTGGCCGAGGCCCGATCGGAAGGTGCAACGGTTGAGGTGGTGTACTCGCCCATGGATGCGCTCACCCTGGCCCGCAAATATCCGGACAAAATCGTCTTCTTCCCGGCGGTCGGTTTTGAGACCACGGCCCCGACCATAGCCGCCACCATTCTTGAAGCCCGGCGCCTGGGAATAGAAAACTTTTGTATTTTTGCCGGCTGCAAGGTCATGCCGCCGCCACTGGTTGCCCTGATGTCTGATCCCCAACTCAATGTCGACGGCCTGCTCTGCCCCGGCCACGTCAGTGCGATTATCGGAGCAGATGCCTACAGGCCACTGGCGGAGAAATACCACCTGTCCTGTGCAGTGGCGGGATTTGAACCGGCCGATATCGCTGCCGGCCTGGTCAGCCTGAGCAGACAGGTGCTCGAAGGTCGGGCCAAGGTCGAGAACTGTTACACCCGGGTTGTCACCGCTGCGGGCAACAGCAGGGCCCGAGAACTGATGGAAACCGTCTTTGTCCGGGAAGATACCCTGTGGCGGGGACTGGGCCTGATTTCAGGCAGCGGTCTTGGCCTTCGCAAGGAATTTGAACAGTTTGACGCGGTCAACAAACTCCAGCTTGATCTGAAACCGGTTCCGGAACCCAAAGGCTGTAAATGTGGTGAGATTCTGCAGGGCCACCTGCTGCCGCCTGACTGTCCACTCTACGGCAGAACCTGCACTCCCATGCAACCCATCGGCCCCTGCATGGTGTCTTCAGAGGGAACCTGTGCCGCCTATTATCGATTCAGCGGCCATAAATAAAAATAACCGATCAGAATCAACAGGAAAATCCATTAATGACACAGATAAAAAAAGCTGAAAAAATCACCCTGGATCACGGGAGCGGCGGACTGGCCAGCCAGAACCTGATCAGTGACCTCTTTCTTAAATATCTTGATAATCCACTTCTGCATGACCTGGAGGACTGTGCCATCCTTCCGGCCCAAAAACAAAAAAGTCGGCTGGCCATGTCAACGGATTCCTATGTGGTTGACCCGATCATCTTTCCAGGCGGCAATATCGGGGAGCTTGCCGTCAACGGGACGATCAACGATCTGGCCATGCGCGGTGCCGTACCCCTGGGTCTGAGCCTTGGCCTGATCATTGAAGAAGGATTTGAGCTGGCAAAGCTTGAAATCATTATCGCCTCCATAGCCGACTGCTGTACCAAGGCCGGGGTCGACATTATTACCGGTGATACCAAGGTCGTCCCCAGGGGCAAGGCCGATAAACTCTTTATCAACACCACCGGTATCGGACGGGTTGATGAGCATATCAACATATCGGGTAAAAATGCCCGGCCCGGTGATGCAATTATCCTCTCCGGAACCCTGGCCGACCACGGTATTACCATCATGACCAACCGGGCCGGCCTGCAGGTTTCCGGTGATCTGCACAGCGACACAATGGCCCTGCATCATCTGGTGCAGGCACTGCTGGCTGAAAACAGTGCTGCAGTGCATGTTCTCCGTGATCCGACTAGGGGAGGACTGGCAACAACACTCTGTGAGATTGCCCAGGCCTCAGGCATCAGCATCAATCTCTCCGAGCCGGATATTCCCGTCCGACCGGTGGTCGGCGCCGCCTGCGAGCTGATCGGTCTTGATCCGCTCTACCTGGCCAATGAAGGCAAATGCATTCTTATCTGTGACGAAAATGCCGCAACCGACCTCCTGGCCTGCATGCGATCAACCGAGGCCGGAAAACAGGCTGCCTGTATCGGCCGGGTTGTAGACGGCCCTGCTGGAAGGGTCAGTCTGACGACGTCCATTGGCGGAACCCGGCTCATTGAGCCGCTTTCCGGAGAGCCGCTGCCACGGATATGTTGACCAGCCCGCAGATCGCTTGTGAAACATACGGGCAGATTGCACACATTGAACAAATAGCACAAATACGCTGTATTTTTTCACTCTTTTCTTTTGATCCAGATTTTTTTTTCGTATAAATAGAGGAGAAGCAAGAGTAACGAATTCGCTCCGCGCTTTTAGACGGAACCACGCTCACCGCAGGAAAAGGAGGAAGCCATGTCAACGCAGGATACCGGCAAAGCAATCGACGCGCAGCTCAGCCGCCGCAGATTTATCAAAGGCTGCAGCATGGCAGCTGCAGCCCTTGGACTTTCCGAAACCATGGTCCCGAAACTGGTGGAAGCGGCTGCATCTCCCCAGCGCCCGCCGGTCATCTGGCTGCACTTTCAGGAGTGCACAGGATGCACAGAAAGCCTTCTCCGCGCTTCCCATCCGGATATCGGCCGTCTGATCCTGGACATCATCTCTCTGGATTACCATGAAACCATCATGGCCGCTGCCGGTCATCAGGCCGAAGAGGCCATGCAGGCATCGATTGAAAAAAACAAGGGCAAATTCATCTGTGTTGTCGAAGGTGCCATCCCGACCAAAGACGGCGGCATTTACTGTCAGATCGGCGGTAGAACGGCCATGGATATTCTGGCCGATGTCGGCCCCAAGGCCGCGGCCATTATCGCCATCGGCACCTGTGCCTCCTATGGCGGTATACAGGCGGCCAGGCCCAACCCAACCGGAGCGGTCGGCGTCCGGGATCTGATCAAAGACACACCGATCATCAACATTCCGGGCTGCCCGCCCAACCCCGTATGTTTCTTAGGCACGGTCCTGCATTACCTGACTTTTAAACGTCTGCCGAGAACGGATCAGCTGGGTCGCCCCCTGTTTGCCTACGGCCGCAAGAACCATGACCAGTGTGAACGCAGGCCCCATTTCGACGAGGGACGCTTTGTTGAACAGTTCGGTGATGAGGCCCATAAACAGGGCTACTGCCTGTATAAGGTCGGTTGCAAGGGCCCGCAGACCTATGCCAACTGTCCGGTTGCCCGTTTCAATGATGTCGGGGTCTGGCCGGTCGGTGTCGGTCATGGCTGCATCGGCTGCACCGAACCGGACTTCTGGGACACCATGACCCCGTTCTACGAACGACTGCCCGGTGTGACTATTCCGGGTGGAGGTCAGGGCATTGTCACCGGCGCCGACTCAATCGGTAAAAAGATCCTCGGTGTGACCGCCGCAGCGGTCGGCATTCATGCTGCGGTCGGCATCGGCAAAAAAGTAATCAAAGGCAATACATCCGAAAGGGCTGAAGATAAATAAATCTTTGAAATTCGCGCCCTGATTCAGGTCGGATTTAATCGATCCGATTGAACAGGTAGCGCAGACTCCGAAACCACAGGACCAGCAGTGCTGATTCGAGGATTTTGTGATTGAGGATCGGCTGATGGTAGCCTGAAGCAGGGATGCGAAAACGATAAGTTATTTATTTCCAGCTCCGAAAATAGCGAAGGAGATTTCACATGGCACAACGAATAGTGGTTGATCCTATTACCCGGATTGAAGGCCACCTGAGAATAGATGCGGAAGTAGAGAACGGAGTAATCAGCAAGGCCTGGTCATCAGGTCAGATGTGGCGCGGAATTGAAGTTATTCTCCAGGGCCGTGACCCCCGCGATGCCTGGCATTTCGTCCAGCGCATCTGTGGGGTCTGCACCACGGTGCATGCTCTGGCCTCAGTGCGGACGGTGGAAAATGCCCTGGGCCTGGAAATCCCCATGAACGCCCAGTATATCCGCAATCTGGTCATGTCGCTGCACGCACTCCATGACCATATTGTTCATTTCTATATCCTCTCCGCCCTGGACTGGGTAGACGTCGTATCAGCCCTGCAGGCCGATATCGGCAAAACCGTTCAACTCTCCGAAACCCTTTCCAACTGGCCGGGCAACTCGGCAAACCGCTTTAGAAAAGTTCAGTCCAAAGTACAATCTATAGTTGACTCCGGACAGCTGGGGCCCTTTGCCAACGGCTACTGGGGACACCCGGCCATGATCCTGCCGCCCGAGGCCAACCTGATGGCGGTTTCCCATTATCTCGAAGCCCTGGATTACCAGCGCAAGGCGGATCAGGCCATTGCCATCATCTCCGGCAAGAACCCGCATGTACAAAACATGTCGGTGGGCGGGGTTACGGCAGCTATCAACCCGGACAACGAAACAACCCTCAACATAGAACGGCTCTACTGGGTCAAGCAGCTGGCCGAAGAGGTGCGCGGTTTCATCCAGCAGGTCTACCTTCCCGATGTCATCGCCATCGGCGCCCTGTACAAGGACTGGCTCCAATACGGCAAAGGGGTGACCAATTATCTGGCCGTACCGGACATGGTGCTGGATACAAAAGGAACCAAATTTGATCTGCCCGGCGGCACCATCATGGGCGGCGACCTGGGGACGGTCAAGGGCATCACCAGCTTTAATGACAGCTACTTTCGTGACAACGTAGTCGAATGCATCGCCCGTTCCTGGTACGACGGTGACTGGACCAGGCATCCCTATGAAGAGGATACGGTTCCAAAGTATACCGAGTTCCAGGACGACGGCAAATACTCCTGGATGAAAGCTCCGCGCTTTCAGGGACAACCCATGCAGGTCGGGCCATTGGCCCAGGTTCTGGTCGGCTATGCCCAGGGGCACGAGTTGACAACAAAATATGTCAACGATACCCTGTCCAGGGTCAGTTCACTGGCCGGGGCCCAGGTCGGACCGGAAGCACTGCACTCACCCCCGGGCAGACATCTGGCCCGTGCCATCAGGGCCTCGATGCTGGCTGATCTGTCCATCAAGCACTGGTAGCTGCTGGTGGACAATATCGGCTCCGGTGATTATGAAATCTTCAACAAGCCGACCTTTCCCAAGGGAACCCAGCAGGGGTTTGGTTTTCATGAAGCGCCGCGGGGCGCCCTCTCCCACTGGATCGTCATCAAAGACGGAGTGATTAAAAACTACCAGTGCGTTGTTCCCTCGACCTGGAACGCGGGGCCCCGTGATGACAAAGACGTGCCCGGCCCATACGAGGCCTCCCTGGTAGGTAACCCCATGGCTGAACCGGAACAACCGCTTGAGGTTCTGCGAACGGTGCACTCCTTTGATCCCTGTATCGCCTGCGCGGTCCATATGCTTGATCCTGAGGGCACGGAGTTAACCAGAATAAAGGTTGTCTGATAATGGAATAACCGCCAAAGGCGCAAAGTTTACAACTCGGAACCCGAAACTCTGAACTCAAAACTCGTCGAGGTCAACATGCAATATACACGTCATCCGGCATGGTCCGTTCTTCTCCGATTGTTCCACTGGTGCTTTGTGCTGTCCATTGTCGTCCTGGTAACCACCGGATTTTATATTCACTTCCCCTGGACCAACACCATGATCGAGGGCAGCTCCTCCTTTCCGGTGGCCACCATGCGCTATATTCATTTCATTGCCGCCTTTGTCTTTACCGGGGCTCTGCTGGCCAGGCTGTATCTGCTCCTGTTCGGGAACCGGCAGGAACGGTTCTGGGATTTTCTCCCCATTACCGGCCGGAACATCAAAAATCTGGGCTCTTCCGTAAAATATTACCTGTACCTGGACGACAACGAAGATCATCGCCTAGGTCATAATGCCCTGGCCGGTATTGCATATTTTGTTACCTTTATAGTGGCCTGCCTGCAGATCCTGTCCGGCTTTTACATGCTCTATCCGGAAAGCGTGGGCTGGCAGACCTGGGGCCTGAAACTGTTTGGCACCCAGCAGCAGGGACGGCTCCTGCACTACCTGTTCATGTGGTACTTTATACTCTTTGCCGCCACCCATGTGTATATCGTGGTCTGGAACGATATCCGCTCCAAAGAAGGATTGATCTCTTCCATCTTCAACGGCACAAAATTTCTGCCTGAAAAACCGGAACAAAATTAAATATGACTATCACCATTGCTCAGCTGACAACAAGGGATACTATCGCTACTGTCGGGAGGATTTTTTTTGACCACTAAATTTCGGGTAACAGGAGTTGCCCCCTGGTTAGAAAAACCAGGCGATGGTATCCCTGAAAAAGGCAACAACTGAATTTCCGTGGCGATTAAAAAATCAAATAAAGTACGCATAATTTTGCAAACCACTGTACGAGGCATATGACTAAAGATGTAGCCATTCTTGGTATCGGCAACCTGTTGATGGGTGACGAAGGCTTCGGGGTCCACGTAATCAGACACCTTGAAGAGACCTATACCTTCCCGGACAATGTGCAGTTGCACGATGCAGGGACCGCAGGCATTTACCTTGGCCCTCTTCTGGAGGATTCGGACTGGGTCATGGTAGTGGATGTTATCAAATCCGATAATCCTCCGGGAACGCTTGAATATCTCGATGACAACGACATCTCCGGTACAAATATCCAGACCTCCATGTCGCCTCATCAGCTGGGTATTCTTGAAATTATAGCTATCTGCAAGCTGCGGGGCAACGAACCGGAAACCGTTGATTGTCTCTGCGCAGTCCCGGAGAATATTGCACTGGGGCTGGAGCTCACCGATACCCTGCAACAACGGGTTGCTGAAATCGGCGTGGAAATCGTAGGCAGGCTGGGCCGGGCAGGATACATGATCGACCATGCATGAGCTGTCCCTGGCCCAGGGCCTGATTGACCAGTTACTGGCTCTTGCCGACAAACATCAAGCAGAAAAAATAACAAAGGTAACGGTCATCGTTGGCCCCTTTTCCGGGATTGTAACCGACTCCTTTTCCTTTGGTTTTGATGCATTAAAACAGGAACAGAATCCGACAAAAGAATCCGTTCTGGTTCTTGAAACACCACCTCCGGAATATACCTGCCTGCAATGCGGAAATTGTTTTACCAGTCCAGCCGGTCAGGTACAGAAACCAAGGCCTTTTTCTTCGACCCTGCCATGCCCGGATTGCGGAGGTGCACACTGTACGGCAAAAGGTGGAGACGAACTCATCCTCAAACAGCTTGAAATGGAGTAACTCATGTGTGATGTCTGCGGCTGTCAACTGACAGGCACCTCGAATAAACGGCTTGTCGAGGTTAACCAAAGCCTGCTGGAGGCCAATGACCGCCAGGGCGACGCCAACAGAACCCATATAGAACGTATGGGCGCAGTGGCGATCAACCTGATATCAAGCCCGGGAGCAGGCAAAACAACCCTGCTGGAACATACCATTGACGCCCTTGGCAGCGAATTGCGGATAGGGGTTGTTGAAGGAGATATTGAAACGGAACGGGATGCAGACCGGATTCGGGCCAAGGGCGTTGCCGCCGTCCAGCTGACAACCGGCGGTGCCTGTCATCTTGACGCACCCCTGGTCCACAAGGGACTGCACGCGCTGGAAGATCAGGCAAACAGCAAGCAGGAGACTGCCGAAGGAAAAAAATACGACCTGATTTTTATTGAAAACGTCGGCAATCTGGTCTGCCCGGCCACCTTTTATCTGGGCGAACATAAACGTGTGATCCTGGTCTCGGTACCGGAGGGTTCAGATAAACCGGCCAAGTACCCAACCACTTTTCGGGGGGCGGATCTCTTTGTTATCACCAAAACCGACCTGCTGGACTATTTTGATTTTTCGCTGGATGAGGCGGACAAGGAGGCAGGACGCATTCAACCGGAGCTTGAGATCATGCACCTGTCGGCAACAACCGGTGACGGTTTCAGTGCATGGATTGACTGGCTGAAAAAGCTCGTTGCCTGACACGTCCCCTGCACGGCATAGCCGTCAAGCTAACGGGAAATATCAATAATATCGCAGGATAGTCGCACTATAGATATTATGGTTGTCAGCTAATAACGAGGGAAAAAAGACCTGCCATCCTTGCCACGTGGGTTATGTTGAAGCAAAAATTTCAATATCAACACAGAGCCATAATCAAGGAGGCAGGTCATGCAAAAAATAATAGTTTATGTAGGGTGGGCACCGCCCACCAGCAGGAAGTGGGTAATACTAAGTGCTGCTTCGCCGAAAGGACGTTGCTACATTTAGAGTCCATCGGGGTTCAGCAGCTTTTTTGGTGGGCAATGCCCACCCTACTTTTCTTGCTTCTGCCAATGATAATTTTTCCTTAGTTTGACGGCTATGGGGAAATAGAGGAGCACCCTTGGTTAGATAAACTAAGCGATGTTATCCCTGAATGAGGCAATAGCTGAACTTCAGTGATAATCAAAAATGATGGACTCGTAAAAAATCAAAACCGCCATTTGCACAATACGCAATTACAAGATGATACGACCTCTCCTCCGTCGGTTTCGAGGCTCTTTACGACACCGAAAAAATAACAATCAGCGTGTATCCGTGTTCATCCGTGGTTCTGAAATAGAGCCCCTACAACTCGTATAACTTTTCATCATATACAGGTGGTTTTGGCCCGGAACGTACCTTTTTTTTCATATCTTCCAGGGAAAACCCACTATCCCCTCCCAGCAGATCGCCCATCTCCTGCTCGATCTGATCAGGATCTTCTCCGGCCTCCATGCGTGACAGGGCCTCTTCCATCTGTTCACCAAGGCTGATCCCGGTCTTGTCGGAAAACTTACGCATCAGGGTTGCCATCTGGCGCGGATCTTCCTCATTGATATTTTCGGCCTCACGCATGAGCCCTTCAAAGGCCTGCTCCATCCTGGTCTCATCAAGACCGGCCAGCGGATCATCGCCCTGCTCCTTTGCCTTACCGACGATGGCAAAGGTGGACATCATCTTTTCAAGTTTTTTACGGCCGCATTTTGGGCAGTCAGGCTGCTTATCGGTATTGATACGGCTGGAAAAAAAATTAAATACCGTATTGCAGTCTTTACAGAAAAATTCGTAGATCGGCATAGAGGCAGCTTATTAAATTCTCTTTTTGTAACTGTTCAGGTCACGCAATATATTACCCAAAATATCGGCCTTTCACTGTTTAGAAGTGCCACATATTTGATCAATTCGGCCTTTGAGGCATACTGATGCTATTCGAGAAGGCCGAAGTGGGCGAAGATGGGGTGCTTCTGAATAGTTACCTCATTTTTATATTTAACGGCTTGAGGTCAACCCAACCAATTATTATTACTTTCTAGAGAGAACCAACCCTTCAAAGGGTGGGTCACCCAGACCTGATTTTAACCATCCTGCAACACAGTGTCAACATCCTCGCTGCTCACTTGATCAGTAATCAATACTTTGCCGACAGACTCAGGAAGGACAAAAAACACCTTACCCCCGATGGTTTTTTTATCCGCCTTCAAAAACTGTTTAATTGCAGCTCGATCAAGTGCAGGCGGAATCGTCACCGGCAGGCCATATTCCTTAAGAAGCCTGTGGATACGGGCAGCCTCCTCTTTGGAGAGATGGCCGCCCAATACAGCTAAATCAGCAGCAGCCCGCATGCCGATGCCAATTGCCAGACCGTGAATCAAGGAAAAGTCAGAGGCCGCCTCTACAGCATGACCGATAGTATGGCCAAAGTTGAGGATGCGTCGGAGGCCGCCCTCCCGTTCGTCCTGCTCAACCACCTGGGCCTTGATTTCACAGCAACGGGCAATCAACGGAAGAATTACCTCTCCCTTAAGGGCCAGGATATCTTCGCGCTGCTGCTCAAGAAAATTAAAAAACTCCGTATCCCAGATCACCCCGTATTTGATGACCTCGGCAAGTCCGCCCAGCACTTCCTCTTTGGGCAGAGTTTTCAAGACATCAGGATCGATATACACCGCCCTGGGCTGATAAAAGGTGCCAACCAGATTTTTCCCTTCTGGAATATCGACCCCGGTCTTGCCGCCAACCGAACTGTCCACCTGGGAAAGCAGGGTGGTCGGGATCTGAACAAAAGGAATGCCCCGCATGTAGATGGAGGCCAGGAAACCGGCCATATCGCCGCTCACGCCACCGCCCAGGGCTATCAATGCATCTCCCCTATCAAATCCGCGCCCGGCCAGCTCACTGGCAAGGGTTGCGATAGTCTGCAGGTTCTTGCTCGCCTCTCCCCTCGGAAAGGTGATCAGCTCGGCCTCAACACCTGCATCAGCCAGGGATTGCAGCAACGTCTCTCCATAAAGTCCGGCAACATGGTCATCGCTGATAATCCCGTAACGCTTGCCGATCTTTCGAGTGGCAAGATCAGCACCAATCAAAGAAAGCAAGCTTGGTCGGATAATTATCGGATAACTACGTTCAGCTAACCCAACGACCAGTGTTCTTTCAATCTTCATTTATTCCCAACCCATAACATATAAATTCTCAAGAACCGAAGGTGATGACAAAACGTGTAGGTTGGGTTGAGGAACGAAACCCAACATTAATGGACATCTTGTTGGGTTTCGTTCCTCAACCCAACCTACTTTTTTACAACTACCTACCACCACTTATTGAGAAGTTACACAAGTTCACCATATGGTTTCAACAGGTGAATAGGACTGAATTTTTTTATTTTTTGTTACAATCGGCAGCCCCATTGTTAATGCAGTGGCCACAATCATACGGTCTGCAGGGTCCGCATGAAATTTTCCAGGGAGTTCAACTGATCGCAAAAGGATGGTGTTATCCATTGGTACAAACTGAACAAATGACAACCCTTCTGTTTTTCGTATCCAGTCGCGGACATTGATGGAAAGATCAAGTCTGTTTTTTTCAACCAACATCGCGATTTCCCAGGTACTGATTGAAGAGAGGACCAGCGATGATTCAACCACTGCCTGTTCAATATGCTGCAGGGCATGGTCAGATAATTTTTCCTTGTTACTCAGCCACCAAATCCACACATGGGTGTCGAGTACGATCATTTCAAGACATCCCATTCATCGTCAGCAACCGGTTCACAGGGATTATCAAATCTTTTCACCGTTCCTTCCAGTTCTTTCAGAATATCTGCCGATTGTCGCCTGTAAGGCACAATCTTCAAAACCGGCTTTGAATACTCAGTTATAATCAATTCCTGACCACCTTCCTGTACCTGCCTGAAATACTTTAAAGCCTGGGGTTTAAATCGAGATTTAGAAACGACGTTTTCCATAGGGCCACCGTATTGGAAATAGGGGCTATCCACTTACCGCAAGCTGTCTGTTCGCAGGTTGTTGGTGTTGAGGGGCACCGGCAACATCCTTGTTGGGTTTCGCTATGTTTTAAACATGAAAAAACTCAGCTAAAGCTCAGGGTTAACGAAACCAGACATTTCCGGCATGACCCGCTCAACACCAGGTAAGTGAGCTTGCGAGACTCCGACCTACATTGAAATCCTTGAAGGGGATGCATTCCCATTTTGTCGCAATCTCATATTTCGGTCGTATCACATTAGCCAGGCATTAGAAATCTATTCTGTTTAACGTGCTTTGGATTGGTGGGCGATGCCCACCCTACCACAAAACAGCAAATTGCAGACTGTAGGGTGGGCATCGCCCACCAAAAACCAACGTGTATGACAACATCTTAAGCCTTTGCGGCAAAATGGGAATGCACCCCCTTGAAGTCTACTTACTCTAAATGGATACCTCGTTTTAAATTGTTAAGGCTCAATAACCATTATGACCATTAAAAATGGTCATATTTTATGATAGCCAGAAAGTGGAACCGGGTCAAGATGAAAAAAAAAAGGAGATGCCCGAAGGCATCTCCTTACAAACAGCAGTGTAAAACAAACAGTTTTACATGGAGTCGCCGGAAGCGGCACCCTGCATTTTGACCTCTACTTTCTCGGTCAGGCTTGCATAGTACTTCTTAAGGTGGTCAAGAACCTCATCACGACCAAAATGATCGACGATCTCTGCGCCTTCTGACAGAGCCTTACGCAACTTGGTTCCGGACAGAATAACGCGGGAATCTTTATCGTGACAACAGGTACGCAGAGAAGCCATGCCGTCACACTTATGGCAGTAGAATGTCCAGTCGATCTTCATCGGCTTACAGAGCAGATCCTTAGCGGCATCACCAGTGGTGGGGATGCGATCAAAGATTTCCTGAGCTTCGCACAGACCGTAGAAGTCACCAACACCGGCATGGTCACGACCAATCAGCATGTTGTTGACGCCGTAGTTCTGACGGAAGGTTGCATGGAGCAGGCCTTCACGGGGACCAGCATAACGCATATCCAGCGGATAACCGGCGTTAATGACGTTATCTTTGACAAAATAGTTGTCAATCAGAATCTCAATGGCCTTAACACGGGTATCAGCCGGAATATCACCGGGCTTCAGGTTACCGATCAGGGAGTGAATCAAAACGCCGTCACAAACTTCAATGGCGATCTTGGCCAAGTACTCATGGGAACGATGCATGGGGTTACGGAGCTGCAGGGCGGCAACGTTGGCCCAGCCGCGTTCTTCAAACATTGCACGGGTCTCGGCCGGGGTCAGGTAAACACCAGGGTACTCTTTGGGATACTCGCCCTGGGTCAGGACCTTTACAGTACCGGCAATATTAACATCTTTCTGATTCATGACCATGATAACGCCGGGATGATCTTCGGGGGCGATTTCCCAGAATTTACCATCTACAGACTCTTCACCTTCGCCCATGAAGACTTTCTCACATTCCCATTTCTTATCGGCTTCGGTCATCTCAAACTTCTCTTCAACCTTCATGGTGGCCATGATCTCACCACCGGTTTCAAGAGCAATTTCGTCACCGATGCTGATGGCATTGGCATCGTCTTTGGTGACATCCAAAGTGATAGGCACAGGCCAGAAGGTTCCATCCGCCATCTGAAAATTTTCACAAACACCTTTCCAGTCGGCCTTGTTCATAAAACCGGTCAGCGGAGAAAAACCGCCAATCCCCATCATGATCAGATCACCTTTAGCACGATCACTGACCTGAATTTTTTTCAGACCTGCTGCTTTCTGTTTCTCTGCCTCAAGCTCGCTGCCGTGAAGCAGAGCACAGACAAGACCTTTACCACCATGGGGGGCTACCAATTTAGACATAATTAATCCTCTCTTGTTAAATTTCCGTAGAACAACGAAATAAACTACATTGTAAACAGCACGGCTGGACCAAATTTGACCAGCCATAACAAAACATGAAAATACTTCCGTTGGGTTATTCAAATCCGGAGGCAGGAAATACGTTCATATACAATATAAAATCAGGGACATAGTTGCCAGCTACACAGGCAATCAACTACTGAACCATCATTCAGCAAAACAATGATATATATAGACCCATGGGGTCAAATGTCAAGAAAAAAACTCTTCGAAAGAGCTGATGCTTTACACAACAAATGTTGATGGCGAAATGAGTATAGGATATACCGGGTCAAATCCCCCATAGGACTGCACCAGATTAAAAAATATCTACTGCGACCCATTTTCAGCTCAAACAAGCTGTTAAAATCGTACATGACCCCATACTTCCCCTTTGACCTGCCCGTCTGTATTCGAGCTGTAGCGCTGGCCCCCATTCACGCTGACCCATGTGACAGGTTCATCATTGCAACAGCGGAACTTCACAACCTCAAAGTCGTCACAACAGATACTCTGTTCTGCAAATATGGCGTATCGGTCTTAAATTAATCCTGAGAAAACGGGCGTTGCCCTTTTTATCCGAAAAAATGGATCGAACAAAAAAACAGGTCCTGATGTGCACAGAACCTGTTTTTTGTTACTATTGTTTCGCCTTGAACTGGGCAAGGAATTTAATTTTTCCAGACACCATTTTCCAGTATAACACTTCCCGTATTTTCCGTTGGTTTAGTGGCAGACGGCAGAGCTCCCGGCCCATGCCGCTCATCCTGCTGCGGAAGAATATGGACCTCGCTAATCACACCGTTTACCTGCGAAAAAGCGACGAACACCTTCCGCCGCAACGCTGACAAACCAATAGCATTGTTATCGCTATCGAAAAAACTTGCCGAGGGAGACAATCGATACGTCATGTCATCAATCACAAGGGTTGTAGAGTCAACCACCCGGTACACCCAGCCATTCTGATTCATTGTTCTCAAGGAGTTACCCTCTTCTCCCCTGGCATATACCCTTTCCTGTATACCGGCCAGAAAGACACTGGCGGTCACAAAGAGCAACACGAACAAAATGTTCCACATCTTCTTCACGATACACCTCGCATTATTATTTAACTACTCAACCTGTTGCCAGAAATAGATACCGCGTCTTTCCGCAGATTCTTCGATCGTTTGAATTCCACCCTGTGAAGAACTGAAATATTTCGTTTCTTCCGGATCAGGATCAACAATTTTTGAAGGGTCATTATCTTCACGGAGGATTGCGGGGTTAAACAGGCGTCCTTCAAACGACTTGTCCCCTGGAATACCATGCACGACATCGTCCTCATCAATAACTCCATCCCCATTGACGTCATAAGGAACCTGCGTATAAACATAATCACTTGAATCCACTTCTCCATCACCATTGATGTCAAATGCCGGTTGCTGCAGCATGCCGCCGGTGTTCGGATTTCGCTCATTGACAAAGGAGTAGGCTCCGGCATTACAACGGGTTCCAGTGACACCAAAGGAGAGAAAAATAATCTTGCCGTCACGGAGAATAGCGTCATTCACAACGCGCTCTCCAGGCATCCGCTCATCAATTATACCATCACCATCATCATCCTCATCAATTAATGTATCCTTGTCGTTATCCTGACCGTCCCCATCAAGATCAATCTTTCCCGGTAAGTCAAAAAACCAGCCTACATTGGCGGCCGGAATCCGGTCCCATTGATCCAACACACCATCTCCATTAATATCCTCATTATAAAAACGGTGGGATGCAGGCAAAGCATCTGTACGCTCAGTGGACCAGTCCCCCGTGAAATTAGACGGAATTCGATAATAGGAATACGTATCTATCAAACCATTATCGTTTGTGTCTTCATCCACATCCAGGTGGCCATCACCATCAAGATCTTCACCGGTATCGAGCACGCCGTTATTGTTCACATCCTCATCAACATCCAGCGCACCGTCACCATCGGTATCTTCGGTCAGTTTTCCTTCAACCCAGGCGACCTGTTCTAAAAGGGTATGAGTGGCCTCGCCGTCAATATTGGTTTCGGGCCAGTTTGACAGGGTCGCAACAGAAGGAGTGGCTGCGGTGTCTACCCGAACGCCATTATATCCTTCATCAAGAGCATCCGGTGCCCAATCCCATATGCCATACAACGATTGAATATCCATCGAGGACAAATCAGGCTCACCGAGATACTTACCGGTTCCGAACAGAACCATATAACCGAGCCCACTGTCATGAAACATAATGTCAGGTGCTCCGGTAATGGCCTGATCAGCCAGCCCGGCGAATAAGGGCTGCGGAATCATTCCGGTCACCGTATCCTTACAGTGGTCTACACCCATAAGGTCCGCATTATCACAATACGCAACCTGCCAGTCATTATAGTCAGTGGCCGTTAAATCAAACTTCCACATATTGCCGAGCAGATCACCGGCATACACATAATCGACCTGTAGATCATTATCCATGTCAATGACTTTGGGCGTGGACATACCATTAAACGGCCCGACATTGGTTTCAATCTTTTTCAGTAAAGTCCCATCAGACGGGTTCAGGATGTAAAGACTAGCCGTCCCATCTTCACTGCCGTAGCCGTTGCCGAAAATCACAACATAGCCTTCAAGGTCGGTTCCGGCATTAATGCTCAAATCCCGGCTTTTGACAAGAACAGCACGACTGAACGAATATCCAAGGCCGGTATCACTTACGGACTGGGTGATAATTATATCCTCACCATCACCATAGGTATCAATCAAATTACCTGGATCCAGTTCTATAGCACTGCCATCAGCTGCCACAGCCTTGATCTCATAGATACCATCGTTACTGCCGCTGATCGTACCGTCATTAAAGTTGGCGCCGACTACGGCAATTCGTTTGCCAACATCAAAACCGTTGGCGGATGTAAATTGTGTTGCGCTGTCTCTAATCTCATCGTTACCACCGGTGCCGGTTCCACTGGAAAAGGTAAATGTTGTACCGGTCAGTAGAGTAGCAGGAGGTGAAGCCGGAAATTCCCACTTCACCCGATCGGCAAGCTCAGTTTCCGAGGTAATCGTTGTTGGATTACTGATATCAAGACAGTAATAGCCGGTTCCACCTTTACCCAGGCCACCAACAAGCAGAGTCGTGGCCCCGATCTCCTTGGTAAAGGGCGTATTATCGACATAAAACTTGTGGTCATACAGTGGATCCGCCAGTTCACGTAACTGGGGAAAGACTGCTGAAGGGATATAGGCAAACAACTCTTCTCCACCGTTCGTATCATCGGCATAAAAGGCATGAAGCATGCCGTCGTTGCCGCCGACATAGAGAAAACCATCTTCATAGCGGGCCAGAGAGTGTATGAAATCACCCAACGGATGGGCGGCATCACGGCCCCGGAACTCTCCCTCGTTGGTTTTATCACCGCGCAGATAATTCAGCATATCCACACCGGTCAACGTCTGGGAGAAAAAGGGCAGCAACTGCTTCTGCTGGACAACGGAGAGATAGTTTGTCCCAGCGCCGTCATCCCAGCGAAAGGGGACACCGGTGGAACCGTTATAGGTAGCAATAATCCTGCTCGTGTGACCGGAACCATTTAACCGGGAAGCCATCTTCTCTTCAGCCGACCAGACCGGATTGTTGACCATGACCTCACCGGTTGTGGTATCGATCTGGTAGGCCTGGAGATCACCGTGCCAGTCGCCGCTGTTATAGGTGGTCTGGAACATTCGGACCTGACCGTTGACCGACTCATACATCTCATCGCCATTGACCGAAACCGAGGCGCCGGAACCGATCCTGCTGCCGATATCATTCATAATATCAAGCAGCGAGGCGACAAGTTCATCAGGCCTTGCAGCATTCATATACTTTCCATGACCGTCAACCGCAGCATGCCACAAATCATCCACCTTGGCCGCATCACTTGATGTGGGATTTGGCCAGGTTGGATAAATCGCATTGTTCAGGTCATAGTCGTCAGGATTTAACGTCCCATTCACACCAAAGGCGACGGTATAGGTCACCATGTGCTGATGATTGTTGATACCGTCAGGGACAAGATCCTCCAGGCTCGATAGATCACGTTCAAAGAAATCCATGGCCACATCTGCCAAAGTATTGGTGAAGGTATCGGCATAAGGAGCACCATTATCACCATCGGCATTGCCGACCGCAGGATCCCAGCCATTCCAGTACCCGTCGGTCATCGCTATGGTAAAGACCTGCTTGCACTCATCACCATCCTGCTGGGCATGGTAAGGAGATTGAATGGGTGTACCGAAAGAAGAACCGGAATTATTGGCAATGCCACCGGTCGAGGTATCGGTATCGTCATAATATATTCCGACATCCTCCACTCCCCTGCGCAGGGGGGTACCATATGCATCTACCTGAAACCCGTACAGGAGTTCAAGCAGCGTATTGGTCTCATTGCCTGAACCTGCCACGTTGACAGGCAAGAGCGATTGACTGATTCCATACCCTCCGTTTTTCCAACCACCTCCATTATAATTGATGGTGTGGAAACCAACTTCGACATCACTCATACGGTCAATGACCTGGGCAACGGCTGCAGTGGCTGAATAGGTACGCTTCCGATAATAGGAAAACCAGTCAGCCCAGTTCTGGCGCTCTTTAACCCAGACATCAGCATCTGTTGGCGAAGCGTACGTCCTGACTGCCGCCGGTACGGATGCCGCATCAATCTTCACTAAATTTGCCCCACTTACCACCTGACTGTTGTCGTTAATCCTGTAATATTCTAAGGGGTCTGTCAGATTAACCAGCCAGATATTCTCATTAACTGTTTCATCAATATCCAGCTGGCCATTACTGTTACTGTCAACATAATCTATGATATTGTTCCCGTTGGTATCTTCCCAAGTATAGTAATGGGCATTGATAATACCAGGTGAAGATGTTGCAGGATCGGGAAAAGAGGTACTTGTGCCGGTGAACCCCAGATCAAGAGTATAGGTTCCGGTTTCATTGCCCCAACCTCTTACGTCAATGTAATACGTTCCGGCAGGAACATTAGTCAACAGGATATAAGGGCTTCGATCATACCCACCACAACTGAAATCACAGTAGGCGGCGCCCTGACAATCATCGTCATACCAGTTGCCGTCATTATACGGGTCTGTCCAGGAGTCGGCATATTCAGTCCTGCGGTATTCGGAACCAGTGCTGTCGAGTATCCTTGCCATGGTGTCAGTACACTGAGATGTAGAGAGCATTCTTACAAGTAAGTCACCGGAGCTGGTAAGCTCTATTTCAAAAACATCATGATCACCAGCCGATTCCAACTCAGCTAAATAACTGTTATTTACACTTACAGTCGTGGCCGTAAGAACAGTGTCGCCATGGTCATCGGTACTCCCTGACAATGAAAGAAAAGAAGCATCCATGTCAAAGGTTTCGGTATTGACACAGACGCCGGTGTCATCCGGAGTGGCACCAACCGCTTTATTCAGCGCCTCCGTACAATCCTGACTATACCAGGGATGATAACGTGGCCGGTAGATATTGGCATGAGACAGTCCATCTGCCTGGCCGGCTATGGAACCGGATGCTGCCGGCAGATTGGAACTTGGACTGCTGCCGGTAAAGGTCGGCCATGGAGTAAATTCCACCTCAGGATTATAAAACATTTTGTTTACGGCCGACCACTGGGAACGCCATTGGTCCTGCTCACCATTTGCCTGCAGGCTGTTATCTGAATACGCTCTTGCCTCCGGCACAGCCGGATAACTGTAAACGTAATAACGCCAATTATACAATCCGTTACCAGGAACAATAAACTCCCAGTCCATGCTGCCCGAATCATCAAGAACAAACATCAGAGACGCAGGCTTTGGCCGTAACTTGGCATCAAGAGGGATGTCGGATATGGGGCTGGTGTCATAATCAAGGATCTCCAGCCGGTGACCGACGACAATATTTGCAAATCGGACCTCCAGGTAATCATCTGCTGTATTTGTCAGAACAAAATCTGCATAGGTGACGGAACCACCGGCTGCAGGGATGGGATAGCTGATATTATCCACCAGTACCCCCATTACCGCATGATCAACATCATTCAAGTTGACATAAAACGAGCTGTCCGTCCCCCAGTCCACCTGCCGGGTCGTAGCAACCACGCTCTCTGCCGAGGTGTCAAAGATTGTAGAGAATCGGGAAACCGGTTCCAGGGTAAACGTGTCAATGGCGAACCAGACTTCATAACTGTGATCATCATCAAACATATCCGCAAAGGTGTACAGCTCCGGCGTCCCGACAGAGGCAGCGTCAACCTCTATCCCGCTGACATGAAAACCGGCATCCGGCACTGCCGTGATCGGCTGGTCGGCATGGGCCTCCACTTCAATGGATTCCGTGGTGGTAATGACAGGACTCTCTGTATGACCGTTCGGGTGAACGGTGACATCCACAAAGCTGGTGAACAGAATCTCAATGGTATGTTCAGATGTAATATTGATAAAATCATAGGAATACGTTGTCAGGCCTGCACCCTGAACTCCGGCGACCGAGGTGCCGTCAACAATTATATCGGAGATATGGTGATCTTTGCCATTATGGGTGAGCCCATCAGGACATGGGACAAAAGAGCTGACGGTCAAAGTCAAATTACTCCCGTAATCGACCTCATAAAAATTATCCTTATCACCATCCGGAACCACACTTCCAAAAGGAGATTCCTCTATAATCGTAAAGATCTGGGTAAAAGCCGCCTCAATGGTCTGGTCGCCTGTTATTGCACCACTGAACGTGTAGGAATAACTTGCCTGACCGGCGGCAGCAGACACATCAACCCCATTGACCTTGAGCCAGGTTATATGATAACCGGGTAAGGACTGGGCAGTATAGACATACCCGCTGCTTCCACAGCCAACGGTCTGAGAAGGATCCAGGGTTCCGTTATTTCCAAGAACGGTCGCGGTAATGGTGTACTGGGTAAGAGCAAAATCAGAATTAATAGTCTGATCTTCAGTGACCACTGAAGGAAAAGTATAACTGGAAACGGCTCCAATTGATGTACCATTTACCTGAACATCATCAATATGATAACAGGAATCAGGGGTCATATTAAACGAGGGTGTGTCGCCATGATCAATCTGAACCGTTGTACTGCCGTTGTTCACCGACGGAGCAGTACCATAAGCCGTATCCACGGTGCCGTTGGCTCCTGCACTCATGGTAATCAGATGTTCGTCGTTGAGGATGGTTCCGGTGGCTGTATCACTGAGATCAAACATAGCTACTGGAGCCTCTGCCGGCACCAGATTGTCAAGATAAACCATAACATCTTCAGCCGGTTCAATAACTGTATCATTATTCAGCGGTACGGTGAAACTTTGCGTTTCCAGTGCATTTCCAGTAAATATCAGTGTTTGAACGGTGTTATCATAATCAAGGCCTGCGGCCAGGGGTGAACCACCTGTGGCCAGACCATCGGTAAACAAAGCATCAACAGTGAATCCACCGGAAACCGCATGATCAACGGTAGCGGTAAACTGCATGATGCCGTCTTCCAGCACGGACACATCTTCAATGGTGACGATCGCACTGTCATTATCACCAAAACTCACCCCGGCATTATCCAGAACCGGATCAATTGTAATCTGAGAATTATCTGTTCCTGATAACGTAAGCCATAACGTTTCAGCACCTTCCACTATCGAATCATCAATAATCGGAACTGGAATCAATGCGGTCAAACTATTGGCCGGAACAGTTACACTTCCGCTCAACGCCGTGTAATCAGTTCCACTTATAGCCGTACTGGTTGTATCAACAGTGTAATCGACAACAGTATCGGTACTGGATTTATCAGTAAAAGTGACAGTAAATGATCCATCAGTGACAGGTTCAGCCGGTGCGGCTGTTGCGGCTACGGAAACCGTGGCCGTGTCGTTGTCGGTTATCGTAACCGTAGCCGGAGTGGTGTCTACGGTGAGATCGGCATCACCGGAAGTGATTGCGGACAGGGTCACGATAACGGTTTCATCGGCCTCAACAAGAGTGTCGTCAAG
>JAJRQC010000068.1 GCA_024280455.1 Deltaproteobacteria bacterium | reverse complement strand
GCCGCCTAGCTGGCTTGTCAGGGACAATATACCCCCACTTAAAAAAACAGTCAGACCCGCCAAAATTTATCTTTCGAAGAGAAAAATGTGAAAAAACAAAATAATCTCGAGCCTAGCAGGCTCTTATATGGAATATCCAGCTTTCTTACTCTTTTTATCGAGAAACCCTTTAGCTACAAGTTGTCCCAACGCGTGATGCACCGGGGTTCGGCTTTTCAGGCCTAAACGCTGTGTTATTTCAGTTTCGAGAAGAAAATCACCAGGTCTATAGTGATTTCCAAGGATTAATGTAATGATTGAATCGTAGGCAAACTCTTCAAGATTTTCTTTCTTTATTTTCATCATTTTTTTCAACCCCACCGTCAGACCCCATCAACAAATGCATCAATGCACACATTAATGCATTTGTTGATTGCAGTGTCAATAGAAATCATGTGCGGCAGTGAAGTATCATTATCAAATGGATCTTATCGATACCACAAATTGAGAGAAAAGATCATGTTAGATGGACGCGTACAAGGTGAGGTGGTAGAGAATGATTACTCAACCACCGACAATAAATTGAAATTTAATATATTTCTGCTTTGAATTCGACTTTTCCGTTGCCGATATTGATAGACGGCAGATTCCGGTTTTACGATTTTTCCAGCACTTCCAGGCGGAGGCGGTCACGATCATCAAAAAGTTTTCTGCTGGTGAGAGTGATGGCGGTGATCACCCCGAACCCGGTTCCGGCACAGATCAGAAACATGATCAGAATCTGATACTTGACCGCATCCATGGGTGAAGAACCGCCCAGGATCTGGCCGGTCATCATTCCCGGCAGACTGACCAGACCGGCGGCTGCCATGGCGTTGATAATCGGGATCATACCGAAACGCATGGCCTGCTGCCGGATCTCATGAATGGCCTCACGACTGGTCTGGCCAAGGAGCAGCCGCTGCTCAACGATCTGGCGCTGCTGCCACAGGGCCTCGGTCATTCGGTCCATGGAAAGCGCTATCCCGTTCATGGTGTTGCCCAGCAGCATTCCCAGGAGGGGGATGGCGTATTGCGGGGTATACCAGGGATCGTTGGCAATGATGACGGCAAGGGCAAAAATGGCCACCGCAAACGAAGAGACAAACATGGAGCCGGTTCCCAGCAGCCAGCCCTGGAAACCACGGATTCTTCTGTGCTGACGAACAACAACTTCCCGTCCGGCAACAATCAGCATCACCATGGAAATGGCAAAAACAAAGAGAAAGCTCGCATTGGAAAAGAGAACCCGCAGGACCTGACCGATAAAGAGCAGCTGGACGGTGGTGCGCAGGGCGGAGATTGCCAACCGTTTTTCCAGGCCGAGACGCAGGCGCCAGCTGAGAATGCCCAGCAGCAGAACCAGGGTTGCGGCAAGACTCAGATCAAGAGGACTCAGCGGTTTAACACCCATCTTCGCCCCCAAGGGTTGTCAGCTCCCCGTTTTCGTGCATGAACAGACTGCGGTCGGCCACCCGGTCAAGCTGCTCAGGATCATGGCTCACCCAGAGCAGAGGCGCATTATTTTTACGGCCGTACTCAAGCAGCAGCTGTTCAACTTTTGTTATATTGGCGGCATCAAGGCTGGCCGTGGGTTCATCAAGCAGCAGAGCGCCGGGTCGGTTCTCCAGCACCCGGAGAATAGCCAGCCGCTGTTTTTCTCCGGTGGAAAGGCGGCTGATCTGCCAGGAGCCCACCTCAAAATCAAAACCCAGTTGCTTGAGTAATCCTGCAGAAAGAGAGGAAAAATCATGGAAATGCCCTTCCACCGTATCCTGCCACCAGGAACTCTCTGCAGGCAGCAGAGCCACGGACTTCCGCCACAACGGTGCAGGCACCTCGCTACAAAGCATGGAGCCGAGCCGCAGAGAACCGCCATGGGGATCAAGATCGGCAATGGCGCGGAGGAGAAGGGTTTTTCCGGAACCGGAAGCCCCCTGCAGACCGAGACATTGGCGCCCACAAATTTCAAGGGAATA
Organism: Deltaproteobacteria bacterium; assembly: GCA_024280455.1. GTDB lineage: Bacteria > Desulfobacterota > Desulfobulbia > Desulfobulbales > Desulfobulbaceae > DRLX01. The sequence goes on along the minus strand of JAJRQC010000068.1, from coordinate 37,980 downwards.
GGGGCCATGATCACGGAAGGTTACGTTATCTATTTCCAGTCGGCTCATTTTGGGTTTCGGGTTCCGGGTTTCTGGTTTCGAGTTCACAGGGGCTTCAATAACTCAATAATACATCGAGCAGCTTCATCGGCACCATTTTCACAATGATCACCCCCAGGCTGTCGGGCCGTCAACTCATCCAGCCGCTCTACCCAGCTGCCGTTTTGCAGCTCTACCCCGGCAAGCTCCGCCCCCCTCATCTCCCGGCGGATAAATTCGGCCAGGACCGCAGATTCACGAAATGTTTCTCTGCTTATGTAGGCAAACGGGACTCCGGCCGCATAGACCTCGGCCAGAGTTGAATATCCAGCCTTGCCGACCACCAGATCAGATGCCGCCACCAGATCGGGATGGTAAAAACCAGACCGTTTGGGAACGTAGCGAAGATTTCCCGGACTTTCAACCCGGTCCCCCTGCCCGCCCAGCACAAAAACATAGCCCTTTGCCTCCATCAGCGGAGCCACTGCATATTCATCGCCCTCCACCCCGCCCATGGTGAGTAGAATAAGTTTTTCTTCCGCACTCACCCGGAGTTGCCTGCGGACGGCTTCTCTGAATTTTTTCCCCGCCCGGCTGATGGGAGCAATTGCCTGCAGACCGTCAATCGGCCGGCACACCGGTGCGGCCTGCAGGTGATGGGTTGCCAGGCCGTATATTTCCTGCAGATACTCGATATGGGGCTGCAGAGCAGGACAACCTTCAAGATAGCTGGAATAAATCCAGTCCCAGGTAAAGTTCTCCAGCAGAACCGATGGAACACCCAGACGCTCGGCCGCAACCAGACCAAGAGGCGCAATATCACAGAGGATCAGGTCACAGCCGGAAAACAGCTCCATGGCCCGGCCAATCCGTTCTTCGGCCAACGGATAAAAATCGTCAAGGGCGCTGAGTGTCGCCTGCAGGTCTTCCTGGAGCGAATTTTTCTGGACCAGCCCGATATCCGTTGTCATCAGGTGGTATGTAAAGGAGCAGGAGAGAGAGTCTGAAAAAAACCACTCCGGCACGGTGGTGACCACCACAAACTCTGTCGGGATTCTTTTTCCCACCTCCTCAAGAACAGCTGCGGCCCGGGCCGCGTGGCCAAAGCCATGCGGCGTTATGCAGCACCCTATACGCAGGCTCATACGACGGCAGAGGAGAGGGAGTCCGGCAGGATGACCCTGAAGGTAGAGCCCTCCCCTTCCCTGCTCTCGACCTCTATCCGTCCCTGGTGTTTATCGACGATATTTTTTGCAATCGCCAGACCAAGGCCGGTGCCCCGGTTTTTATCGGTAAAAAACGGGGTGAAAATCTGGGTTGTCTTTTCTTTTTCCATGCCTATGCCGGTATCGGTGACACTCAGCATAACTTCACCTGTTTCAGGTCGATTGGCGGTGGAGACGGTGAGAATTCCGCCGTCGGCCATGGCCTGCAGACTGTTGAATACCATGTTAAACAGCACCTGATAGATCTGCTCTCCATCCATGTTGACAATTTTCAGGTTCATATCAAGATTCTGTTCCAGAGCAATACCCTTTTTTTCCAGTTCCGGTTCCATGAAACGCACCATACGCTCAACCAGAACATTCAAGGATTCAGGCTTCAGGCTGAGCTCCCTGGGACGGGCAAAATCAAGAAATTCGCGCACAATATTATCGAGCCGGGTGGTCTCCTCAACAATGATAGCGGCAAGATGCTCATTTCCCGGCGCGACCTTGCTGATCCGCTTTCCTAAAATCTCAGCCGTCGAACGGACAATACCAAGCGGATTTTTAATTTCATGGGAGACCGCGGCCACCATTTTACCAAGGGTTGCCAGACGCTGGGCTTCTCCGAGTTTTTCCTCGAGCTGGAGACGCTCCCGGGCCCGATCTGCCATGATTTTATTGGCCCGGACAACAATGACCGAAAGAACGGCAAAGAGAATGCCCATGATGGTGAGCGAGAGCAGGATAATTCGTCCCTGCAGACCGATAATCGCCCGCAGGTCGCCGGAGAGGTCCTGGACGACTTCGATAACCCCCATTATGTCGCCGGATCGTTCACCGGTCCGGTCTTCCTGGCGAAAGGGAACGTAGGATTTAAGGGTGCAATAGACCGGTGGTGCCCCCGGGAGTAGACTGAGCAATGAGCCGCTAGAAACCAGGATGGAGCTGTCTCCACCTGCACGGGCTTTTTCATACTCAAGCCCGCCCTTATCCTTTTTGCCGACCATTTCCTTGACAGTGGAATAGGAGATAATATTTTCCCGGGAATCAAAGATGGTCACGGATTCGATACGCATACCGCGGGTGATATTACGGACAATAGCGTCGAGGCGGGCAAACTGGCGCTCATCGGAAAGGGCTATTCGGCCATAGCGCACCACGGTCGGAAGAACAAACTGGAGAAAAACCTGACTGTTGAGGTTTTCGGCAAAGAGTTGCGAGTAGGCCTCACTGCGTTTTAAGAGAACCTGTTTGGCGTTATTGGCCAGAATCCAGGACAGGAGCAGGGAGGCAAAGAAGATAAGGGCCAGACTGATAACGGCAAAATACTTGACCAGCTCAAAGGGCAGCAGCCCCTCTCCGCCGTTACGGCCCCACAACCGCTGTTTGATCAAGGAAAAGTCAGGTTGCCACAGTGTCATTACAACCTCCACACCGTTTACAGCGGCTGGTATCACAGGGCATGGTCACCTTCTCCTGCAGGGCACGCTCCAGCTCTGCATAAAGATATCCATCGGTTATCCCGTGATCCAGTATCTCCCAGCACATTCGTTCCTCGGGATCCCGCGGCCTGACCGCATACTCCCAGCTGCTCAGGCCGTGGGCCTTCATTGCCTGCTTAAAAGAACGTCGGCCCATGCCGATATCGAGCAACACCCCGGCAAGCCGCCGGTCGCCACGGGAAAAAACAGCCTGTTCCAGGACTCGTTCGGGCCGATCCACCTTGAGACGTACATTGGCAAGTGGTTTCAGCATCCGGCGAAGATACTTTATTTTATGCTTTAATGCCAGCACTCCCAAAGTTGCATCTCTGTCCGTATCGGCCTCCCGGGCAGACAGGCCACCATAAGAAAGATATTGAAACGGGGTCCAGGGCTTGGGGACAAAGCTGTTGACCGACAACAGTATTTCAGGCATCCTGCCCTGTTTTCTGGCAAGCGGCAGGATGACCTCCCGCAGGCGGCCGAGCATGGCCGCCAGTTCATCCAGGTCTTCATCCGTTTCCGTGGGCAGACCGATCATCACATACAGCTTGAGATGAACAATACCGGCCTCGACAAGGGCGGCGGCGGCAGAGAGTAAATCCTGTTCGGACAAGCCCTTGTTGATCACCCGCCGCAGCCTCTCAGAGGCGCCGTCTGGAGCAATAGCCACCGATTTTAAACCGGAGCTTGACAGCAGTTCAACCAGTTGCGGCGAGATACGGTCGGCACGGAGCGAGGAAAAAGACAGGGCGCACTGCTGTTCTTTCAACTTGGCGGCGATTTGATCCAGGGTATCGCCATCGGCCATTTCCATGCCCAGCAATCCGACCCGCTGAACATGATCGGGTCGCTGATCTATGGCGGCAAGTATAGCGTCAGCCTCCCACAGACGGGGAGGACGATAGATAAACCCTGCCGCACAGAAACGGCAGGCACGACTGCAGCCCCGGCCCAGTTCGGTCATATACATGCCCAGTTCAGCCAGGGGTGACATCTGCATGGAATGAGCGGCACAGGTGACGTCATGCTGGACCACCTTGTGCACCCGCTCGGGTGCACCCGGAGCCGAAACAACCTGCTCCACCCTGCCCTCCTTGTCGTACGATACCGTATACAGACTTGGGACATAACACCCTTTGACTTCAGCAGCGAGTCGGGTCAGCAACCCGGCTCGACCCATGGAATCCGCCAATCCATTTGAAATCCGGTCAAAGAGTTCCGGGATCACCGGTTCGGCTTCTCCGATGACCATACAGTCGGCAAGGGGGGCAACCGGTTCAGGGTTCATGAAGACCGCAACCCCGCCGATAATGACCAGGGGATCACCGGGAGCGATGACGGATGAACGCCTGGCGGCCATCGGCTCTATACCTCCTGCAGCCAGCATTCCGGCAAGACGGGGAAAGTCATGCTCAAAGCTGACCGAGATGCAGACTATGGAAAAATCCGTAAGAGGTCTGTTTGATTCCAGCGAACGCAGAGGCTGTCCGTCCTCGGGATAGACCACACGTTCACAGACAATATCATCCCGCTGATTCAGCAGGCTGTAGACCAGTTGAAAGCCGAGATTGGAAATGGCCAGGGGATAGGTGTTGGGGTAGAGAAGGGCCACCGGCAGACGGCCCTTCCACTTCTTTCGGATTGTCCCCGTTTCAGAGGCAAGAATGTTTGAAGAGAGCGCTTGAATTGGACTTAACAATGGTTGAAAACAGGAAAAGATGATCCGCTGCTTGCATCACGGCAATCAGCAGCTCCATCAATTGGCTTTTTTCCGTAAATAGGCCGGTTCATCATAATCCCCACCTTCATGATCGCCGAAGTCCGGAAACGGGAGATGAGAGAGTCCCCTTGGAGCCTTGTTGGGTTCAGCTTTACTGACGGCTTTTCCCTCTTCACGGGGGAGTTCATCGGCCAGCCGGACACCGGAAGAAGGTGTTTCGCGAACAGCCTGACTCCTGACGACTTCAATCTGAGAAATGGTTTCGGTCTCATCAATGGAGTCAATCCCGGTTGCAATAACCGTTACCCGCAACTCATCACCGCAGGCCTCATCGAACAGTGCGCCGATGATAACATTGGCGTCTTCGTGAGCTTTCTCCTGGATAAGGGCGGAAGCCTCCATGAATTCAGCCAGGGTCAGCGTTTCTTCGGTGGCGGAAATATTCACCAGTACCCCACGGGCGCCGTCAATACCGACATCCTCAAGTAGCTGGTTGTCAATCGCCCGCTTAGCTGCCTCGCTGGCCCGGTTCTCTCCTTCGGCGGATCCGGTCCCCATGATCGCCGGCCCGACCTCTTTCATGACCGTTCGCAGATCGGCAAAATCCACATTGATATGACCGGAAAGGTTGATCAGATCGGTGATCCCTTTTACGGCCTGCAGCAGGACATTATCCACCATCTGCATCATATCGACCAGGGTCGAGTTTTTATTCATCAGGGAAAGCAACCGGTCATTGGGTACGGTGATAATGGTATCGGCGTACTCTTTGAGCTTTTCCCAACCCTCTTCGGCGTTCCGCATCCGTTGCTTGGCTTCAAAATAAACCGGTTTCGTGACCACGGCAACGGTCAAGGCCCCGGATTCCTTGCACAGTTTTGCAATCACCGGGGCGGCGCCGGTTCCGGTTCCGCCGCCAAGACCGGCGGTAACAAAAACCATGTCCGCGCCCTGGAGGGTGCTTTTCAGCTCATCATAACTTTCCTGGGCCGACTCCCTGCCCACTTCCGGGTCGGCTCCGGCACCCATCCCTTTGGCGATTCCCGGACCAAGCTGCAACCGGACATCGGCTCTGGATTTTTCCAGGGCCTGCATGTCGGTATTGGCAACGATAAACTCAACCCCGGCCAACCGATTGAGGACCATTGTATTGATAGCATTGCCACCACCGCCACCAACACCGATAACCTTTATGGTTGCTACAGATTCTTCTTCCACGACTCTAAACGACATGTTTTTCCCCGATGACATTATTGATGGTTGTGTAAACCGTCCCCATCCATACAACACACTACAGACACAACAAAAAATACATCCGGAACCGCCGGCAGAAAAGCAATGAACCGTGCGGCTGCATTTTGTTTGAATATACCATTAACCCGAAGCCGACTAAAGCCTTTTCCGATTTTTTCCGTTTTTCAGACAATATTTTTCACCCAGTTTTTAAGCCGGTTGACCACACCGCCGCCTTCCCTGGGGCCGCTGTGTGAGGCCTGACTTCCATAGAGAACCAGACCAACCCCGGTTGTACAGCGGGGGGAACGGACATCTTCCACCCGACCGCCGATCCCCTGGGGGTATGCCATCCGAACCGGCATATCGAAAATCTGCTCCGCCATCTCAACGATATTGGCCAGGAGCGAGGTTCCGCCGGTCAGCACTATACCCGAGTTGATCCGGTTCCGATATCCCGAGGTGCAGATGTTTTTATTGACCATCTGCAGGATTTCCTCAATCCTTGCCTCGAGAATCTCAACCATGACCCGCTGGGAGACCTTGCGCGGTTTCCGATCACCGACGGTGGGAACTTCGATAATCAGATTTTCCTTGATCATCGACGAGAGCGCTCCGCCATACAGATATTTCAGTTCTTCCGCCTCCTGCAGCGGAGTACGCAGCCCGACTGAAAGATCATTGGTCAGGTTGTTCCCCCCCAGGGCCAGTTCCCAGGTGTGCTTGATGGTTCCGTTACAGAACACGGCCAGATCCGTGGTCCCGCCGCCGATATCCAGCAGCGCCACCCCAAGCTCCATCTCATCCTTGTCCAGGACCGTATAGGAGGAGGCCACCGATTCAAGGACTATCTCCGAGACCCCGAGTCCGGCACGATTACAGCTCGTCACCAGGTTATGGAGGGAGGTATTGTCTGCGGTGACGATATGGACATTGGTCACCAGCCGGACCCCGGTCATGCCCAGGGGATTCTGGATCCCGGTATGGTCATCGACCATATACTCCTGAGGCAGGACGTGGATAATCTGCTGATTGTCTGAAATCTTTACCGTCTGAGCGGCCTGGATGACCTCCTCAATATGCCGTTCCCGGATCTCCTGGTTATTGATGGCAAGGATACCGGGGGAATTAAAGCCCTTGATATGATTACCGGCAATCCCGACATACACGGTTTCAATGTCGCAGCCGGCCATATCCGAAGCCGCATCCACGGCCTCGCGAATGGCCTTGACCGTGGCCTCGATATTGACCACTACGCCTTTCTTCATGCCGGAAGAGGCTGAGGTGCCGACGCCGATAACGTCGACCCGATCACCAAAGACTTCACCGATGACCACACAGATTTTGGTGGTCCCTATATCAAGACCGGCAACCAGTTCGCCGGATTCCTGTTGTTCGTCGTTCTCTTGCATTGCCAGTTACCTGCCGGGCTGAAGCATTGCCACCAGCACCTTGTTTTCCGTATAATCCATTCTGATTTCTTTTATTCCCTCTATTTGCTTCTTCCGGTACAAGCGCTCCAGAATTTTGACCAGCCGATAATACTTTGTCCGTATCCGATTCTCACCCATATAGATGGGAAAGGGCCGATCAACCAGATAGACGATCAGTCCAAGCTCCGGATCAACATGCACTTCGGAAACTGCCTGCACCGGCAGGATCGCATTTCCTCGGGCGGCAAGCTGGAGAAACCTGAGAGCCCCGGCGGCCGGAGTACCGACGGCAATTTGGTCTCCCTCAAGACCGCTATCGGCCAACCGCCCTGTAATCACGGGAAAATCAATATCCTGCCCGGGTATGACCTGCGCAAACACTGTCCCGTCCTTATCGATGTAGTGCAGTTGCCGTCCCTTGTCCCCTTCAAGGGTAACCAGGGCCAGGGGCTGATGTTCGCGAACATTAATCACAACTCTGGATGGCCAGGCTATCTGGATATCAAGCTGATCAACCCAGCTGAGCGCCTGTGCCTTTGTCTCAGCGGTCGCGACATCGAACCCAAGAAGATTCGTGCCCTGAGTCAGGCCGGTGGCCTCGACAATCTGCCGATCACGGACACTGCGATTTCCGATCACCGAAATTTCAGTCAAACGGAAAATATTCGAGGCGACCAGCAGTCGATATGAAAACCAGCCGCCGGTGCCAACAAGCACACAAAGGACAAAGGCCGGAAGACCGGTTCGCGACAGCCTGCGGGCCTGTTTTTCCTGTCGACCGCCAACCAGCCCGGCCTGCGGATTAGCGACAGTGGAGGACTTTTTTATTCTCTGCAGAGGTATCCATGGTATAAATCGCCCAATGCCTTTCCGCCCCGAAGGCTTGCGCGAATATTTAGGCGTGTATGCTGCCATGGACCTCCCTTAAAACGTACCTATTTTTTCATCTTAAAAGATATGGACTTCAGGCTCAAGGAAAATGCCGGTCTGCTTCCTTACTTTTTCCTGGACCTTGTGCATCAGCTCCAGAATATCCGCAGCTGTACCTTGACCGCCATCGTTGACAATAAAATTAGCATGGACCGGGGAAACCATTGCCCCGCCGACTCTTGCCCCCTTTAACCCGGCTGCTTCAATCAGGCGTCCGGCATAATCACCCTCCGGATTTTTAAAAAACGATCCGGCTGATGGAGAGCTCAGGGGCTGATTTTTTTTTCGTTCCAGCATATAGTTCCGCATAATTTCTGCGATCTGTTCACCATCGGCCTCCTGTAACTGCAGGGTAACAGACAGAATAATGGCCTGACTGGGGCCATACCCTTCAACCATGCAGCTGCGGTAGTCAAGACTGAGTGCAGTCGCTGTTTTTTTCCGCACAACGCCATCGGCCCCGATAATCGAGACCACCTGGAGGAACTCGCCGATTGAATGACCAAAGGCCCCGGCATTCATCCGTACCGTGCCCCCGACGCCGCCCGGGATCCCGGCCAGAAACTCCAATCCGCCCAACCCGTGCCGCCTGCACCAGCCAAGCAGATCCGCCAGCAGACAGCCGCCGCCTGCGGAAATGACGGTGGTTTCAGATTCATCTTCCAGCTGCACTGTCCTGAAATCACCACCAAGCCGAAAGAGAACACCATTGAATCCGGTATCCATGACCAGTATATTGGATCCCCGGCCGATGACCCGCCAGGGAATCACCTCCCTGCGGCAGTATTCAAGCAGGGCCGACAACTGGTCCAGGTTCTGAACTTCTGCCAGTGCTGCAGCCTGCCCCCCGGCCTTGAAGGTGGAATACGCCGCCATTGAGACATCAAAAGATACGGCATCACAACATGCGCGTATCTCCTGTTGTTGGCGACTGTTCAGCATTATTTTTTTCCTCTTCCACCATTTTTCTATACATACCCCACGAAACGACCTCGTTTCAGGCTATTTTCATCCTTGGTTGTGGCTGTGACCTGAAAAACCTGGTCCAGCCACGCTGGGTTATCACTTTTTTTATTGCATCCGGCGCGGCCATGATGGTTTACACCTTCAGCAGCTGTTCTCCGGCCCGAACAATATTTCCGGCCCCCAGGGTCAAGAGAAGATCACCCTCCTGGAGCATGGGCGCAAGTGCCGCCGGCAGCTCTTCGACCGTGGGAACGTAATGGACATTACGCTGGCCGTGGCTCTTTATCGCCGCCAGCAGGTGCTCACTGGTAACCCCCTCAATGGGCTGTTCACTGGCCGCATAGATATCGGTTAAAATCAAAAGATCGGCCCGATGAAAGGCGGTCTGGAACTGATCAAAAAGGGCCTGGGTCCGGGTATAGCGATGGGGCTGAAAGGCTACCACCAGGCGCCTTTCCGGCCAGCCTTCACGAACCGCGTCAAGGGTGGCCCTGATTTCGGTTGGATGATGTCCGTAATCGTCCACCACCAGAACACCATCACGTTCGCCCTTGATCTGCAGACGACGCTGCACCCCGTCAAATGTTGCCAGAGCCCGGGCAATGACCGGAAACTCTATGTCGAGTTCCAGCGCCACTCCGATTGCGGCCAGAGAATTATAGATCGTATGCCTGCCGGGACGGTTGAGTTTAATCCGGCCCAGTTCACGGTCCCGGAAACGAACATCAAAACTGGTCTCCATGCCATGGCTTTCAATCCGGGTGGCATACAGATCCGCCTGCTCGCTCAAGCCGTAGGTAATGATACGCCGCTGGATCTTCGGCAGCAGGCGGGCAATATTTTCATCATCAAAGCAGAGTATAGCCACCCCGTAAAAGGGCAGGATTTCAATAAACTGGAGAAAGACATCTTTAATATGCTCAATGTCCCGGTAATAATCGAGGTGTTCAAGATCAATATTGGTCACCACTTCGATAACCGGAGAAAGCTTGAGAAAAGAGCCGTCACTTTCATCGGCTTCAGCGACCAGAAAATCACCGCAGCCCAGTTTGGCGTTACCGCCAAGACTGTCTACTTTGCCGCCGACGACGATGGTCGGATCAAGCCTGGCCTCGGCAAGAATCGTTGCAACCAGGGAGGTGGTTGAGGTCTTGCCGTGACTACCGGCAACAGCGATCCCGTACTTGGCCAGACGCATGAGCTCGGCCAGCATCTCGGCCCGCTGAATCACCGGAATATGGGCCTCTCTTGCCGCCAGGACCTCAGGATTATCCGGACTGATCGCCGAAGAGGTGACGACCACATCGGCCCCATCTACCCACTGGGCGTCATGACTTGCATAAATCGAGCCCCCGAGTGCGGTCAGCTTGCGGGTAATCTCGGAATCACGCAGATCGGAACCGCTGACCTGGTAGCCCAGGTTCAGCAGCAGTTCGGCAATGCCCGACATGCCGATACCGCCGACCCCGACAAAGTGTATTTGTTTGGTTTTGTTATACATGCATATACGTTCCGAGTTTCGGGTTCCGGGTTTTGAGCTTCTGATTCTAAACTATTTTCTCGTTCCTACACTGCGTGGAAAACAAATATTCACGGGGTAGCCCTTTCCCCTGCCAGCTGCATAGCCGTCAAGCTGAGGCCAACTACTGCGCATACATTAGGAATTTTTTCCGTAGCCTTCACCAGTTTTCTGTAGGGTGGGCACCGCCCACCAGCAGGCATTGGGGTACAATAATCGCTGCTTCGCCGGAAGGTCGTTGCTGCATATAGAGTGCAGCTGAATTCGGCAGCTTTTCTGGTGGGCTGTGCCCACCCTTTTTTGTATCTACCAATAACAATTTTCCATTAGGGTTCGTTCAAAAATAACTTCGCATTCTGAGGCGCACTCTGAACATTTAGAAAAGCGATCTTCAATTATGCAATCAGATCACTTCTCTAAATGTCCATATTACACCTCATCTCTACGAAGTTATTTTTGAACGAACCCTTAGCTTGACGGCTATGCTGCCAGTTGCTCACAGAGGTCGACAATTTTTTCAGTGGCATCGGCCTTACCCAGGGACTTCATTCCTGCAGCCATGGCCTGTAATTGCTTGTGATCCCGGATAAGAACGCTAATTTCCCTGCTCAATCGATCGCCGTCAAGTTCATGTTCAGGAAAAACCATGGCCCCGCCTGCCTGCAGGTAATAGTCGGCATTGGTGGTCTGATGGTCATCGGCGGCAAAGGGATAGGGTATCAGCAGTGCCGGCAGCCCCATGACCGCAAGCTCGGCAAGCGTTGTTGCCCCGGCCCTGGAGATGACCAGATCCGCCCTGCCGTACAGCCCGGCCATGTCAGAAAAAAAGTCCCCAACCTCAGCCTGAACCCCAAGCTTTTCGTACCCCTGGCGAACCATTTCCTCATCGGTCCGCCCTGTCTGATGGATAATATATAATTTTTTACCCTGCTTGTGCAGAGAGGCCGCCGCCTCAAGCATAAGCGCGTTGACCCGGTGCGCCCCCTGGCTGCCGCCGAGAATCAGCAGGGTCAGTTCCCTGTCTGCCGATACATTTTTTTCTTCGGCAGCTCCAAGAATCTCCTCCCGGACCGGATTGCCGGTCAACACGGTTTTTTTCTCTGCAAAGGGCGGCTTGCAGGGGAGCGAGATACAGACCCGGTCGGCAATTTTTCCGGCCAGCCTGTTGGCCAGACCCGGCACGGAATTCTGCTCATGGATACAGATCGGTACCCGGAACAGTTTTGCCGCCAGCAGCACCGGTCCGGTCACGTAGCCGCCGACTGCAAAAACCAGATCCGGCCGGAAACGCTGTATGATTTTTGCGGCCATATATGCGGCCTGCGGCAACCGTAATCCCGAACGTAGGGCGCCGGAAATCCCCAGCCCCTTGACCCCGGAAAAACTGAGGATTTCGCGGCTGAATCCAAGCCCGGCAAGAACCCGGTTGTCAATCTGCCTGCCGGTGCCGACAAAAAGAATCTCACTGTCGGGAGTTCGCTGCCGCACTCCGCAGGCCACGGCAATGGCAGGGAAAAGATGTCCACCTGTTCCGCCGCCGGTCACGATCAGGCGCATGCGGAAGTCCGGTGATCGACGCCTGCTGCGACTCCATCTGCCTTTGCCTGCGGATGGGTTTCGCTAATATACTCCATCAGATCAGACATCACCACGTCAAAACAGAGTGGGCAATAGCCGTGGGTCACCCGTTCATTAGAGGCAAATACATAGTCGTTTTCATCTTTCCAGTATTCGCCCTGTTCAATCCGCTGACAGACACAACATATCTTTGTCATCGCTTACCTCTTTTCAACGTTCCTTCAAATTGTGAACCAATCCGGTAAACACCCGGCCTCGTTCGGCGTAACCGGAAAACATATCAAAACTTGCACAGCCCGGAGCCAGCAGAACAATCCAGCCGGGCTTTGCAAGTGAGGCTGCCCTGTCGACTGCGGCAGCCATATCCTTTGCCTCTTCGACCGCAACAACATCGGAGAAGGTGTTAACCAGTTTTTTTGCTGCCTCACCGATGCAGAGCATTGTCTCAACCTTTTCCCTGACCAGTTCCCGTATGGCGGAAAAATCTCCGCCCTTGTCTCTGCCCCCGGCAAGCAGGATCACGCTGGAGGGACAGCTCTCAAGGGCGGCAGCCATGGCTCCGACATTGGTGGCCTTTGAGTCATTGATAAACCAAACTCCGTTAATCTCGGCAACCGGGGTCATCCTGTTCTGCGGCGGGGTATAGTTTGAAAGCCCCTTCCTGATACCCTCGGAATCTGCACCGACACATCCTGCCGCCAGAATAGCGGCGGCCGCATTTAAGCGATTGACCCTGGAGTTGAGCCGGGTCTCCTTAAGCTCAAAAATATCTTCACGCCCGTCCCGGGTTACGATAACCCGATCTTCAACTATCCGGGCCTCGCTGTCAGGGCCATAACCAAAAGTGTAAACCCGGCCGCTCAACCCCGGGGCCGATTCCATGACCAGGGGATCATCACCGCCTAAAATCGCGGTATCCCCGGGCTCCTGATTACAGAAAATTCGTTGTTTTGCCCGGGTATAGCTCGCCATATCACCGTGACGGTCCAGATGGTCCGGCGACAGGTTGAGCAGTAGACCGACATCCGGCCTGAATGCACCCGATAAATCCAGTTGAAAACTGGACAACTCCAGGACCACCACATCATACTGTTGCGCCTCAAACAGGTACGACAGCAGTGGTTTCCCGATATTGCCGCCGACAAACGGCCTGAAACCGCTGCTCTGCAGGAGCTCACCGATAAGGCCGGTGACCGTGGTTTTTCCGTTTGATCCCGTAACCGCGATCACCGGAACCGAAATTTCCCCGGCGGCAAGGGCCAGTTCTCCGACAATGGGAATACCTCTTTCCCGGGCCGCCTTAAGCACATCCAGATCCAGCGGTACGCCCGGGCTCGGCACCACGAGATCGGCCGAGAGAACAAATTTTTCACTATGGCCGCCGGTCTCAAACGCCAGCCCCCGGCAGACGGCTTTCTCATTATCGCTCAGGTCGTCATCACTGCGAAATTCTGAAACCGCTACCTCAAGGCCCCGGCTCTGCAGGTATCTGAGTACGGCAAGTCCTGAAGTCCCAAGGCCAAGAACAACGGCCTTTGTGCCTGCGGTAAGCTCCATGATCAACGCAGCTTCAGGGTTGCCAGGGCCAGCAGGCCAAGAATAATGGAAATAATCCAGAACCTGACCACGACCTTGGGTTCCTGCCAGCCTTTCTTCTCAAAATGGTGGTGAATCGGGGCCATGAGAAAAATACGCTTACCACCCGACATCTTGAAATAGCCGACCTGAAGGATAACCGAGACCGCTTCCATAACAAAAATCCCGCCGACAATGGCGAGCAGAAATTCCTGCTTGGTGATAATCGATACCGCGCCCAGGGTTCCGCCGAGGGAAAGCGAGCCCACATCGCCCATGAAAATATCGGCCGGATAGGCGTTAAACCAGAGAAATCCCAGGCAGGCCCCGATCAAAGTTCCGCAGAACACCGCCACCTCACCGGCGCCCTGAACATAGGGAATCTGCAGATACTGGGCCACAATGACGTTACCGGCGGCATAAGAAAAAATCAGATACACCGAACCGCTGATCATCACCGGTCCTGCCGCCAGCCCATCAAGACCGTCGGTCAGATTGACCGCATTGGAGGCCCCGACAATGACCAGAACAGTGAACGGGATATACCACCAGCCAAGATCCGGATGAAAGGTTTTGAAAAACGGGATAGCCAGCCTGCCGTCGTATTCCGGATGCAGAATCAGATACAGGCCGACCATCGAGGCCCCGGCAACCTGGAGCAGCAGCTTGCCGCGGGGGGAAAGCCCCTTACTGTTGCCCTTGGTCACCTTCTGCAGATCATCTATCGCTCCGATAGCGCCGAAAAACAGACTGATTCCGATCAGCAGCCAGACCAGACCGCTGGTCAGATCCGCCCACAACAGGGTCGAAATCGTCATAGCGGCCAGAATCAGAACCCCGCCCATTGTCGGAACCCCCTGCTTGCTCAGATGCGATTCAGGGCCGTCGGCACGAACCACCTGCCCTATCTGCTTGAGTTGCAGCCAGCGGATAAATTTCGGCCCTAGAATACAGAGAATGAGAAACGCGGTTATTGCCGCACCAATGGAGCGAAAGGTGATATAACGAAAGACGTTGAGCCAGCTGATCTGGGTATGAAGCGAATAGAGAAGGTGATAGAGCATGGAATTTACGCCTCACTGGGAGCTGGATCAAAACGATTCCGGAGTTCGACCAGGAGATTTTCCATCCGCATCCCCCTGGATCCCTTGACCAGCAGCCAGTCGCCTTCACTGAGCCGCCCGCTGATCAAAAGATGATACAGCCAGTCGGCAATGGCCATCGTATCGGCAAGGATCACGACCTGATCTCTGGTCATCCCGCCCTCGCGGGCGCCACGAGCAACCTCGGGGCTGAACTCGCCGGTCACAGCCAGCATAGTATACCCAAGTTCCGCCGCCAGCCGACCGATCTCACGATGGGCTGAGACTGCATTTTCTCCGAGCTCAAGCATATCGCCCAAGGCCGCCACCTTCCGGCAGTCGGTTCCGAAAGAGACCACGGTTGTCAGTGCCGCCGCCATGGAAGAGGGATTGGCATTGTAACTGTCATTGAGTACCCGCAGACCACCGGGCAGGTTCATAAACTCCATCCGCTTGTCCACGTTCTGATGGAGAGTCAAGCCCTTGACAATGCTCTCTGCATCCACACCGGCAGCCGTACAGATTGCGGCAGCGGCAGCGGCATTATGCACGTTATGGGTTCCGGGCACGGCCTGGGTTATTCGTTTTTTCCAGTCACCGATGTGAAGGGTGAACCGTGTCCCCTTGGCGCCAAGACCGGTGATTCTGGTTACCCGCACCAGCGGTTTATACCGCCGGCCTGCAGCTGTCACGCCATAGCCTATGGTACGGCCCTGATACCTGGAGGCAAGCCTGACCACCTCCGGATCATCATAATTAATGATCCGGACCGCATCCGGGCGCAGTCCGGCAAACAGCTCGCCCTTTGCCTGGGCAACTCCATTGATATCGACCAGTTTTTCCAGATGGGCGGCCTGGACATTGTTAATGCAGGCGATATCGGGATCAGCGATTTCAGTCAGCCGGGCGATCTCACCAGACCTGTTCATACCCATTTCCAGCACCGCGACCCTGTGCTTGGCAGAGAGCGGCAGCAGGGAAAGGGGCAGCCCGATCAGGTTGTTAAAATTTCCATGGGTCTTCAACACCGGCTCCGGTGCCGACTCCGGATGAACGTAATACTGCTCAAAAACAGCCGCTGCCATCTCCTTGACCGTGGTCTTTCCGGAACTGCCGGTAATGGCAACGATCTTGACATCTTCTCCCAGTATCCGGCGCCTGTAGGCGGCAAGATCACCCAGAGCCTGCAGAGTATCCTCAACCACGATGACTGGAATCCTCTCACCTGCTCCGGAAAATTCCCGTTCAACAATCAAAGCTCCGGCCCCGCGCTTAATAGCGGTATCAAGAAAATCATGACCGTCAAAACTCTCGCCGACCAGGGCAACAAAGACGTCCCCGGCCGTAACCGTTCTTGTATCGGTTGAGATATCCGTAAGCACCTCTCGACTGTTTCTTCCAACCAGCCTGCCGCCGGTTGCCGCAAGCAGATGTTCAGTTGTCCAGGCGGCAAGACCGTTTTTTGCCTCAAGGCGATCATCAAAGAATTTTTTATCTCTGCCGATTATCTGATACTGCTCATGGCCCTTGCCAGCGATGACCACCACATCATCGGGCCGGGCAATACTGCAGGCCAGATGAATGGCCTTGCGCCGATCCGACTCCACCAGGTAACCGTGCTGATCTGCCTGCAAAGAAAACAAAGCATCCTGCGATAGTTTTTTGCTGCCCGTCCGCTGAATACCCCGTTCAATTTCTGCTATGATTGCCATAGGATCCTCGCTTCTTGGATTATCCGATGAAAGAATAGCCATATCTGCAAAACGACCGGCGATTTCACCCATGAGCGGCCGTTTGCCCGTGTCTCGATCGCCACCGCAGCCGACCACACAGATAAGCCGCCCGGAGGTCATGCTCTTCATGGTGGCCAGCACATTTTCCAATCCATCCGGAGTATGGGCATAGTCAACAAAGACGGCAGCCAATTTATCCGGGGAAATACCGCTGAGAAGCACCCGCTCCAGCCTGCCCGGCACCCGGTCGACAGCTGCCAGCCCTGCCCTTATCTGCCGCCCGGGAACCTGTAAGGCGTTGGCCACCCCGGCAGCTGCCAGCATATTCAACACGTTATGGGTTCCGGTCAGATTCGAGGTAATCTCCTGCTGCTCGCCGCAGATGAAAAGCTTGCAGGAACTTCCGTTAATATCCTGCCTCAAACGGGCACACCTGATGGTGCAGTCCTCTGCAAAGCCAACCGTCGAAACATCTCTTCCGACAAGCTCAGTTACAAGCCTGTTGCCGTAATTCTCATTCCCGGCTTCTGCATCAACCACAACCACGGCCGTACCTGAATCTTTCAAATAGTTTGAAAAAAGCAACTTTTTGGCTGTAAAATATGAATCCATGGTCTGATGGTAATCCAGATGGTCCCTGGTTAAGTTGGTAAACAGGGCCACGTCAAACCGGATTCCTGCCAGCCGCTTCTGATCGAGAGCATGGGATGAGACCTCAATCAACACATGACTTACGCCGGCATCCGCCATTTCCCGGAGCAGGGCCTGTAGCTGCTCAGGACCAGGGGTGGTCAGAGGGGCCGGGCGAACGACCATATTTCCTTCCATGTTCTGATAGCGATAATTCACGGTCCCGATAACTCCGGTTTGAAAACCGGCCTGCTGGAGAATTTTTTCAATCAACCAGGAAGTCGTGGTCTTACCGTTGGTCCCGGTCAGCCCTATGAGCTTCAGCCTGTGACCGGGGTGTCCGTTCCAGGCTGCAGCCAGCCGACCGAGTGCCGCATGACTGTCCCGAACCTGAAAACAGGAAATTGCCTCAGAAACCATGTCAGGGCAATGCTCGGCCACCACCGCCAGGCATCCCTTTTCCATGGCCTGAGAGATATAATCATGGCCGTCAATGACTGTTCCACGCACCGCAACAAACACCGAGCCCGGGATAACCCAACGCGAATCAGACACAATCGCCGTGACCCGCCCGGTTACCCGGCTGTTCCCTTTCCCGGCAACACCAAGTATCTTTTCAAGATCAATCAGCTGCATAGAACGCTCAAATCGCTGATTCCAGGGTGAGTAAACAGCGCTCAACATCCCCTAATCGCTCACCGGCACGGGGAGACTGGGAAACAATCCGCCCACTGCCCTTGATGGTAATCCGGAGCTTAAACTGATTAAGCTGCTGCAACCCCTTTCTCAGGCTCATTCCAACCAACTCCGGCATATCGACCTTATTTACTGCAATATTTCCTGGTGAACGGGTATATTCAACCCGGCGGCTGATGAGGAAACGGGCAAAGTTCTCCCGATTTCTGGAGGTAGGATACTCTGCAATCTGTTCCTGCTGTGCCCCTGCATACAGATCTGTTAACAGTGTTTTTCCCACCGATGAAAGGGAGCGGATCTTTTCCCCCTTCGGTACAGGATCAAGAGTATTCCGTTCAAGGGCCATAATCAAAAGCATTGTCGGTTTTTCTCGGGGTATCATGCCGACAAAGAGCTGCTGTTGCACATATCTGGTTATGGTACCACCGGGTACAACCCGCTTACTCGTCCCCGAGAAAGCCAGAAGCTTTTCTTTTTGTTGACCGGTAAAATGGGTCAGCAGCTCGCGGCGAACAGCAACCCCCATGGCCGGGTTCAGGACATGGGTGCGGGTTATGGCCTCTTTTTTCAGACTAAAGCGTTGCCCATGCTGTTGGTCATAGACCGAGTCCACAAAAGTCGGAGTTACCCTCCACCCTCCATTGATCAAACTGGCCAGACCGACGCCAAGCTGCATCAGACTGATATTTTTCTGCCCCCCCCCTGCCGGTTCGTCGTTAAACGGCACATCAGAAGGCAGGCTTTGCAAAACCGGCTGCAGGAACTCTATCCGGTTTAATACGTCTGCGTATTGCTCTGCACTGAGTCCGAAATCCGGTGCGGCAAGGGTTTGCGGCAACATGGGCGCAAACTGTTCCCCATCCTGTATTCTTGCCGCCGCACGAACCAGAAGGGGGCGGGCCAGATTGAGGTCGAAGCGTGGGCTGTACAGGGTATTCTTCCGTGTAACCCCCTC
This sequence comes from Deltaproteobacteria bacterium, assembly GCA_024280455.1. Taxonomy (GTDB): domain Bacteria; phylum Desulfobacterota; class Desulfobulbia; order Desulfobulbales; family Desulfobulbaceae; genus DRLX01. The sequence goes on along the minus strand of JAJRQC010000068.1, from coordinate 19,220 downwards.
GGATTTCCAGAAGTAGTTCGGGTCAAAGGAGGGCTGGTTTGAGAATGCCAGAATACGCCCGGATGCAGGCTCCATCAGCAACCCCATTCCGACGGCGGCGCCCTGCTCACGCAGCAGTCGATTCAACTCTTTATCTATGGCCTTCTGCAGCTCTATATCCAGGGTCAAAATCAGATCCGTTCTCTTCTGCCCCGCAACAGTGTTGCCTTTAAAATCCACGTCCGGCACATCAACGGGTTGATACTCTCCCGGCTGCAGGAGGATATCGTACTTTCTCTCCACCCCGGAGAGTCCAACACCGTCAACGGTATATCCAAGGACATGGGGTGCCGCAGTGTGCTCGGGATAGAAACGTTTTTCAGAACTTGTGCAGTAAAGGCCCTCAATCTCGAGATTCTTAATAGCCTTTACCTGGTCGCCATCAAGATCGTCAGCCAGTTCAACGACTCGCCGGGACTGCTTGAGCTGTGCTTCTACAGCACCCTTTGCAACCCCGATTATTTCAGCCAGTTTTTGGGCGGCATCGCTGTGGTTGTTGATCTTTGCGGGATGCACATAGAGGGAAAACAGCTGATAAGAAACAGATAATTCATTGAAATTACGGTCATAAATCGTTCCCCTCAAAACATCTCCAGCGGACATTGTGTCCGCTGGAGAGAGAGAAAATTTGCCGGCAGCAAGCTGAAAAATCCTGCTGATATCCTGGAGGGAGACGGGTAATCGATACAGAACTCCGCCAGCCACTGCCAGCAAAACCATGATCACTCCGGTCGCAAACAGGCGTCGTTCCCTGCGCTTCTGTTTCCTGACCGCGATGTTATACATGCCTCGTGACTACAAACGATGAACCTGGCCTTTGCCGGGTTCATGGAGGTCAAGTCGTACGGCAGCCACGGCCTTAACGTGCTCCGGAGACATCAGGCGAGCCCGCCGGGCCAGCAGAGTCATATTTTCAACAGCAAGATCCGATGAGACGCTCTGCAGCTGCTCGGCAACCTGGATACCGTTCATGATTCTCCAGTGCAGAAACTGGCCGCAGGCCACAACCAGAAAAAGAGCAGCACAGAGAACAAGAACAACAGCCCGTCGCAACGGCACCGACATTTCACAGGAGTTGTTTGCGGCCACCCGCTGACGTATTCCCACCGACCTTGTGCGGCAGCGGTACGGCCTGATCTGCGTATTTACTATCATTGCTCTCTCCTCTTCCCTGGGTTCTTCCTGTCTGCGGTTCCCCACCGCAGACACCACATTCCAACTAAATTTTAATCGCCCCTCGCAGGCGTGCACTTCTTGCCCGTGGATTTACCGCGATCTCATCTGCTCCGGGCTCAACCGGCTTTTTTGTCAGCAGCTTGAGCCTGCTGTCCTTCCTGAAGGCCTGCTTTACGATTCTATCTTCCAGCGAATGAAAGGTTATCACACAAAACCGTCCGCCCGGATTCAAAGCTTCAGGCCCGTCTTCCAACAGCCGGACTAAGTTGTCCAGTTCCCGGTTGACGGCGATGCGCAAGGCCTGAAACGTTCTGGTTGCCACATGAATCCTGTCCGGATGAAACCGCCGGGGAACTGCTTTTTTTACCAGGTTGGCCAGCTGGAAGGTCGTCTGTACGGGTTCCACCACTCTTGCCTCACAGATAAAACGGGCAATACGCCGTGCCTGACGCTCCTCACCGTAATGGTACAAAATATCGGCAAGCTCTCCTTCATTGCTCCGGGCGACAATATCGGCGGCAGTGACCTTGAGATCCTGATTCATCCGCATATCCAGAGGCGCGTCCACCTGGAAACTGAATCCCCGTTCTCCCCGGTCAAACTGCAATGATGATACCCCAAGGTCAACCAGCAGACCGTCAACACCTTCAACCCCTATTTCTTCCAGCTCTTGAAGCAGGTCGGCATAGGATGCCCGAATAATCCGCACACGCTCTTTAAACCCGGTCAGCCGGTCAGCGGCATATGCTGCCGCTTCACGATCCCACTCAAAGCCCACCAGTCCGCCCGACGGTGCCGACTTTTCCAGGATGGCCAGCCCATGACCGCCAAGCCCGAGTGTGCCGTCCACATACACCCCGTCAGGTTTGGGCTGAAGACATTCCAGAACCTCGCCTACCATGACCGGAACATGCAGTTGAGCCGCATTTTGGGCCATAATCAGCTACAAAATACCAAGAGATGACAAGCCGGGCTCAAAATCCGCAAACCGTTCCCGGGTACGCCGGCTTTCCAGCTGCCAGGCCGCCTTGTCCCATATCTCAAAATGATCCAGCATCCCGTTCAACACGACTTCCTTACCGATATTGAACTCATTTCGCAGGGGAGCGGGCAGCAGGATACGTTTTTGTTTATCCAGGGTGCATTCCGTGACGCCGGAAATGACGTAACGGACAAAATCGCCCATACCGGGCTGCATGCGGCCCTCGGTCTGGAGTTTTTCTTCGAGCTCTTCCCAGACCGCAACGGGAAAGGCCTTCAAACTTTTATGCCAGTTCGTCACCACCACCGTCTCGGTATATTCCTCACATAACACCTCGCGAAAACGACTCGGGATATTGAGCCTCCCCTTGGTATCCAGGGTATGTTCCGATCGGCTGCGAAATCGCAACGACGAGACCTGCTGTTTCAACGTGTCACCAATGAGAAAAGGACGGCTACAAAATTTACATCCACTTTAAACCACTCTGCACCACTTAACTTTTGTTGTAGCTCAAGTCCCCCCCGGAGTCAAGGAAAAAGAAACAGAAAATCAAGAAGTTGAGAAGGTAGCTGCCGAAAAAATACCACTATATATAGTAGTGCCAAACGTACAGGAACCACAAGAGGAAGCCCGTAAACCGAACGAAATAATCAACGGAAAAACCACTGCTCCCAAGCAATAAAAAAATAACATACTGTTATCAAAGGAAATAAAAAATATCAATCTTGAGGTGAAAAATATCAGGAAATATAAAAGGGGAGAAAAGTGGGGCAAAGAAAAAAATATCACCTGGAGCCCGAAGAAGAACTGTTCAAAGTCAAACTTGACCCCGAGGTTGTCTTCTACGCTTGCCGGACATGCAGATACCCAATACGCCCTGCTTGAATGCAGACGAAACATAGAATTTGCTGACGCAGTTGTCGGCAAGGAGACAATAACAGAGGGAGAGGGCGGACGGACACGGGCCCATATCTGTTCCGACCTGAACGCCCTGATCGCAGGAGACCCGTTTCCCGGGTCAAACAGCCTGTTCCCGGAACTGTCCGGAGCGCAGAAAGAGGCGCTGGGGGTGGCCCAGGTGCTTGAACACAGCGGGGTGAAGGTTAAGGGGGAAAATCTGTTGATCCGGAAAACAGGGGCCGAGATCCTCTCCCGAATGATGACGGAAAAATTCGGCATTCTGCATCTGGCAGGACACGGGGTTGTGGACTATGAATTCCCGGAATCGGCTCACAACCGCAAGGGCACGGGATCCGGTTTGTCTCTGTTGCCGAATACGTGGTTGCACTGCAAAATCTCAGTGAAGATGCAAAAATCGCCTCCGGACCGGAACTCAAGTCTCTCCGGAACACATTTAAGGCTATTACCGGGAACCTGCCTGAAGAGTACGAAAAAAAAATCAGCCGTCAGGGCAGCCCTGAAAAAGACGGGCCGGAAACTCGGGTTGAAATAAACCGGTACGGACGCAAACGTATCAGTCCGGAGTTCAGGCGGAATTGCGGTTAAGGGCATTATACCCTTAACCGCTCTTTTCCCTCTTACCATACCGCCAACGTTCAATATTCAAGGGTGAGCGACCAGGCGGCAAGCGTCCCGGTATCCAGAGAGGCCAGATCACGTACCTGCAACTGCCAGTCCCCCTGCATCGACAGGCCGATAAAATCACCAAGACCCGGGGTCGAGGTTGTATCATAGGACCGTTTGAGATTATCGGTCGACCCTCCGGTCTGATCATGCAGCCGCACAACCTGTCCCGAAGGCGAGACAAGATCCACTCGCAGGTCACCGATATAGGTATGCCTGATATCAATGCCGACCACGATATCTCTCACCTTGCCGCCCTGTTGAACCTGAATGACACTGGCTATCCCCTGCGGGTCGGCATCAGGAATGGCAAGATCAGGATCGGCACTCTCCATTACCCTGTCTGAACTCTTTTGATAGCCAATGACAAGGCCCCAGCGCACAAGCCGACCGACATCCTGCGAGGCGGTATCAACCACGACCAGCGACCAGATACCCTGGATCTCCCCGCCATTAAGATTTGTCAGCTCAGGTGCGGTTGCAGCAGTGTAAACCGTAGAAATGTCATCGCCGTCAGCGCCCTGGTGATTGTGCAGCACGACTTCAGTGCCGTCCGGTGCAACCAGCGTTACCTTCAAGTCGCTGATCCAGCTGTGGATAATCTCGACCTTCACCGAGATATCAACAAGTTCCCCAAAAGAGCCGACGCTCAAAATACTGGTCACCCCATCCGGGTTGTTATCCGGAATAAGCAAATTGGGCGAGGTTTCGAGTTCGACAACCGGCTGATCGCGCGGTTCTCCGACCGTAAAGCTCATATCCTGCCCGGCCCCGTCTATTTCCGAGAGCATCAGGCCGGAATCGGTGCCGTTCCACATTCGGGAAGAAGGGGGTGTTGCATCTGAAAGCGCAACTCCGGATACTTCGCTGAATAAATCGGTTGCATCCCCGGCATTCCGGTTATTCTCAAGATCAAGACTGCCGTCGGCCTGAAGAAGCGCACACTGGTAGTGGTTGTTGCGGGTACCGCTCTGCCATTCGTTGGAACCAAGCGTATCACAGTGGTAGACCGCCAGCCCGCTTGCCGGCAGATAGGCATCCAGGCCAATTCGACTGCGATTCTCAACCATAAAGTATTCATTGGGAATGGTGGTCTCATACTTCCAGACCGTATCGTAGGCGCCGTGCCCGGCAATGAATTTCCCCGGAGAGTCAAGCAGGACGACCGTATCGACCCAGCCGGCAAGCTGGCGCAGGTATGAACACACCGGAGAGGGCGTGCGGCGGTCGTTGAGATGGTTTCCCGAGCCCATCAGACAGTAGCAGCCGATGCCCTGGCTTTTTTCAGAGTCACCGTCACGTTTACCGTAATCATACATGTCCGGGAAGCGGCAGAGCAGATGGCCGTTCTCATGACAGATCGTTCCAATCCGCAAGTCGACCGGATGCATGCCCAGCCCGGTGAGCTGATAATAATGAGTGCGAACCGAACCGTATCGATACCCGGCCACGGAATTGTGGGGCCAGAGCTGGCCGTTATACTGTGAGTTTCCGGCATAGAGAATATTGATCGCATCGACAATACCCTCACCGCGCGAATCAAAGTCGGCAAGATCGACATTGAACCGGTTAACCGCGATATCAAGCGCCTCTCTGACCAGCAGGTTACTGATATAATAGCTCCGGGGCTTTGACAGCTTCACCGGCCCGACGACCATGTTCACATAGTTGAGTTTACCGCTGGAGATGATCTTGAAATACTCGTTGACCGAACAGTAGTTCCCGTTGGCGGTATAGCCGGTTTCATTAAACATCTCATAAACGGCTTCGCGGGAAATCGCGGTTGTAACGTCATCAAAATCAACCAGAATGGTGAGACCGCGAACAGTGCCCTGGTTTAATTTCCGCCCGTCCAGCAACCCTCCATCCGGGCCCAGGGTACGGGTGCCGCTGGAATCAGGATCAATCTCCGGCGCCCGGAACAGGCTGTAGTTTTGTGCGAATTTTTCATTGCGCACCTCCGGGGCTTCTTTGAGATGTTTCCGCAAACCGGCGGGCAGAGGTTTGCCTATCGGCACCCCGCTTGAGACAAATCTCCCGGCCGCAAGCAGGGCGTAGCAATAGCCGCCGTAGTCTTTATCAAAGACTACGGTATAGCCGTCAGGGGTCTCATACCGCGCATAAAATTCGTCACCGAAAATCCGTAACTGTACTTCACCACCCGTGCGTTGTCCACATACGATCATCTCTCCAATCAGAACACTCATTGCATGGTCCTCCTCAGGTTATCGTATTGCTCCGTGATGTAAAAGACTGTCTCCTGAACACATCTATAATCTATATCCTGCCGAAACTCCGCTGTAAATAACAAACAGGGAGAAGGAGGCCCAGACAGGTTCGGACCGGGACGATGCTTTTCCCTCAAAAGGATTGGGAGACAGCCCTCCGGCCGGAGACCAGCCGGTATGGATTTTCTCTGATTACACAAAAGGGCAGCCTGAAACTCAGCTGTAAGAAATGCGAGAATTGAAGCAGGGTAAAGGGCGGTCAATCCTCCAGCAGAGAGCTGAAATCCTCATCCGAGGCAAAGGAATGCTCCGGGGCGGGAAACATGCCGGAAGATATTTCGTCTTGAAAGGCAGTGATCGCCTCTTTCATCTGCGGAGCAAGATCAATATATTTCTTTACAAATCCCGGCGTAAATTTTTCAAACAGGCCGAGCATGTCATTGGTGACCAGCACCTGACCGTCGCAGTGCGGACCGGCCCCGATACCAAAAGTCGGGATGGAGATTCCACGGGTAACGACCTCGGCCAGCGGAGCCGGTACGCACTCAAGCACCAGGCTGAAGGCGCCGGCTTCTTCCAGGGCCCGGGCATCGGCCAGCATTTTTCGGCCTGCCTCCAGGCTCTTGCCCTGGACCTTGAAGCCGCCGAGCTGACCGGCGGTCTGCGGGGTCAGGCCGAGATGGCCCATAACCGGAATCCCGGCCCGGACAAGGGCCCGAACCTCATCGCAGATACTCTCTCCACCTTCAAGTTTGACCCCGTCACAGCCGGCCTCTTTGAGAAAACGGGCGCCATTGCGGACGGTTTCCCGGACATCAACCAGATAGGAGCCAAAGGGCATGTCTCCGATCACAAGCGCATTTGCCGCCCCACGGCGAACGGCGGCCGCATGGTGCAGCATCTGTTCCATGGTCACCGGCACCGTTGAATCAAGCCCGAGAACGACCATGCCCAACGAATCGCCCACCAGGAGAATATCAATTCCGCTCTGATCAAGAAGTGCGGCCATGGGCGCATCATAGGCGGTCAGCATGGAGATTTTTCGCTGCCCGCCTTTCATCAACAGGATGTCTTTAACCGTTCGTTTTCCAGCCATTTCCTCGCTCCTGTCTCCTTTTTACTCCTGATCAAACAACCCGGGCTGGCGCACTCCGGGAGTATGCACCGGCCGGTCAAAATGCTCGTAGGCGTTTACGGTCGCCATTCGTCCTCTGGGGGTACGAACCAGAAAACCGGACTGGATAAGAAAGGGTTCATATACATCTTCCAGGGTATTTTTCTCCTCACAGACGGCGGTGGCCAGGGTATCCAGCCCGATGGGACCGCCTTGAAATTTATCGATCAGGGTCAACAGGATACGCCGGTCCATTTCATCAAGGCCAAACCGGTCCACAGCCAGCATGTTGAGGGCATCATCGGCCACGGCGCGGGATATAACCGCATGGCCACCGACCTCGGACAAATCCCGCACCCGGCGCAACAGCCGGTTGGCAATACGAGGCGTCCCCCGGGACCGACGGCCGAGTTCCAGAGCGCCTTCATCATCAATCCTGATCCCGAAGAGTTCAGCCGAGCGTTTGACAATCAGCACCAGCTCCTCGGGGCTGTAAAACTCCAGCCGGAGAATAACCCCGAAACGGTCGCGAAGCGGCGGGGTCAGCAAACCGGTACGGGTGGTCGCACCGACCAGAGTAAATCTGGGCAGATCCATTTTAATCGAGCGCGCACCCGGCCCCTGGCCGATAATCAGATCGAGCTGGTAATCTTCCATGGCCGGATAGAGAATCTCCTCGACGACATGGTTCAAGCGGTGAATTTCATCAATAAACAGAACGTCTCCGGCCTGGAGACTGGTGAGGATGGCAGCCAGATCGCCCGCTTTTTCAATGACCGGCCCTGAGGTGGCCTTGATCCCGGCCTCCATTTCATTGGCGATAATGTAGGCCATGGTGGTCTTACCCAGGCCGGGAAAACCATGAAAAAGAACGTGATCCAGGGCCTCTCCGCGCTGGCGGGCAGCCTGGATAAAAATGCGCAGACTCTGCTTGAGCTGCTCCTGACCGATATACTGGTCAAGACGACGTGGACGGATATCAATACCCGGCGCCGTATCTCCAGTCTGCTCATCTCCGGTAACAAGACGTTTACCGGTTATTTCCTCTTCATGGTTCATCGCTGGCATCCTGGGTTGCGGGAAAAAACATCAGGCCATGGCCTGCAGAGCAAGACGGAGCAGCTCCTCAACCTTCATCCGTGCCGCCGCCTCGGGATCCCGCTGCTGAATGGAGCGGAGCGCCTGCCAGGCCGTATTGCGGGGATAGCCAAGATTGACCAGGGCCGAGACCGCATCCTGCATGGCAAAACCCTCAACCTCCACCTCAGCCGCAGCACCCGGCATGCCGGTCACCCCGGACAGGGCGCCGACCTTTTCACCTAGCTCAACGCAGAGACGCTGGGAGGTCTTTTTTCCTACCCCGGACAGGGCGGTCAAGCGGGCAAAATACTTGCTGCTGATTGCCTGGCATAACTCCGGGGCACTGATCCCGGAAAGAATACCGAGGGCAAGTTTGGGCCCGATACCGGACACGGAATTGAGCAGCAGAAAAAGATCTTTTTCCTCCTGCTCGCAAAATCCGTACAGGGTAATGGCGTCTTCCCGTACGTTGGTCCGGATCAGGAGAAAGGCATCTTCACCCGCAGCCGGCAACGCATCATAGGTCCGGCTGGAAATCATAACCTCGTAGCCGACTCCGCCGACATCAAGAATGAGGGAATCAATCTGTTTATTGAAAATTTTTCCGCTGAGCGAAGCTATCATATATCAGGGGTTAGAGATTAGGGATTAGGGTTTGAAAACGGTTAATATTTAATCGACAAAGGGAACTGTATATCTATGATTTGCATGACAGAGAGCCACGGCAAGGGCATCGGCGGCATCCGAAGTCGGTACGGCGCTGAGCTCAAGCAGAACCCGGACCATCTCCTGAATCTGGCTTTTTTCCGCCTGTCCGTACCCGGCCACAGCCTGCTTGATCTTTCTCGGCGTATAATCAAAAACCGGCAACTGCCCATGCCGGGCAGCTACAATCGCCGCTCCCCGGGCCTGCCCCAACTTAAGGGCGGAACGGGGATTATGGGCCACAAACAAATCTTCCACGGCCGCGACCTCGGGCCGGTGCTCTTCAATGACCTTGCACAATCCTTCAAAAATCATAAACAAGCGCCGGGAAAAATCGGTTTCCGCCTGCATGCGAATGGTACCGCAGGTGATAAAACCGATCGCAGGTCCCCGGCAGTCAATAACACCATAGCCGGTAATCCGTGAGCCCGGATCAATACCGAGAATCCTCACCCTAAGAAAGGGTTTCCATCAGTTCATCGGAGATATCGAAGTTGGCGTGCACCTTCTGGACATCATCGTTATCTTCAAGATTATCCAGCAGCTTCATCAACGATCTGGCGGTTTTCTCAGCCTCCACCTCGACCGTGTTCTTTGGAATCATGGTAATTGAAGCCTCAAGACACTTGATGCCGCTCTTTTCAAGATTTTCCACAACTTCACTGAAGTCATCGGGTTCGGTCAGGATTTGAAAGGTGGTTTCATCTTCAATTACATCCTCTGCACCGGCCTCAATGGCCAGATCCATCAGTTCGTCCTCGTCGACCCCTTCCCGATCAACCGTGATAGAGCCTTTTTTATCAAACATCCAGGCCACACAGCCGGACTCGCCGAGATTGCCGCCGCTTTTTGCAAAAAAATGACGGACATCGGCAACGGTCCGGTTTTTATTGTCGGTCATGGTCTCCACCAGAACCGCTATGCCGCCGGGGCCGTAACCCTCATACAGAATTTCCTCGTAGACTGCGCCGTCAAGGTCACCGGTTCCCTTTTTAATCGCCCTGGCAATATTATCCTTGGGCATATTCTCGGATTTTGCCGCGATAACGGCAGTCCTGAGTCTTGGGTTGCCGTCGGGATCGCCGCCGCCCATTCGAGCCGCTATGGTGATCTCCTTGATCAACTTGGTGAATATTTTCCCTCTCTTGGCATCATTGGCACCCTTTTTTCGCTTAATGGTGCTCCACTTTGAATGTCCTGACACTGTTCAACTCCTTAAAAATACCAAAAATACAATATGTTCAGATTCCTAACCCGTAACCATCCGCAGCTTAACCCGATTTGCGGGAAGGTGGTTTAAATCCGCGCCCCAACACAAAAACCTCTCGACTCTCCCTGCGGGAACTCTCAGGTTTTACGACCTTGACGGTCTCAAACAACGGCTTGCACTCCTGGATGAACTCCGGAAAATCCACGCCTTGAAAAACCTTGCAGTACAGGGATCCCTTTGGGTGCAGAAAAATACGCGCCAGTTCCAGAACCCGCCGGGACAGCCTGAGCGAATGCTGATGATCGGCATACTGACTGCCCGTGGTTCGAGGTGCCATGTCACTGAGCACCACGTGAAATCCCGGCCACTGTTTTGTCAAGACCTGCACCAGCTCCTCGGAGTAGACATCATAACAGAGCCAGTGGATTTCAGCATTGCCTTTTTGGCCCTCTATTTCGGTGTGCTGCAGATCCACTCCGACAACGGTTCCCTTAGGACCGATTTCAAGTGCCGTATACAGACTCCAGCTGCCCGGATGACAGCCCAGATCAAGAATTCTCTTGCCCTTTTTCAAGAACCGATACTTCTTGTGCGCCTCTTCGAGTTTGTACACCGACCGGGCCGGGTAGTTGTCTTTTTTCGCCTTGTTAAAATAAAAATCTTTTTCTTTACGCATGAATACACGAGTTTTGGGTTCAGGGTTCTAAGTTCTGAGTTTTGAGTTCTGTTTCGGCATACCGGGCAGCCAGATCCAGTGCCTGTTTCCGAGTGCTGATCCGGTGCTCCATCCGGGCCTCTTCAACTCGGTCCAGGATTTTTTTAAACAGGGGCCCTGGTTCAAGCTTCAGGTCACGGATCAGGTCACGGCCGGTGATGAGAGGCGGAGCCGCCCGGACAGGTGCGACATGCTCGTCCTGGACCTGCTGCAGCCGTTCAAACAGACCGGCAACCTCCCGCTCAATCTCCTCCGGGCTGCCCTCGCCTTTTCCGGCCAGAGCATCGGCCATGGCCAGCATAAACAGGCCGGGCAGGGTTGCCCCTACCTTGCGTACCAGCCGCAGACAGGCCTTGAGAGTCAAGTTGCCCTGACGCTGATTATTGGCCAGAAAAAACGGCCGCATATGGGCGGCAACCAGGGCGGCGACCGCCTGGGTATCCTCTCTTGACCAGCGCAGACGCCCGGCAATGGCGGAAAAAATGTCCGCACCCTGCAGGTCATGGTTATAAAAGGTGATGCGGCCGCCTTTGTCCTCGTTAATGCCGAACGTTGTCGGTTTGCCCACATCATGAAACAGGGCCGCCCACTTCAGTTGCCGGCAATGCTTTTCCTGCTCCAGCCACCGGTTCATGACCTCTCTGTTTCGGGGAAAATACCGGCCCGGGTCATGCTGTATCCGCTCCATCTGATGCAGGGTTTCAAGCAGATGGTCAAAGACATCAAGATGATGGCTTGCCGGCTGTTCCATTCCGATCCCGGCCTGCAGTTCGGGAAGGACCTCAAAGAGGAGGCCTGTTTCGGCCATCCGGACAAAGGCCCGGTGTGCCCGCCCGCTTGCCATGATCAGATTAAGCTCATGGGCAATGCGCTCCGCCGCAACCTTTGCAATGCGCTCCCGGTACAGGCGAACCTCGGTCAATGTATCCGGGTCAATTTCAAACTCAAGGGTTGCCGCAAACCGGAACACCCGCAGCATACGCAGGGGGTCGTCCAGCAGGGCCTGTTTCGAACAGACCCGGATCAATCCGGCAGCAAGATCTTTCACGCCGCCGAGGGGATCGATAACCGTAAACACGGTGTCCTCAGCACAGCCGGAACCGGCAAACAACGGATCAATCTCCAGACCTAGGGCGTTGACGGTCAGATCACGTTTTGTCAGCTCATGATCAATGGATGCTGCTCCGGCCCGAAAAGAGGAAAAATCGACCACCTCGCCCTGCCACACCACCCGGGCCGCATCCTCCTCCCGGCCCAGTTCCACAAAAGCGCCGCCGGTTAGGCGGGCCAGCTCTCCGGCCCAGGCTCTGGCATGGCAGGCCACGGTGAGATCCACATCGGCAGGGGTACGGCCAAGGATCAAATCACGAACCGTGCCACCGGCAATATAGATTCCGCTCGGCTGCCCCTGGGCAATACTTGACAAATGATGCAGCAATTCCGGCGAGAACAGGGCTCGAACCCGGGAGCAGGCTATTTTTTGTACTTCTCCACTCATGGGAAAACCTTACCAGAAACAAAGTGTTTTTTCCCGCATATTCCCGATAGCGGTTTACCTCTCGGCCTTCTTGTTGTATTTTCCCTTTTTATACGCAAAATAACGCAACCCGGACACCTTCAACCTTATTGCCCTATGGACGCCGCTACTTCCCGGACTATCCGCATCGGAACCACCAACATCGGCCTGATCGGCCTGGATCTTGCCATAAACAAGGCCGCTGCCGACGGGCTTGCCGAGGCCGAGGCAATGGAGTTTCTCTACCTGGCCATCAAAAAAAAGAACTATATTCCCCCGAACATGGTGGAAAAATATAAAATCGCCCTGTTCAAAGAGTATGCAAAGCACCTGCAGGGTGCGACCGGAGAACAGGAAGGACTTGTGATCCGGATATTCGGGCCCGGCTGCGTCAGCTGCAACAGCCTGCAGACCCTGGTTATCGAGGTTCTTGCCGAGATGAATATCGGGGCCGACATCGAACAGATCCACGACCCCGATGAAATCGGCCGGGCCGGAGTTCTGCAGACCCCGGCCCTTATGATCAACAGAGAGTTGAAGAGTTCCGGGCTGCTGCCGACCAGGGCTCTAATCGAACAATGGATACGTGATCTACAATGACAGAAGACATTATTCCCGCATATCTGCAGCAGATCGGCCTCCCTGAACAGGCGGCGAAGTTTATCACCTACGGCGCCACCATGGTGCTGGTTTTCGTCCTGGCCCTGGTCGCGACCTGGGCCGTCCGCCGCAGCCTGCTTCGTTTTATCCACCATATTGTTCGCGGCAACCGGATGCACTGGGATGATGCCCTGGTCAACAATCATTTTTTCCAGCGCCTGTCCTGGCTGGTACCGGTGCTTATCTTCCACCTTGCTCAGGATCTGCTGCTGCCGCCCGACTCACAGGGGGCGGAGATACTGCGCCGCCTGATTACCTGCGGTTTTGTCCTGGTCGGGATCGGGACTATAAACGGGCTGCTTGGCGCCATCAACGATATTTACCGGGAACTGCACGGAAAATCGGGAAAGACCATCCGCGGCTACATTGATGCGGCCAAAATTCTGGTCTATGTACTGGGCCTGATTTTTCTGATCGGCATTCTCACCGACCGCTCTCCCTGGGGACTGCTCTCGGTCATGGGTGGGCTGACGGCCGTGACCATGCTGGTCTTCCGAGACTCGATTCTTGGATTTATCGCCTCGATCCAACTGACCGGCACCGACATGGTCCGAGTGGGCGACTAGATCGAGATGCCCTCGTATGATGCCGACGGCGACGTGATCGAAATCTCCATCCACACGGTTCGGGTCCGCAACTGGGACAAGACCATCACCACCATCCCCACCTATGCCCTGATCTCCAAATCCTTTCGCAACTGGCGCGGCATGTCCGAATCAGGCGGCCGGAGGATCAAGCGCTCCCTGAACCTGGACATGACCTCGATCCACTTTTTAAACGATGCCGAGCTGGAAGATATGGCAAAGATAGAACTCCTGACCGACTACATCCGCAACCGGCAACAGTAGATCGAGCAGTTCAACCGGGAACACGGAATTGACACTTCGAAGATCATCAACGGCCGCCGCCAGACCAATGCAGGATTGTTTCGAGCCTATGTCATCGCCTACCTCAAGCAGAATCCGAAGATCCATCAGGATATGACCTTTCTGGTCCGCCAGCTCAAACCCGGACCCGAAGGACTGCCCCTGCAGATTTATGTATTCAGTAACGATCAGGCCTGGGCCCGGTACGAGGCCATCCAGGCCGACATCTTCGACCACCTGATTGCCGCCCTGCCCCAGTTCGGCCTCCGCGTCTTCCAGCATCCCTCAGGCTATGACTTCAGGAGACTAGCCACACAGGACCACCACCCCGATTGAACAGCTTAATCCGGAAATCGGATTGTATTTTAACGAAAGAACCCATAAGATAGTAGAGAGTAAAGTATCACTCATGGCATAAAATACAAAGTTCCAAAATACGGAAGTACAAGACATGTTCAAAAGCATCCTGGCCGTTCTGCTCTCTGCCCTGCTGTTCCTGGCCCATCCCGCTCTTGCCGAACAGTCGACAAAGACATCATCGAATCCGGTCGATATTTCAACCAAGATACTCGGCGGAATCCAGTCGAAATCAGGGGACTGGCCGTGGATGGCCGCCCTGCTGCGTGCCGGAGAACCCGACATGTTTCTTGCCCAATACTGCAGCGGAGTGCTGATCGATAAGAGCTGGATCCTGACCGCAGGCCATTGCGTCCAAGGTATGAAAACCGAAGATATCGAAGTTGCGGTCGGGGTCTATGACCTGAGCAACTTTTCTGGTACCCGTACCCAAGTAAAAAGCATACACCTCCATCCCCAATATAATGCAGCCAACCTGACAAATGACATTGCCCTGATTGAGCTCAGCCAGGCCTCGGACCAGCCGACAATCCCTCTTTTTTCCGGTGAATCAATTGAAGACGCCGCACCGACTCTAGCGGGCAGGATGCTGACCGCCATCGGCTGGGGCCTGGCCGACGGCACCAGCTCCTGGTACTGGCCTGAAAAACTGCGGCAGGTCGACCTGCCGGTGGTGGCGAACAGTTACTGCAACAATATCTATCCCTCCCCTCTCATCGCCTCTCAGCTCTGTGCCGGATGGTACGAGGGAAAAGATGTCTGCAGCGGCGACAGTGGTGGACCGGTGGTGACCAGGATTGACAACAGGTGGACCCATGTCGGTCTGGTCTCGTACGGGGCGCCCTGTAAAGATTATTTCGGCTGGTACGGGGTCTATACCCGAACCTCGGAATTTGTGGACTTTATTAAAAGCTACGTACCGGGCGCCCGCTTCACCAGAAAACCACCGCTACCCTGGATGATTCTCCTCATACACTGACACCGGCTGTTTCAACACCCTGCATTACGTGTCATGGCAGATCCCGACCTGCCACAGTGTGGTCTGCCGAAAGCAACTGACATAAAAGCATTTGATAGGCAGGGCAATATGCGATATTATATGAGTACATCCATTGCGGACTTGTGAAGCAGGAGCAAAAGGATGTCGCCCCCTCTATTCCGGCTTCCGATTTTCGGTTGATCAAAACATGCGGAGTTTTTTATGAACGAGAAGGGATCGATACATAATCTGGGTATCCCTCTAAACAGGGACTATTTTCTGCGCAGCCTGATTCGGGAGCTGGCCGGCACCCTGGAGGAGGTGGTCGGCTATGACGAAGCTGCCGGTTATATCAGCCTGGTAGGGCAGCACATCGGCAACTGGATTAACGGCCTGTACACAAAGGAACTTGAGGTGGCCGCTCTCAGCCGGGACCAGGTGGCGGATGCCCTCGTTGACCTCAAAAGACGGATTCATGGAAATTTTTCCATTATCAGTCAGGACGAGGAAAAAATCGTCCTCCACAATACGGCCTGTCCCTTTGAAGATATGGTGCAGGATAGGCCGTCGATGTGCATGATGACCTCGAACGTCTTCGGCGTGATCACCGCAGACAATCTCGGTTATGCCAAGGTATCGCTTGAAGAGACCATTGCCGACAGATGCGGGCACTGCAGAGTTGTCGTCTATCTGCAATCAACGCCGACGGCCGAGGCGGCCGAAGGAAGAGAATACTACGGTACTGTGCAGGGAAAGACAACTTGAATCCTGCTGATTTTTTACATGAAATAGGCGATCCATGGCCCGAGGCTGTTTTCCTGCTCAACCCGGCAGGTCGTATTCTGGCGCTGAATACTGCCGGAGAAAAGATGCTCGGCCTGGCCCGGAAACAGGGAACCGGGCTCTTTTTACCCCGGTTTACCGTTGACGACGACGCCACGGTCACGTCCTACCTGAAAAGCTGCCTCGGCAACCGGCAACAGATACCCGGTTCACTGACCTTCAGGGACGGGGAAGGCCAACCCCGGAGATACCGGTGCCAGGGGTACCGGGTCCAGCCGGATCCCGGGGAGCCTCCGGCTGTTTTTTTGCGCTGCACCCCGGCCCACGGTGCCGACAACCAGTTTATGTCTCTGAACCGACAGCTGGAAGAACAGCGCCTGACCCACCGTGCCCTGACAGCAGTCCACGCCCGATTGGAAGCGGTGCTGGACAGTCTGGAGGCTATTGTCTACGTGGCGGACATGACCACCTATGAAGTGCTGTTTATAAACAAATACTGCCGCGACCTGCTGGGTGATATCACCGGTAAGATCTGCTGGAAGTCGATCCAGAAAGGCCAGAGCGGCCCCTGCAGCTTCTGCACCAACAAATACCTCCTGTCTGAAGACGGTACTGCCGGTGAAATCTACAAATGGGAATTTCAGAACAGTAAAAACAAGCGCTGGTATTATATCCTGGACCGGGCCATCCCCTGGGTGGACGGCCGTCTGGTCCGGCTTGAAATTGCCACCGACATTACCGAGGCCAAAGAGGCGGAGATCCAACGGACCCTGAATGCGGAACGGATCGAATCCCTGCTCTCTCTTTCCCGGAAGGACTGGGAGAGTAGAGAGGCCCTGATCGATTATGCCCTGAAAGAGGCGGTACGATTGACCGGCAGTGAAGTCGGTTACCTGCGCTTCTTACGGGATGAGCTGGAGCTTACAGAACTTTTTTCATGGCCCCGGTCCCTCTTTTCCCAATGCCCTCCCGACCAATGGGACCATTACCCGCTGGGAAAAGCCGGTATATGGGCCGACAGTGTGCGTCAGCGCCAACCGGTGGTCCATAACGACTACCCGAATACCCCCAACCGGAAAGGGTACCCCGAAGGCCATTTTCAGATCCGGCGCCACATGAGCATACCGATATTCGACGGCGATGACATTGTTGCCGTCGCCGGGGTCGGCAACAAGGAAACGCCATACGTTCAGGCTGATATCCAGCAACTCAAACTCTTCATGCACAGTACCTGGGCCATCCTCAAACAGAAGCAGACGGATCTGGCAGTAAAAAAGGCCAAGGAACAATGGGAAGAGACTTTTAACGCCACCGACCTGGCCATTACCATTCATGATCCTGAAATGCGGATTACCCAGGCCAACCGGGCTGCTGGTGAGCTGTTTGATGTTGAACCGGCAGCACTGATTGGCCGTCATTGTTATTCAATTTTTCGAGATGCAACCACCCCCTGTCCGGGATGCCCGGAACTTGAGACCTTTAAGGATCACCAATCACATCAGGCAACGATCCGGCACGACAAACTCGGCAAGACCTTTGAGGTCATCATCTCCCCCCTGGTCAATGAGCGTGAAGAGCTGCACGGCTGCGTCCATATCGTCAAAGACGTCACCGAAAGCAAACTGCTCGAATCCAAGCTGCAGCAGGCGCAGAAGATGGAGGCGGTCGGCACTCTGGCCGGAGGGATCGCCCATGATTTCAACAATATTCTCACTCCAATCCTCGGCTACGCGGAGCTGACCATCAAAATGATTCCGCAGTCAGACCCTGTGGCGCCCCACCTGAAAGCGATTCATAGTGCCGGTCTCCGGGCCAAAGAACTCGTTCAGCAAATCCTGACCTTCAGCCACCAGACGACCCATGAAAAGAAGGTTCTGAAACCCTACCCGTTACTTAAGGAGACCTTGAAACTCCTCCGTTCCTCATTGCCGACCACCATAGAAATCCGTGAAAACATCTCCAAAGAGTGTGGATCGATTCTGGGCGATCCCACCCAGGTACAACAGATCGTAATGAACCTCTGCACCAATGCCTACCATGCGATGCGTGAACACGGGGGAATGCTGGCCGTAACTCTGAAAAAGGTGAATATCCAGGCAAAGGATACCAAGGTACTGGGCCTTGAAATGGAGCCCGGCCCCTATATCGTGATTGAGGTCAGTGACACAGGCTGCGGTATGGATACGCAGACAATGAACAAGATTTTCGAGCCTTATTTCACAACCAAGAACAAAGGAGAAGGAACCGGCCTGGGCCTGGCCATCATCCATGGAATAGTGAAGAGCTATGGTGGACATATTACAGTATACAGTGAGCTGAACAAGGGCACGACCTTTCATGTGTATCTACCCAGGATAATGCCGGAGTCTTTAGAACCCACCACAGAGACGACAGCAATGGCGCTGCCGGTGGGCAACGAAAGATTACTGGTTGTCGACGACGAAGAGACCATAACCCATATGCTGCATACCGTACTGGCCGGGCTTGGCTATCAGGTGAGAGTCACCAACAGGAGCGATGAGGCGCTGAAGCTGTTCCAGGAACACCCGGATGAGTTTGACCTGCTGATCACCGACATGACCATGCCCAGACTCACCGGTCTGGACCTGATAGAACACGTCTTTGCGATCCGTCCGGACATGCCGGTCATCCTCTGCACGGGATTCAGCGAACTGATTAATAAGGAAAAGGCGGCTGCCCTTGGTATCCGTTCTTTTCTCATGAAGCCGGTTGCCATCGACAAGCTGGTCAAGGCGATCCGGGTGGCACTGGCAAACGGTGAATAGATCTTGATTTTTCCGTAGCATTCATCATCCGGGCGATAAGCAGTCTCATGTTGGGCGGTGCCCAACCTACATTATCATATGTTGTTACCCTGTCCCGGTGAATATCATCCATCCGTAGGATGGGCACCGCCCATCAATAATCCCCATGCCAAACCGTATGCTGGTACGGCCATTTTATGTTGGCCAGTGCCCAACATACATTATCATATATTGTTACCCTGTCCCGGTGAATATCATCCATCCGTAGGATGGGCACCGCCCATCAATAATCCCCATGCCAAACCGTATGTTGGTACGGCCGTTGTATGTTGGCCAGTGCCCAACATACATTATCATATATTGTTACCCTGTCCCGGTGAATATCATCCATCCGTAGGATGGGCACCGCCCATCAATAATCCCCATGCCAAACCGTATGTTGGTACGGCCGTTGTATGTTG
>JAJRQC010000067.1 GCA_024280455.1 Deltaproteobacteria bacterium | reverse complement strand
ATAGCCTGATACGACATCACTTCGTGGGTTATTTTCGGATAAACCAGCATGGCTGGACCAAGATTTTTTAACGTCACAGCCACAACCAAGGATGAAAATAGCCTGATACGACATCACTTCGTGGGTTATTTTCGGATAAACACCATAAACAGCTGCCTCTAACCATGATGCCTGTTGTAAATATTCCTTGACAAACGAAGCAACAGTATTTAATTAATTTGTTTAATACTAAAATAGAGTAGAGGGAAGAGTACTATGGATGATCATGTTGAGAGCAATCAAGTTGAAGATCTTGCCGGCCTGCTCAAATCCATGTCGCACCCCATTCGATTAAAAATACTCTGCCTGCTGCAGGATCAGGAACTCTCCGTCAGCGAAATACGGGAGTCGGTGGAAACAACAGGAGCAAACATAACGCAGCACCTCAACATCTTACGTAACCAGAACATCATAGACTACCGTAAAGATGCCAACTTTATCTATAACCGGATCAGTGATGAACGAGTCATTACCCTGATCCAGACCATGCAGCAGATTTTCTGCAAGGCTGAAACGGAAGAGCCATAGAATTCTTTCACGGAGAAAATAATGCAGTTTGATCGTACAATGATACAATTTTCAATGAACAGGCCCGGACTGTTGACCGCCCTGATGGTGCTCATGACCCTGGCCCTGGGCACATTGATCGTCCGGGTACATGTGGATACCGATCCGGAGAACATGCTCTCAAAAGATGAGCTTGTTCGAGTCTTTCATGACCAGACAAAAAAGGAATTCAATCTGCATGATGTTGTCGTACTGGGGGTGGTCAATGAAAAAAATAGAGACGGCGTCTTTAACCCCGGCAGCCTGAAAAAAATCTACGAGCTCAGCAAATTTGCCGCAACCCTGGCTGATCCGAAGAATCCGGAACGCAGGGTCATTGCCCGTGATATTATTGCCCCGGACAATGTCGACACCATTGAACAGGCCGGACTCGGCCAGGTCAAGTTTCAATGGCTGATGAAGGAACCGCCGACCAGCCGGGAAGAGGCCCTGAAAATCCGGGACAAGGCCCTGTCAAACCCACTGCTCAAGGGCACCATGGTCTCTGAAGACGGACGGGCTCTTGCCATCTATCTGCCGATCAGCCAGAAAGATTTTGCCCACCAGGTCAGCAAAGAGCTCAAGGAAAAAATCGCAGAATTTGGCCCCGGAGACGAGCAGTTTTATATCACCGGCCTGCCGGTTGCCGAAGACACCTTCGGCAAGGAGATGTTTGTCCAGATGGCCATATCCGCGCCCCTGGCTATGCTGGTGATTTTCCTTTTAATGCTGGTTTTTTTCAAAAAATTTCAACTGATCATCTCGCCGATGATTATTGCCGTCTGCACGGTCATCTCCACCATGGGCCTGCTGATCGGCACCGGCAACACCCTGCACATCATGAGTTCCATGATCCCCATTTTCATCATGCCGATTGCGGTGGTGGACTCCATCCATATTCTCTCCGAATTTTTTGATGAATACCAGAAGACAAAGGACCGGCGCAAAACCATCGAGCAGGTCATGCACCACCTGTTTAAACCGATGCTGTTTACCTCACTCACCTCATCTGCCGGATTTGCCTCCCTGGCCCTGACCCCGATTCCTCCGGTTCAGGCCTTTGGTCTCTTTGTGGCCTTCGGCATCATGCTCGCCTGGCTGCTGACCGTCCTGTTTATCCCGGCCTATATCATGCTGATGAAGGAGGACAGTCTTAAAAATTTCGGAGCCGGTAAACAGCAGGACAAGGCCTCAGACAAATCTCTCATCAACCGCCACCTGCGATGGATCGGCAGAACGACCGTATCCAGGCCATGGTGGGTCATAGGGTTCAACCTGCTGATCATGGCCATCGGCGTCGTCGGCATACTGATGATCCAGGTCAACGACAATCCGGTCAAATGGTTTCACAAATCCCATGAGATCCGTATTGCCGACCGGGTCCTGAACGAGCATTTCGGCGGCACCTATGAGGCCTATCTGGTGCTTTCCAGCAATGCACCGGAGAAAACCGCCGCCGAGTCGGCCAGATGGCTGAGTGATACACTCGAGAAAAGCCTGAAAGAGTCGCCGGTTGTCCGGGAGAAGGTCCAGTCCGAACTCTCCGAAGCAATGGCCGAAGGCGGCTCTGCAGAAAAACTGTTTCAACGACTCAGCCTTTCCTGGCAGAAAGAGATCGACAATCTCGCCCCCGAGGATGACGCGGGCTACGATGACTGGTCACTGGCCCTGGACGCCCTCGACCGGGTGCGCAATCAGAAACAAATCTTCAAACGACCCGATATCCTGAACTATATTATCGGTCTGCAGAAGTACCTTGACGGGCAGGGCGACGTAGGAAAAAGCAACTCCATTGCCGATGTAGTGCAAAAGGTTCACCAGGAGCTTTTTGAAAGCGATCCCGATCATTTTACCATTCCCAAAACGATAAACGGTGTGGCTCAGACCCTGATGTCCTACCAGAACAGTCATAAACCCGACGATCTCTGGCATCTGGTGACCCCCGATTACACCCGAGCCAACCTGTGGCTGCAGCTGAAAGCGGTGACAACATGGACATGGAACGGGTTATTGCCGATGTCGATAAGTATCTGACCGACACACCACCGCCCATACAACTGGAGGCGGAGTGGGCCGGATTGACCTATATCAATGTGGCCTGGCAGAACAAGATGGTCACCGGCATGCTTAAATCGTTCCTGTCCAGCTTCGTGGTTGTCTTTATTATGATGGCCATCCTGTTCCGCTCTCCTCTCTGGGGCCTGCTGGCCATGATCCCGTTGACCTTTACCATCGGCATTATTTACGGGGTAATCGGGCTGATCGGCAAAGACTACGACATGCCGGTGGCGGTGCTCTCTTCCCTGACCCTTGGCCTGGCAGTAGACTTTGCCATCCATTTTCTCCAGCGTTCCCGAGCGACCATGGCCCGCCTTGGCGACTGGAGCAAGAGCGTACAGGAAATGTTTGAGGAACCGGCCCGGGCCATTGCCCGAAATACCATCGTCATTTCGATCGGTTTTACGCCGCTGCTCTTTGCACCCCTTATCCCCTACCAGACCGTGGGTGTTTTTCTGGCTGTAATCATGCTCTACTCGGGCCTGGCAACCCTGTGGATCCTGCCGGCCCTGCTGACGGTCATGCAGAAACAACTCTTTAAAAAAGAACGTAAAGGAACATTATCATGAAATGGAAGATCCTTATTTTTGGTCTGCTCCCCCTGCTGGCCCTGTCGGTTCAGGCCGGGGCTGAAGAGTTGAATGCCGAGAAAATCGTCAACAAGGCCAATCTGGCTGCGTATGATGCAGGCGATGACGGACGGGCCGAGGTCACAATGACGATCACCGACAGCCAGGGCCGAGAACGTCTGCGCCGGTTTATCCTCTTGCGAAAAAATAAAAAAGTGGGAGGAGAGCAGCTCTTTTACGTGTACTTCAAGAAACCCAGCGATGTCCGCAAAATGGTGTTCATGGTCCACAAGCATCTGGACCGCGATGATGACCGCTGGCTGTACCTGCCGGCCCTGGATCTGGTTAAACGTATTGCAGCCGCCGATAAGCGAACCTCCTTTGTCGGTTCAAATTATCTCTATGAAGATGTCTCCGGTCGAGGTGTCAATGCCGACACCCATGAACTTGTTGCAACCGATGATGAGTATTATGTTGTAAAAAATATCCCGAAAAATCCCGGCGAGGTTGAATTTTCCAGCTACACCGTCTGGATAGATAAAAACACCTTCATCCCGATGAAGACCGAATATCTGGATAAAAATAATATAAAGTACCGAATCGTTGAGGCTTTGGAAGTGCGGGAGATCGACGGCCATCCGACGGTAACGGTTTCCAAAGCAACCGATCTTGACAGCGGCAGTTCAACCCTGTCCAAATTCACGTCCATTAAATATGATATCGGCCTTAAGGATAACATTTTTACCGAACGCTACCTGCGCAGACCGCCACGGGAAGTGCGTAAATGAGCTATGATTACCTGTAGATTTCACAGCGGGAACCTTGCTGTTTTTTTTCTGGCAGCCCTGTTGCCGACGACTGCTTTAGCGGGCAGCCTGATCGATGAGATCTATGATAAATACGGGGTGGAACTCAATGGCTTTGCCGACCTCAGAGGCGGATCCCGCCTGCAGACCGATCCCAATGAAAAACAGACAAGTCTGGGAGAGACCCGGTTCCGCCTTGATGCCAACACTTATTTCGGTGAGACCCTGTTCACCTTCAAGGGAGAGCTGGTGGCCGACGGCGTTACTGAGGATGTAGAAGTTGAACTTCGCGAACTCAGCCTGGTCGCCTCTCCCCTGGACAACGTGGATATTAAGATTGGGCGTTCGGTCTTTACCTGGGGCACCGGCGACATGCTGTTTATCAACGACACCTTTGCCAAGGACTGGCAGTCTTTTTTTATCGGCCGCGATGAACAGTATCTGAAATATCCATCCAATGCGTTGAAGCTCAGCTTGTTTTTCGACACGGTGAACATGGACATTATCTATTCCCCGCTTTTTGAAGGTTCCCGTTTTGTCGGCGGCGAGCGCTTGTCCTATTTTAATCCCGCGGCCGTAAAGATCGTCGGCCGCGACATGAAAATGGATCCGGCGGAACCGGATACCCTGTTTGCTGATGGCGAGATACACGGCCGCCTGTCAAAAAACATCGGCGGGATGGAAGTTGCCCTCTATGGGTACTCAGGATTCTGGCAGGAACCTGAGGGATATCTGCCTGAGCTGCGGACCGGCTATTATCCCCGGCTCAACGTCTGGGGCGGCTCCATTCGATCGGCACTGCTTGGCGGCATCGGCAATATAGAGGCGGGCTATTATGATTCAATCGACAATCCGGACTCCGACAATCCCTTTGCCCGCCCCGGTGAAATTCGTCTGCTGGTCGGGTTTGAGAGGGAACTGGCCCATGAGCTGACCGGCGGTTTTCAATACTACGTTGAATCCATTCGCCATTACGACAACTACCGGCAGGCATTGCCCGCAGAGGCCCATGCCCGCGACCAAAATACCGGCACCCTGACCCTGCGACTGACAAAGCTGCTGCTGGAGCAAAATCTCAATCTCTCTCTGTTCATCTATTACTCACCGGACAGAAACGATGGGTATGCGCGGCCGAAATTCAGTTACAAATTGACGGATCAATGGCAGCTCGACGGCGGGTTCAACCTGTTCTGGGGAGAGGATGAATACACCTTCTGGGGACAGTTTCAGGATAACAGCAACATATATGCAGGCTTAAGGTACAGTTTCTGACACTCCTGACCCTGCTCAGGATTATAAATATAACAACGAAAATTCAAACCTCAAAACTCGATTCAACAGGAGAAACACCATGGTTATCAACGACTGGATACACACTTTAGCCGGATTCTTTATAATGCTCAGTCTCGCCCTCGGGGTTGACTGCGGCTTTAACCCGATCTTTGTCCATAAATATTTCCTTTTTTTCACCCTCTTTGTCGGGGCCAATCTGTTCCAGTTCGGCTTCACTAAATTCTGTCCACTGGGACTCATTCTAAAAAAACTGGGCGTACCCGAGACCAGGTAATTCCCCTGTAACAAACAGCCTCACCGGAGGGCAGCCCACTGCCCTCCGCCCATCCCCCTTCCTTCAAGCCATTGCCCCCAAACCATTTTTAGACTTTTCAGCCAACATTCTCATTCTCAATTGGCATCCTTTGTGCAGTAACTTGTAGCGTATTCTCAAGAGGTATGAGCCATGTTATGACAAAACCAAAATACAAATTGTGTAGCGAAATGACCTGACGGTCATTGTATCTATCCCGATAAAGGCAAACCGTTTGAAAAAACGGGACGCAAAGCCACCGGCCTACGTTTCAGTGTTACTGTAATAAGGTAGCGGGGTTGCCGGAACCGGACACCCGTGCCCGGCCATAACCGATCGGTTATCGGCAACCACCAGACCCGCAGTACGCAGAGATATGGCAGCGGAGCCGCCGAAGGAGGCGAACCATGTTTCTGCAGCGTTTTTTACTCAGTCTTTTTTTCTTTTGTTCCCTTTCAGTTCCAGTCATGGCCGCACAGGCTACGTTCAGCTGGCTGCCAAATAGTGAAACAAATCTGGCAGGTTACAAAGTTTATTACGGAATCTCGTCTCGTAATTACACAAACGTAATTGATGCCGGGCTGCCCGCCCCGGTAAACGGCAGAATCCAGGCCACTGTTGATAATCTTATCGAAGGGGAAACCTACTACTTTGCCGCCACAGCGTACGACAGTAACGGCCTGGAAAGTGATTATTCTATTGAAATTATTCATACTGTCCCCGCCGCAGTTGACAGTATTACCAAGATATTCGGCAATACACCGGGAGCCGATTACCCCGGCACCCTTGCCGATACCTTCACCAATATCAACGACCAGGTTCTCGACGGCTCCGAAACCCTGTCTACATGGTCCTGGTCTTCACCCTCGCCGCATAAGGTAGCCAATACTATTATACTGAAAACCAACCTCAGTACCATTCCTGCAAGTGCTACTATCGTTGAAGCACGACTTTATCTCTACCAGACAGCTACCCAGGGAGAAACAAGCTACAGCAACACGGTCCATAAAATAACCGGACATAATCCGGTAATCGGTGAGGTTTCCGGCACCAATGCAGCCGCAGGGACTGCCTGGAACAGTGTTCCTGCCGGAACCACCTACAACGACATTCCGCTTGGACTGGCCGATATCGCTCCGGCGGAAGACACCGCCACCCTTGACAACACCAACGGCTATCGCTCCTGGCTGATCACCTCCATGGTTCGCGACTGGGTTGCCGACCCGCAAAGCAATTACGGCCTGCTGGTCAATGGCCAGAGTGAAATGGCAACGGAAACCGGCCGAACGTTTGCAGCGTCGGAAAACAGCAATACCGATATCCGCCCCAAACTGGTTATAACCTATACCATCAACAGCAGCACTACCCCTCCAGCCGCCGCCAACAGCTCCGTCAGCGGCAATGAAGATACTCCAGTTACCGGTGCTCTTTCAGTAGACAATCCAAGCGGGCTGCCGCTGCAATATGCAGTTCCAACCAATCCTGTCCACGGAACACTGACTATCGAGAATGCCACCGGACAGTTCACCTATCATCCGCTGCCCGATTTCAATGGCCGGGATAGTTTTTCATTCACGGCCACCAACGATAACGGTATTTCAAACACCGCAACCATTACCATCACCGTCAATCCGCTCAACGATCCGCCGGTTGCACAGACGGCAAGCTTTGCCACGGATGAGGATACCGCGCTCAGTGGACAGCTCAACGCCTCTGACATTGACGGCGATACTCTGAATTACGCACTGGTTGCCCAGCCGGGCAGCGGCACAGTGACCGTCAACGCAAATCGAACGTTCACCTACACCCCAACTGGAAACGCAAACGGAACCGACACCTTTACCTTTAAGGTTAGTGATGGAACCGCCGACTCAAACACAGCAACCATTAGCATCACGGTCAATCCGGTTAATGATCCGCCGGTCGCACAGGCGGCAAGCCTTGCCACGGATGAGGATACCGCGCTCAGTGGGCAGCTCAACGCCTCTGATATTGACGGGGACACTCTGAGTTACGCACTGGTTGCCCAGCCGGGCAGCGGTACGGTGACCGTCAACGCAAATGGAACATTCACCTACACCCCAACTGGAAACGCAAACGGAACCGACACCTTTACCTTTAAGGTCAACGACGGAACCGCAGATTCAAGCATTGCAACTATCACCATTACCGTCAACCCGGTCAACGATACACCCACAGCCGACAACCAGTCCCTCTCGGTTGTTGCCGGAAGCACGACAAGCGGCCTGTTGACTGCAGCAGATCCGGATGGAGACAACCTGACCTTTGCCGTGGCTTCAGCTGCCGCCCAAGGGGATGTCAGCATCAATGCCGACGGTACCTTTACCTATACTGCCCGTCAGGATGCTGCAGGCACTGATAGTTTCACCTTTACGGCAAATGACGGCAGCAGTGGCTCCAACATTGCAACAGTTGCAATCACACTCACTGAAAGCACAACAGGATTTCGTTTTGAACTCCATGAGCTGCAGGTGGATTCCAACTGGCAAGCGGTCAGTTATGACAGCCCCTTTACAAACCCGGTGGTTATCGCCGGAGCCTCAAGTTTCACCAGTAGTGAAACCGGTGTTATCCGGGTCAAGAATGTAACATCCAACGGCCTGGAACTTCGTTTCCAGGAATGGGACAGCCTGGATGGTCAGCATCCCGTTGAGACCATCACCTTAATGGTGGCCGAAGCCGGAACCTTCACCCTGGATGACGGGACTCTGATTGAAGCCGGCTGTTTTTCCACCTCCGGTGCATCAACCTTTTCCGCACTCTCCTTTCTCCAGCCCATGTCGACGCCTCCGGTTGTCATGACCGCCGTCAATACGGTCAATGAAACAGATGCCGTTACGACAAGAGTCAGAAATATTACAACCAACGGTTTTGAATTCATGATGCGTGAGCAGGAAATAAACGCCACCACCCATGCCGAGGAAACCGCCTGTTACCTTGCCTGGGAGCCGTCAACCGGTAGATTCGGCAACATGCAGTATGAAGTTGCCGTTACCGGGGATCAGATTACGGCCAATGCCTATCCGATCAAATACACCAGCAGGTTCATCGAACTGCCCATGGTTCTTGCAGCAATGCAGACCACCGATGGCGGCGACACGGCGACCCCCCGCATCAACACCAGTACGATTGAGGGTATAGACGTGTTTGTCAGTGAAGAGCAGTCCCGGGATTCCGAGCTCGCCCATACCACGGAACGGGGCGGATATATTTCCATTGCCGCCTATGACCCGGCCGGCGATCCAGACGGAGATACTCTTTCTACAAGCGACGAAGAAAGTATCTACAACACCCATCCCGGGGTTGCCGACACCGATCATGACGGCATTGATGATGGGGCCGAAATAACCTACTGGCAGGAACAGGGAAGCTCCTGGTATGCCGACCTTGACAATGACGGTCTGATCAACCTCCTTGACCAGGATTCCGATAACGACGGCATGGCTGATGGTTCGGAAATTGCCGCCGGGTTTGATCCCGCCGACCCAGCCTCGGTCCCGGGCTTTCCGATTATGGATGGTGGCGAGGTTGATGTGGACTCCACATGGGTTAGGGTGAACTTCACCACCACCTTCACCAACCCGGTGATCATTGCCCGCCTGGTCAGTAAGAACGGCGGTGACCCATGCGTGGTTCGGATCGACAATGTAACAGCTACCGGCTTTGACCTCCGCCTGCAGGAATACGAATATCTTGATGGTACCCATACCGTGGAACAGGTCAGTTACCTGGTTATGGAAGCAGGACATTATACCCTGGCCGATGGAACGCAGGTCGAAGCCGGGACTTTTTCAACCAGCGCCACCAGCACCTATGACAGCCGGTCATTTAACCAGACCTTTTCGCAGACTCCGGTAGTCATCACCTCGGTCGACAGCTCCAACGAGGCGGACACGGTTACGGCCAGAATCCGAAATATCAATACCAACGGCTTTGAATGCAAGCTCCAGGAACAGGAGATAAACACTAAAAGCCACCTGATCGAATCTCTGGCCTATATCGCCTGGGAGCCCTCCAGCGGCAGTGAAAACGGTCTTCGATATGAAGTCGGCCGCAGCGCAGACACCGTGACCCATGCGACAAAAACTCTGAGCTACGCAGCCGGGTTCAACACCAGGCCCCTGCTCTACACCGACATGCAGACCACCGATGGCGGAGACACCTCGACCTTGAGAACCATCAGCAATGAAGCTGCAGGCCTTCAGGTCCTGGTGGAAGAAGAGCAGTCCAAAGACTCGAAAGTTGCACATACAACGGAAGTCGCCGGTTTTATCGCCATCCTTTCAGAATAAGCACTGATCAGGAAGAAGAACCCAGCCCCGGAGGCCGGTCCGGCCTCCGGGTTTTTCTTTGACACATCCATAAAAACCCTGTAATCAACAAGCTGCTGAATAAAAAAAAGAATCCGTCGGCAGCTTGTGAAGCAGTCCTCCCGTGCTTCTTCCGATACCCTGCCAAAGCACTCTATTCTTGGCCATGCAACCAACTCTTAACCTGCAGCAGGAAATTTCTTCCAACAAGTTTTATCCGCCCCAGGTCGACCCGGAATCAAGTCTGTTTCGTTCATCCTTGATCACCAAACTGCTCGGCAAGACCGCCTGCACAAAAAAAGCCGTTATCATCGAAGCCCAGGCAGGCCAGGGAAAATCCACCCTGGCGGCACAGTTTCTGCACCACTTCAACCTCCGCTTTGCCTGGTACCAGATCGGGCCTGAAGATGCCGACCCGGTCCTGCTTCTTTCCGCCCTGCTGGACAACCTGCAGCAGAAACTGCCGGGTTTCAAGTCACCCCAGCTCGCCCTTATCATGCATCAGGGTGAAATCGGCCCTCTGGATGTAACCCGTTGCGCCAATATTCTCCTCACCGATCTTGACCGACATCTTGCCGGTGATTTCTACATTGTCTTTGATGACCTCCATCTTGGTGAACAGGCACCGTTGCTCAACAACCTGCTCAGCCACATTATCGACACCTCTCCCCCACGCCTGCATTTCATCCTGATCAGCCGCAAAGCGCTGTCCCTGACCGCCAGAACGCTCCGTTACGGGACCGATGTCTGTATGCTGCAGAACCAGGATCTCAGCCTGTCCCTGCAGGAAGTGGAAATGCTTTTCAGCCGTGTACTCAAACAACAGATATCCAGAAGTGATGCCGAGCTGATTCGACAGCAGACCAGCGGATGGATCATGGGCATCCTGCTGGCCGCACATGCGGACAGGCATCAGAGGCCTTCCATATCATCAAATACCGGAACCCGGCTGCCCGCCGACCTTTCCTCAGATCAGATTCTGACCTACTTCCGTCATGAAATACTCGGCCACGTCCCGGAGGATCTGCATACCATCCTGATGCGTCTTTCCCTGCTCAGTGAAATCCCGGTTGACCTTGCCGCCACAATAACCGCCCGGGAAGATACAGGTGCCATCCTGACCGACCTGATGCTTGATAACTTTTTCATCTATCCGCTTGATGAGCAGCAGACCGTATTTCGTTTTCACCATCTCTTTCAGTAATTTCTCCAGGAACGGGCCAACAAATACCTGAGCAAGGATGAAATCAAATCCATTTACAGCATTGCCGCCTCATATTACCTGGAAAAAGGAGCCCTGGAGCAGGCTCTGCTCTGTTATCGTAAAGAGGAAAACTTTCAGGTCATGGAAGACATTCTTCGCCGGGAAGGTTTGCACATGATGGCAAAGAACAGAGTCATCACCCTGCTGACCCTGCTCAAATCCATCCCGGAAGACAAGCTCGTCAGCTATGCCTGGCTGACCCTCTTTACCGGTATGCTTTACTCCGACTTTCACCCAAAAAAAACACAATCCCTACTGGAAATTGCCCGCAACAGATTCATCATCACAGAAGAAGAAACAGGCGAGCTCCTTGCTCTTTCCTATCTCATTTATTACCACTTTGTTGTTTCCGGCCTGTATCATACCGGAGCTCTGCTGCTGCCCCGAACCGAAGAACTGTTTTCCAAAAACCAAAACGACCTCCCCCTGCATGCACAGATAGTGATCGCCCGAAATCTGGGAGCGGGTTACTGCTTTTTTATCTCGCGGATGAAACAGGCCAAGGCCTATGCAACAATTGCCAGGGATCTGGCAACCAGAAATGATATCCGTAACGGCATTGCCTCCACCCGCTTCACCTGCGGGTATATCGAATCACTGATCGGCAACTACAAGAGCTGCCTGCAAGAAATCGAAACTTCCTACGCCCTGCTCCATGACCCGTTAGTGGGCATGTCCAACAAGCTGACCCTGCGGGTTCTCCATCTGAATTACCTGAGCAAACATGGCGACTTCATCAACCTGGAGCACCAGCAGCAACTGTTGCGCAACTCCATCGACAACCATGTGGTGGAACAGACCGTTGCCGCCCCATACCTCTACATCTGGGCAGGTGCAGGTCTGGTCGAAGCGGGCGAGTATGACAAAGCGGAACGGCTACTGGAGATGGGCGGCAAGATCTCGGCAACCGCGGAAACTCCTCACATGCGCAGCCAACTCCTGCAGTGGCACGGGTATATCCTGGCCCTGCAGGGGAAAAAAGACGGCGCGGAAAAAGCCGTCACCGAGGCGGCCGAGTTGCGCCAGGTTGCAGGCGGACCATTCTACGACACCTTCTGTAAAGTTATCCATGGAGCGACCCTGGCCCGAATAGGACTCCATAATGAGGCCCAGGAACTGCTGACCACGGCCCTGCGGCAGGCCGGACGTCTGCCGTCGGACTACATGGCAGCGGCGGCCCTGTTGCAGCGGGCGTGGGTATACCGGCTGCAGGGTTGCAGGGAAGCCATGCTCAATGACCTGCAGGCCGGGCTCAACTTCATGGAAAAAAACGACTACACCTATTTCTGGAGTTGGGAACCTGATTTCATGCGGGAGCTCCTGAGCGAAGCCTTCCAGGCAGGCATCCTGCCTGAATTTGCTGACAGGCTGGCCGGAAAACGACTAGGCATCTTTTTTGACAAGAAGGGTTCGGCCTATCCGTTGCTCGACATCACCATCTTAGGTTCGTTTGCCCTCAATATCGAAGGCAAGACTATACTCACCGCCGAAAAGCTTACCCCTGCGCAACGGAGCCTCATGGCCCTGGTCCTTGCCGGCAAGGATCAAAAGATCAGTCAGGAAAAAATCCAGCTGACTCTGTGGCCGGACAGTTCACCGGAAAAGGCAAGGGCCAAACTGGACACTCTGCTTATGCGGTTGCGTAAAGTTCTGGCTCAGGTGCTGCCCTGCCCGGTCACAAAGTACCTGAGCATGCAGAAAGGTTTCCTCTGCCTGGACAACTGCCGCATTGACGGGACCAGCTTTGCCAAGCTGGCCAGAGCAGGATTGAACCATGCACGGGCGGAGCAATTCTGGCAGGCCGGCAATGCCTTTTACCGGGCATTGCACTTATGGGACAGCAACATGGTAACAGGGAGTGATCTTTTCATCGGCGAGACCGCGGATCTGTACGACCAGCTGCTCCAGATCCTGGCCAAAACCGGGCATACGTACGGTATCATCCTGGCGGAATCGGATTGTACCGAGGAGGCCATAGAGGTTGTCAACAAGGTATTGCAGATCAATCGAATGGATGATCAGCTGATTACCCTGCTCTATGGCCTGTATATCCGTTCCGGAAAAATGCTTAAGGCCAAAGAGACACTCCAGCAGTACCGGCAGACGCTTCGGGACCTGGAGTATAATCAGGAAGAAATCGACGACCTCCTGTTTCAGATCGCGGCGTCGCCATCATAACGAGAGTGAATCGAACAGGGGTTCATTTCAACCGGCAACAAAGGATACCATCGCCCAATAACGAAGGGTTTTAGGATCCGGCGAATACATAACATATCATTGTGTTCTATAATTCGCCTGAACAAGCGATGATATCCCTGACAGGAAGGGGTATTGATTTGCAGTAAATATTCGGTTAGCACCCCATCTTCGCCCGATCCCGCTTCTTCGCATATGACCCAATATAGCTCTCAAGCGGGCTTGAGCGAACCTGGGGCACTACCCAAATATTTACAACGTAGTGGCTTGGGTACCAATTGGGTACTAACCCGAATATTTACGATTTGCAATTCCGCCTCGTTACATCCCAGGCAGGGCAGGGCCGCTGCTGCCGTCTGAATCCGCCTTTTTAGCCGCATCGGCCTCCATGGCTGCCTGACCGGCGGCGCCCCCGGCTTCAAGCGCCCGCTGCACCTGTTGTGCCGTCGGGGTCGCCTTGTGATCTTCTTCCTCATCCTGAGGGAGTTCGACAATAACCTTGCGATGGGCATAATGAATACCCTTGGCCGCCAGGGCCTCGGTACTGCGACGATAGGCCTCACGGCGGATAACAAAATGAGTGCCGGGCTGGGCCGTAAACTTGACCCGGATTACCATCACCGAATTGGTAATCTCGCGCACGCCCTGAGACTTGACCGGCCGGATAAAATCCTTGCCGAACTCCGGATCCTCCAGCATGGCCTGGCCGACCTTTTTAATAATCTTACGGATCTGATCTATATCGGAATCATAGGGAAATTCCAGATTAAACTTCACTACGATGCCGCCGCGCATGAAGTTGGTGATTGCCCCCAGTTCGCTGTAGGGAACAATCTGCAGCATACCGCGGTGATGACGGAGCATAACGTTGCGCAGGGTTATGGCCTCCACCGCCCCGGACACTGAACCCGCCTGCAGATATTCCCCCACCCGAAAGGCATCATCGAGCAGGTAGAAAAAGCCGGAAAAAACATCGGAAACCAGTTTCTGGGCCCCAAAACCGATAGCCAGACCGATCACGCCGGCACCGGCGAGCAGGGGCCCGATATCAACCCCAAGGGAGGAGAGAACAATCATGGTGACCATAACAACCAGCACCGTGCCCAGAAACTTGCGGACCATGGGATACAGGGTATATCCACGGCCCCGGGTTGCAGCTGCGCCCCACTCATCATCCTGGGCCTCGTTTTCCTCCTCTTCCGGAGTAGCCTCCCTGATCTTTCGTTCAATATAGCTCGAGGCTACTCTCCAGAAGACAAGGGCCAGGGTCAGGGTCAGAAGAATGTCAAAAGTTGCATTGACAATAGCGCGGGCATAGGGGATATGATAGCCCCAGAAGCTGAGCATCCAGACCACGAGGGC
The DNA here is from genome assembly GCA_024280455.1 of Deltaproteobacteria bacterium. Classification (GTDB taxonomy): domain Bacteria; phylum Desulfobacterota; class Desulfobulbia; order Desulfobulbales; family Desulfobulbaceae; genus DRLX01. The sequence goes on along the minus strand of JAJRQC010000067.1, from coordinate 17,588 downwards.
GCCAAAAATTCCCAGACGGGCCACTTGCCAGACCCGACTCACCAGCTGCTGTTCTCTGCGCTTCAGTTCGGCAAACTCTTCTTCCCAGGTCTCACTGTTCTCATCAGGTACAAGATCATAAATGCGCAAGGCTTTGACAACCGAACGGACCACCCAGCCGGCAATGCGGTCCATGATTAAAAAGACAGGGAGAATAAACAGGCTGAGCAGGAAGGCACCATTCTGCCTGCCGCTGCCGCTGAATTCATTATACAGCAGAAAGCCCCAAATCATTATCAGATAGCCAAAAACCAGCACATGCCACAGCCCGGCGAACTGCTGCATGAGCCAGCCGGCACCGCCATGACGCTCTTCTCCGGAAAGAATATAATCCGCGACCTGTTGCCGGTTGAGCAAAGAAACCAGGGCGATTAACAGGAGCAACACCGTCGCCGAACCAATAGCAAGAAGGGACACGGATTCCCTCTGCACACCAACCTCACGCAAAAGGGCCAGCAGGGAAATAACGGAAATAAGATAGGTAGAGAAAAAAAAGGTGCTGTTATGTAAACGACGCGCGCCATCATCAGTGATCGGCAACAACCGGAGCTTAGGCTGCTCAGGCGAGCAGAAAAATAAGGACAGACGCCGAACCAGACGTACACCTGCGATAATAAACAGCAGGGCCAGAAAGAGGAAACGAAGAGGTTGAAGTTCAGATGCAGGGCTCCAGAAATAGAGCAGGAATGAGGTACCGGTAAAAATAAGCAGATGAACCAGTGCCGGCAACTGCTGGAGCACTGCGGCCCAGAAACGCATCATGCCTTCGAGTTCAGGTGTCAGTTGTTCCTGGAATTGTTTCCTGACCCGGCCGGTGACGCCGCTGAACATCAACTCAATGAGAAAGGCTGCAAAGAAAAGCAGGAAGAGGATACCAATATTTTTCCAGGCCGTAGTTACGGAAGAATCAGCTGCAAACTGCCTGAGGACCCAGTTGAGATCTGTCGGCAGAGTACGTGCGTGGCGCCAGGCCCGTCGCAGGTTTTCTCCTAAAGCATTGCCATCCTCACCGTCAAGGATATGCAGGCCCCGGGCAACCCAGGCAACAAAACCGCCCTTTTTCTTATCCTGCCCATCTTCTTTTTTGACAACATCTCTCTGCAATTCGGCAATCAGCAGCGAACGAACCTGCTCATCACTGAGCTTGGCCAGCACTGAATCCAGCTGATCAGCTCCCCTGACCTCATCAAGAGCTATCACCGCTGTTGCTCCAGAGACCTCTTGTGCCGCTTCCAATGCATGGGCAAAGGGCAGTGAAAAAAAAGACGAACAACAGAAACAGAAAAAACAGGTCAAAATGAAAAAGAAAGTACGCATAGCCGCCCTGAAGAGAAGAGAGTCTGAAAAGGGAACCACATTGGAACAAGTCATGACAAATAGCGCAAAAAACAATCCCCGGTAACCTGCAGAAGGTTCTCGGGGAGAGCATTAAAGACGAGCCGTCTCATATTGAACCAACCGTGCAGCAAGAAGGCATGCGGAGCAATCAGTTTGCTGCAACCGGTGCTGGGTGCTGAAGATACTGCTGTGCCCGCTGCATCCAGGCATCACGTTCGTTTTCGGGCTGAAAGAGAATAAATGAGCCCATGGCTCGTTGTACCCCCATCAAATCGATAAGAAAATTATACACCGCATTGGCCGCGGCCTGATCAGCGGCCAGGGATTGGTTCTGGGCATCAAGCAGATCGATAATCGATTTGATCCCCTGAACATAGGAATCGGTAATCAATGTCAGGTTACGACCAGCAGAATCGGCAGCTTCACGGGAAAGGCTGATGCCCGGGTACGAGCTTCTGGTTCTGTTCAGAGCCCTCAGCATGTCCTGGGCAACACGTTCAGCAGTCGCCTGGCGATCAATCTTGAGCCGGGCCAGCTCTTCCTGGTTTCTGTTTAAGGCTGCACTTTTGCGACCGCCTTCAAAGAGCGGCAGCCGCGCAAAGACACCGACCTGCCAGTCGGTGTCATCAAGTCCGTCATGAACAGCCCCGCGCTGACCGGCGCCATCTTCTGAAAAATACTGCTCAACCTGACCTTCAACGGTAAAATCGGGCAACCAGAATTCACGCCCGGCAGCGGTTTTCTGCCGCGCCTTTGCCGCAATGGCCGCATCAATAAATTTGAGCTCAGGCCGAAACGACAACGCCTCTTCAACAGAAAAATTCCGGAACGCACGCAGATACCTGGGATTGTTCATCAGCTGAAAAAATAATTTATCGCCAACAATGAGCAACGGATCGCTGAGATCCGTCTCTTCGGCAATGAACAATTCCTGCAGAGGACGATTCAGGATCCGGTTCAATGCCTCCATAGCATCAAGGGTCACCGATTCTTTTGCCAGCACATCGATTCTGTCGGTGGCAAATTTTGTTTCCCAGCGATACACTTCATCCGGGCCGGCAACCCCGGTGGACATCCTGATTCTGGCCCGATCCAGGTTGGCCTTGGTCAGCTTCAGGTTATCTTTAACCAGTTGCTCAATGGTCTTTGCCCGCAGGACATTAAAATAGGCAACAGAGGCCTCATAGAAGACATCGAGGCGGACGGTCTCCTTATCCATTACCCGGCCGGTCTGGTTATACTGCTCCACTGCATATGCAGCCCAGCTCCGTTCCGAATAAATCTGTTGAGACCCGCCTACAGTTCCGGTCCAGGCCCGTTCCGGGCTCATACCTCCACCTAATCTGGCCCGATCCTCGTCTATGGACCTGGCACCGGTGGCAATGCCTATCTGAGGCAACAGGGGGGACCTGGCCTCGTTAACGGCATGAGCACCTGCCATCACCCGGCGCCTGGCAGACGACAGATCAAGATTGGCCTGCAGGGCCTCCTGTACGGCCTGCTGTAGAGTGAGTCGTCTTTGAATGTCCGCGCGCTGCTCATTGAGGAGATTTGCACCGGTCATCGTGGCCAGACTTGGATACACGTCAAGGGCCCGGGCCGTGGCCATATTAATAGTGAGTTCATACCCCCGGGAAAAGGCAACGGTGATTGTCTCGGCCGCCTCACCAAGCAGAATATCCTGAACCGTAACTGCCGTCCTGCGGGCAAGATTCTCCTGCATGTCCCTTGGAACCTCCCCGGCCAGCAGTCCGTTCTCCACCTGTTTACGACTCCAGATAGAATAGCTGGGCAGATGTCGGTCAATAAATCCTTTGATCAGACGTCGGTCTTCTTCATCGGAAAAATGATACAGGGGGCCGACCATAACCGCCTCTGTTCCGGCCGGGATGGCGGCAAGGGTCTCTTGAGCCGAACTGCCTGCCGCAACCAGATTGACGGTCATGGTGTGTTCATTGGCTATTTTTCTTACAAATCTTGAAAGCTCCGGGAGGGCGGCAACATCACGCCGGTCAAGCAGTATGGACAGATTTTTAAAAGGAACGACCTTTTGAAAACTCATGAGTTCCCTGTCCATATAGAACATGGAGTCGATGTAGGTCAGGTTAGTAACGCCGCTGGTGTCATCAATCCGGGGCAACTGCTGGACAACACTGTCCACAACATAGGGGGCGATCACCGGCTTGGGCAGATGCTTTCTATGGAACACCTCTCTGGATGCAATGGCACCCAGAGCAAGAACAAGGTCTGTATCGGGATCGGTAAACAGACGATCAAGGGCCCGACTGACCCCTTTTGCCGAATCCTCACCGGACAGGACCATCGATTTCGGAAAATTGACCACAAACTCTTCTTCAGCCAGAGTTTGGATCTCTTTTTGAAACAGGGCTACAATTTCAAGATCCGCGGCCGTGCTGCCGTCGGTAACAATGCCCACATTGTAAATGGGAAGCCCCTCCGACTGGGAAAATGAGGCCGCCGGAAACAGAGTATTGAAGGCTACAATGCATAAACAGAGGCGAAGTAGACGAATCGTCATTGATTTCTCCACATAACAATACAATCATTTAATTTTGAAAAAAGTCGCATACAAAACCGGGACAAAAATAAGGGTCAGAACCGAGGCAAATCCGAGGCCGAAGACAATGGTGACTGCCATGGCCACGAAAAAGGCGTCGGTGAACAGCGGGATCATCCCCATCATGGTTGTGAGTGCCGCCATCATCACCGGTTGCATTCTTGAGACCCCGGAATCGACAATGGCTTCAAACCCGGGCATTCCCTCCCTGATATTCAGATCAATCTGATCAATAAGGACAATGGCATTCTTTATCAGCATTCCCGACAGGCTCATCAACCCCAGCAGGGCCATGAAACCGAAAGGTTGCTTTAGAAGTAACAGGCCTGCAGTCACGCCGATGAGCGACAGGGGAACGGTCAGCCAGATAATGAGCGGTTGACGAAAGGCGTTGAATAAAAAGATAACCGCCAGAATCATCATGCCGAAATAAACCGGAATATTTGCAGCCAGCTGCTTCTGGGAATCAGCCGATGTCTCCAGTTCGCCGCCCCAGGCAATAAAATAACCGGGCTTGCCCTTGAGGGGGATGACATCATCATATTTCAAAGAAATGGTGGAGGCGGTATATTGTTCCCCTTCCTTAAGCGGTGTGCCGCGATAGGCGGCAACATCAGCTCCTAGAAGCTGTTCTATCTCCGGTTTGACCCGGGCAAAAAGCTGGGCCGGGAGCTCGGTTCTCGGATCGGCATGAATTTTTATCATCGGCCGCCGGTGCCAGCGGGAGACCCTGGCATTTTCCCATTGAGTTGTAATGCCGTTCATAACCTGCAGGATTGGCACATTCCGCCCGGCTGACGGGCTGTAAACCTGCAGTTCTTCCATATCCTCAATGGTGGAACGTTCATTCAGCGGAGCCCGGGCAATAATAGGGATCAGATCTATTCCCTCCCTATAGAGGCCAGTGGTAGTTCCTGAGAAGTTAGCCTGAAGGGCTGTGGCCAGCATGGGCCGGGTAATGCCGAGGTTCCGGGCCCGATCTTCCGCCAGTACCGGTTGCGGGATCTTGACCTTATCGCCCCATTCCGTACGAACGGCCTTTGCCCCCTCTTCTCGAAAAATCTTCTTAGCCTGTTCAGCCATGGCCCGGATGACTTCAGGATCGGGCCCGTTGATCCGCAGCTGGATCTTACCACCCAGGGCCGGCCCCAGATTGAATTTTTTGACATTGACGATTGCATCAGGCAGTATCTCTTCCAGATCATTCTGTATCTGTTGCTGGAGCTTGTCGATCAGCCGGTAATCAGTCACTGTTACCAGTAGATTCGCATACTGACCTGCTGCCTCCACCGGGGTATCATAGGTGAGAATAAAGCGGGGGTGGCCGCCGCCGATGGCCGAAGCGACCTGCTCGACACCGTCAATTTTCATCAAGTAGTCTTCTATCTGCTTGACGCCTTTTTCCGTCTCCCGAATATGATTGCCTTCCCGAAACTGAACTTCTACCTGGAACATGGGGCTGGTGGACGCAGGAAAGAACAGGTTTTCCACAAAACCAAACCCGTACAGAGAAAGACCAAACAAACCGACAACTATACCGATGGTCAGCCAGCGGGCCTTGATCGCCCCGGTAAGGATTCTCCGGTATACTTTATAGAAAGTATTACCATAGGGGTCTTTATGGTCACCCTCTTTGACGAGTTTGTCTTTTTTACTGAGGACAAACTGCTTGGTCATAAGCGGGGTAATGGTAACTGCCGTCAACCAGGACAGGGAGAGGGATATCAGGATGACATAGTAAAGAGAGCGGGTGTACTCTCCGGTGGAGTTGGTCATGCCGCCGATGGAGGCAAAGGCCAGCACCGCAACTGCGGTGGCACCAAGCAGCGGGATGGAATTCTGACCGACCACCGCTTTTGCAGCTGCAAGTCCATCTTCTCCCTTCTGCATACGCATCTTCATGGAATCCACAACCACGATGGCGTTATCCACCAGCATGCCGAGCGCAATGATCAATGCACCAAGAGAGATTCGCTCAAGAGTTATCTGGTAATAGCCCATGACCACAAAAGTGGCGGCAATGGTCAACACCAGAATAAAACCGATAATAAGAGCGGAACGTAACCCCATGAAGATCAGCAGAACCACGATCACGATGGCAACAGCTTCCAGCAGGTTAATGATAAAACCATTGACCGCCTTGGTTACCGATTTGGACTGCATGGATATCTCAACCAGTTCCATGCCCAGAGGGATCTGATCCATCAACCCGTCAATACGTTTCAGTACCCCATTGCCCATGGTGACCGCGTTTCCTCCCTGGACCGTTGAAACGGCAATCCCGATCGCTGGAATTCCGTTGACCCGAAGCAGTTTTTTCGGCGGATCTACATAGTCACGACGGATGGTGGCCACGTCTCTGAGATAGACGAGCCGCCCGCCTTTGGCGGCAATAAACAGGCCGCCGAAATCCTTTTCCGACTTGAACTCTCCGGTGGGATTAATAGCCATGTATTCCGGCCCAATCTTGATTCGGCCCGAATCCACCGGCATATTCTTGGCCTGCAGGGCGTCAAAAATCTCCTGTTGTGTAATGCCGAGCGCAGCCATCTTGGCACGAGACATCTCCACGTAAATCGCCTCGCTCTGGACCCCGAACAACGTAACTTTTTTCACGTCCTGCACGGTCAGCAATTCACGCTTGAGCAGCTCGGCCACATCCTTCATTTCAGCAAAGGTATAGCCCTCGCCGGTGAGGGCCATGTACACGCCGAACACATCACCAAAGGCGTCATTGACAATGGGAGGACCGGCCCCGGGAGGAAGCTGAGGCGTCACATCAAGAATCTTGCGACGGAGCTCATCCCAGACGGCAGGCAGGGCATTTTTGTCATACTTGTCCTTAATTTCTATTTTGACCGTGGACAGGCCCCGGGCCGAATAGGATTCCACCCGTTTGAGCTGGCCCAGTTCCTGGCAGGCCTTTTCAATCAATTCCGTGACCTCTTCCTCGACCTCCTTGGGTGAGGCGCCGGGATAGGGGGTGATAATGACCGCATTCTTGATCGCAAATTCAGGATCTTCCAGTCTGGGCAGTCCCATGTAGGAATAATACCCCAGGACCAGCATAACCACGGTCATGGTCCAGGTGATAACGGATTTTTTTATGGACCATTCAGCGATATTCATAACAATACCTTACTTTCCTTCTCGCTGTTTTTCCCAGGGACGAACCTTCATGCCCTCTTCAAGCTGCATGATTCCCGCTATAACGACAATATCACCGTCTTTCAGTCCGTCTTTGATAAAGATATTTTTCGATCCTTCCAGACGACCGACGGTTACCCTGGTCTTGTGGACCGTTGATTTTTCCTTATCCAGCAGCCAGACATACGGTTCATTGCCAGGGGCATCCAGGACGGCAATGGCGGGAATAAGTATATTCCGGTCGGCGTCATGAACCGCGGGGCTTGCCTGCGCCTTGACCATGGCCGTCATACCGGGCAGGATATTTGCCTCTGCCGGCTGGTCCATGACCGTAACGACCTGATAGGTTTGGGTTGCCGGGTCGGCCTGGGTTGAAAACTCTTTGACCGTCAGGGGAAATTCTTTACCGGGAATGGTCTCGAAGGAGGCATGAATCTGTAGCTTCTTTTGGTCCCTGAGCTCAGCCATCAGCAGTTCCGGCACATTAACCAGAATTTCAATACGGGTGATATCCTGCAGGTTGACAATGGGCTCATTGGCCTGCACCTTTTGAAAATTTTCCACAAACCGTTTGGAAATGACCCCGTCAAAGGGAGCCAGAAGAGAAGTATCCTTTAAAGCATTACGCGCATCTTCAAGCTGTGCCCTGGCAACATCACGGGCTGCCCGATACCGATCATAATCGGCCCGGGAAACCTGTTTCTTGGCATACAGCTCTTTATAACGGCGAAACTGTTTTTCAGCTTCCAGGTTACGGGCCTTGGCCTCATCTAGTGCGGTCTGAAAGTCCCGCTTCTGGATCTGGGCGACAAGATCACCCTTCTTGACGTGCTGTCCTTCTTCTACCGGCAGGGAAACCAGGGGACCGGAGACCTTGAATGAAAGTTCTGAGCGCCTGGATGCTCGTACCTTACCGGGAAACCCATGACTGAAAGAGGCTGTACCAGCCTGGACGGTCATGATCTTGACCGGACGAACGACTTCCGACTTCTCCACCACCTCTTCCTTACTGCAGCCAACCAGCAACAAGGCTGTTGCCAGCAAAACAGTCAGCGACCCTGCAAAAGTTTTTTGTACGCGTACCATCTCTCCTCCGGTTACAGAAACTTTATTTGTAGGTGTAGACAATTTAAAAAGAAACATTTAAGATTGATAAATGATACTACTTAAGGAAAATAACTCTATCGTCAGCAAAAAGTACAGAACTAATTCACATTTTTCTTCAACACGGTCATTATTGACGGATCCGTAAAAAATCAAAAACGCCTTTTGCACAGCACGGAATTGCAAGATGTTACGCTATGGTCGGTGCCCCGGATCATCAAGAGTCCATTCATCAGCTCTGACAAGATCTTCAAAAGTCGTCTTCGCCAGTCGGATATCGTCATCATAACCGATTCCGATAACCAGATCGACTCTATGGATCGGATCGGCATTGATGTTGGGTAATGACTCCGGCGGTAATGGTACTGTTGGGGATGATGAATTTCTTGTTATCAGGGGAGAGAATGATGGTGCTGAAAATATCGACCTGCTGGACTTTGCCGGTGACCCCACCGGCAGTGACGGCATCACCAACCTGGAACGGCCGAAACAGGATCAGCATGACCCCGGAGGCAAAGTTGGCCAGTGAATCTTTCAGGGCAAGAGCGATAGCAAGACCGGCGGCACCGAGAATGGCAATAAAAGAGGTGGTTTTAATACCCGCCTGATCAGCGGCGGCAATGACTACAGCAGTGAGTAGAACATAATAGATAAGCTTACCCAGAAAACGACTCAGGGTTTCATCAACACCTCCTTTTGCCATCGCTTTTCTACCGAGGGATGCCAACCACATTACCAGCCACCGACCGACAACCAGAATGATCAGGGCGACAAGTAACCCGGGGCCGTTGGTAAAAAGCCAGTCTTTGCCGAGTTGGGCGTAATGGGTATAGGTATCAGGATTTAATGCTTCCTGCAGTTTAACCGAGTCTGCAGCCTGAGAGGCCTGCTCCACACCCTTGGCTGCCGCCCCCTTCGCATCCGCCGCATAAAGAGTTACAGCCGTGGTGGAGATGCAACAGACTGTCAAGATAGACGATACAAAAATATTGTTCCGAATTTTCAATTGCATAACAATCTCCTTTCTTTTTTTTTCTTTCTTTTTTATTCTCACGCATAGTGTACTATGCCGTTTCAACCATTAAGAAGAACACGCCATCTCGGCGATCTGAATGTTGCCACTGCCCTCCGGCCACATGAAAGCCTTCCACCGTACCGCCGGAAAACGATACGATACAGCCGACAGGCGGCAAATATTCCCAACCTGTGTTGCGGCAGGAATTATGCCCCGACATGAACATTAAAAATGTTGTCGTATAAAATAATTACGGGTACATATATAAATAATTCTCTTTAACAATTCCCGAAGTATCATAGACAAAAACTCAAACGAAAGTCCAGCCGAATTCTTCATAATCATGCTTGAAATTTACCTGACCATCGCCATCCTTGCCCTCACCTTCGGCCTGCTGATTTTCAGCAAACTGCCGCCTGCTGCAATCTTTATCGGAGCCTTGACCCTGACTATTACGTTCAAACTGGCACCGCTTGAAGCATCACTCAAAGGGTTCAACAACCCCGGGGTTATGACCATCGGCGCCCTGTTCATGATAGCTGCAGGCATGTACTCCACCGGGGCGATCTCGATCCTGAGTGAAAAGCTTATCGGTCGCCCCAAATCCGTCATTATGGCCCAGATTAAAATTCTACCCAGCATCGCCTTTGGCTCGGCATTTCTCAATAACACCCCGCTGGTAGCCATGATGATCCCGGTCATCCGCGACCTTTCCAGATCTTGCGGCCTTGATGCCAAGAAACTGTACATCCCTCTCTCCTACGCCTCTATCCTCGGCGGCACCTGCACCTTAATCGGCACTGCAACCAATCTGGTCATTGCCGGGCTGATCGAAGAACAGCTGGCCAGAGGGGATATCCCTATACATATGGAACCGGTCGGCCTGTTTGATCTCTCCTGGATCGGTGTACCGATCACCATTGCCGGTATCGGTTTTCTGATGCTTTTTTCCAGGTGGCTACTGCCTGCATCCCCAGCCAAAACCGGCGTTCTTGCCCAAACAGAACGCCGCCTGTTTCGCGTTGAACTTCAGGTCGACCCGAAAGGCCCCCTGGCCGGCAAGACAATTGAACAGGCCGGGTTGGCATCCCCGGAAGGTTTCTCCATCATCTGCCTGCTCAGAAAGCGCAACAAACTGGAATTCGATCCGAGCACCATTCTTCGGCCAAAGGACTACATAGCATTTTCCGCTGATATCGATGGTGCGAAAACACTCTGGGCCACTATTGGCCTGATGCCGCTCTATGCCACCAAAAAGGTAAAATCCAACCGCTATCGTCACCATCTGGTTGAAGTTGCGGTTTCGGAAAAAAACACTTTTCTTGGCCAGCGGATAGGTGATCTTAAACGGGAAGATCGTGAATTTGAGGTCTGGCTGGTGGGTATGGCCAGGGAAGGAGCGGCCATGGATTATCCCCTTGAAAATGCAGTTATCCAGGTTGGAGATGTCGCCCTGCTTGAAGTCCGTGATCCTTTTTTCTATCGCAACCGGAATGAAACTGAATTTTTCATGACCAAAAAGCTGCGCGGAGCACGCATCCAGCGGACCGACAAGGCGGTCCTGGCGACGCTGATAACCATGGCCATGGTAGTCACCGTTACCCTGGGCTGGTTTTCCATGCTCAACGCCGCTCTGCTTGCCGCCGGTGCCATGCTGCTCAGCGGCTGCATGGACCTGAAAAGCGCCGGAAAATCGGTGGATTTTGCGACCCTGATCGTCATTGCCTCGGCCATGGGCCTGGAATCTGCAGTCACGGCCAGCGGTCTGTCGGATGTGATCGGCAACTTTCTAGGAGCCCTGGGTGGAGATAACGTCTACCTTGCCCTGGCCGTGGTTTTCCTCGGCTGTATTGCCATGGATGCCATGGTAACCAACGTCGCCTCCGCTGTGTTCATGTTTCCCATTGCCCTGACCATAGCGGAAAATCTCGGAGTCAGTTTCATGCCCTTTGCCATTACCGTTATGGTTGGCGCCTCCTGCAGTTTTATCTCTCCGGTCAGTTATCAGACTAACCTGATGGTCTATGGCCCTGGAGAATACAGCTTTGGTGATTTCGTCAAGATCGGGGTTCCGCTCTCCCTGCTGGTCGGGGTGATTACCGTTCTTCTCACCCCGATAGTTTTCCCGTTCCATCCATAAGGAGACATGCTCCAGTATGTGATCCAGGCCGGGGAACGGAATGAAACAGCAAAAAGTAGCCCTATTAAACAGTTTGCCGCTGATACTTTATCCAAAAATAGCCCACGAAGTGATGTCGTATCAGGCTATTTTCATCGTTCGTTGTGGCTGTAACATTATAAATCTGGTCCAGCCATGCTGGTTTATCCGTCCATGACCTGTTCACCCTGAGTCGTCAGGTGGTCGCGGCAGAACCGCAACAGAGAAAACAGACTCAATCTTGAGGCGGGGAGACAATAAGGAAAAAAAAAGGCGTTTATAAATACAAACGCCCTCTTTTTTTCAGCGGTCAGTCATCATTTTTAGAACGACGTTGACGCCCGGCCGTATCCTGTTGATAAAATCCGGCAAGGACGTCGTACAGTGCCTTGCGTTTTTTCTCCATTTGCATGGGCCGATCAAAAAAATATTCCGTTGCTACGGCAAAAAACTCCGCTTCATTCAGGGCGCCGTACGAATCAAGAAAGGTTTTTTCACCTTTGTCCGATTTCCGACGTAGAAGAAGGAATCCCTCTGTAAAAACCTTTGCCCAGGTCCTGTACTGGTCCCGGCTATGCAGCCTGGGTGTTCCATTTGCCGATCCGGATTCCATGTCCAGCAAATGGGCAAATTCGTGATACACCACGTTATGTCCGGATTCAGGATATCGCGCCCCCCGTTTGACCTCATCCCATACCAGAATCACAGGACCACGGTGGAATGCCTGCCCGTAAATAGCGGTTTCCGACCGTTCAACAAATGGATTCTGTGTAAAAACATTCTGTTGGGGCGGAGGCACAACAACGGTTGAAGGATAGACCAGCAGGGTTATCAGGCCGGGATACAAGTCGTTGGGCAGACCCAGGATCAGCATGCATGCCTCTGCCGCTATAACAACCCGTATTTCATCGGTAACCTTCAGGTCGTTGCAACCCTCAAATTTTTTCTCGCCAACAAACACCTGAATTAACTGCTGCAGACGGTCTTTCTCCTCCAGATTCAGGAAGGAGTAATGACGGACCTTCTCCTCAAGAATCTCCTGCCATTGGACCGGAAACGGTTCTTGAAGAATTTTTTTCCGGCGATGATCTCGCAGCCAGTGGAACATGATATCATACCGTCTTAGTGAAAAAATATACCCGGAATGGAACTCAGCCCCGGCGACAATGACGGTTCCTGGTCATGCCTTCTATTTCCCGTAAATAAAACCTTGGTGACTGCATTTTCAGGATAGACCGGGGAACAACTGCCGCAACCCCTCTGCAATCATCTGGATACCGATTGCCGAGAGCAGAAGGCCCATGATCCGGGTAGCGATATTGAGGCCGGTAACTCCGAGTCGTTTACCGATGGGTTCAGCAAGAAGCAACGTTATCCAGACAATTGCCGACACTGCAACAATACAGAGACTGATCAGCAAACGATCGGTCAGATGTGCTGCGTGCTGTCCTTCAACAACGACAAGACTGATCGCTCCCGGTCCGGCCAACAGGGGAATGGCAAGCGGCACCACGGCAACATCATCCTTGTCACTGTCCGCATCTTTTTCCTCAGGACTGCGTTTGGCATGACTTTGCTTTGCATGCATCATGGCAATAGCCATGAGCAAGATCAACAGGCCGCCGCTTGTGCGAAACGAGGGGATACCAATGCCGAAAAAATTAAGCAGCGGTTTCCCTAACCAGGCCGAGATGAGCAACACCAGAGCAACAGAAATCCCCGTAACCCGTGCAACCGCATAGGACTCCTTAGGCGTGCGATCTCCGCAGAGAGAAAGAAAAACCGGAATTGCTCCCAGTGGATTGACAATTGCCAGAATGCCGACAAAGATCTTGAGGTAGAGGCTATATTCCATGAAAAAATGAATAATCCATCCTCTTGTTTTTTTAAATAGGTTTTTCCGACTGTCCAGAAATGGGGGAGAACAATGGTGCTGTTCAGGGTGGTTTTCACAAAAATTTATTCGAGGCCAGCGGTTGATATTTGACCATGTTGTTAAAAATTCATATATTTTTTTCTTATTTTCTGGCAACCTGATGACATAGTGATAAAAATTAGCATTTTCCAATATGCACTCAGCAACTTGGGTACAAAATGAAAAAAAAGGAAGAAAAATTTCGTAATGCGATCTTCGTCATTGTCAACGAAGAGTCATGCCCCCTGTACAGCGTTGGCGAGGAAATAAAAGTTGAAAGCTACGCCCTGTCGCTGTCAAACTACAAGCCGGGCTGTCTCTATCTTGCCCGCCAGGTGGCAGCGGTTGTCGCTACAAAGGAAAAACTTGGTGGTATTTCAAGAATACCCACCCGGAAAACCAGGTACGATTGCGGCGGCTGTGAAGGGTTGATTCATTTCGAGTACAAAAAGGATCGGGATTTTGCCACCCTGCAGATGAAACTGCTTGATGAGGCGGAAGAAAAGCGTCGAAAAAAGCATCTTGAACGGTACTTCGGGGTTCTGCGCAAAATTAAATTATTTGATCCCCTGGAAGATGACGCCCTGACCGACCTGACGGTGCTCCTTGAATTTAAAACCATTCCCTTTGGCAAGATGGTGGTTAAGAAAGGCTCTCCCGGCACCAATTTCTTTATAATATTACAGGGCCAGGTCGAGGTCAGAGCCGACGATGGCTCCAAACTGGTCGACCTTGGAGAAGGAGAAATGTTTGGTGAAATGAGCCTGCTTTCGGCAGAGCCGTTTACACATTCGATTGTTTCTCTCAACACCTCGCAGCTGGCACTGCTCAGTGTAAAGAACTTTAAAGAAATACTAAAAAAATACCCGGTGCTTCAGATGTTCTTATTCAAGCTGCTGGTGGACCGGGCCCAGGCAATGACGCTAAAATCCGGAAATATTGCATCAGGCATGACCGGTGAACTCTCCGAGATCGCACCGGTTGATCTCTTCCAGCTGATTAATGCCGTCCGCAAAACAGGGACCATAGATATTACCCTGGAGAAAGGACGTGGAATGGTCTTTTTCAGAGAAGGTGAAATCGTGTACGCCGGTTACCGGAAGTTACGCAAGAAGGAAGCGGTTTACGCGCTTCTGGGAATGACGAACGGTCATTTCAGTTATACAAAAGGGATCCCCGACATCTTGAACAATGCGCCTCCCATCGGCGGTTTTATGGGCATGATGATGGAAGGGGTTCAGAGTCTTGACGAAAGCCGGGCGGTCAAGACCCGGGAAGACGATGATACGGGTTTGCTTCCTGAGCCCTGAACCTACTCTATAATCAGGCTTGATGTGGTTAGAAACACTACTGCATGGGCTTCATCAAAACTGTTAATATTGCCAATGGAGCATGAATGGAGGAACTGTGCAGTAAAATGAAATTGGCGGTCATCAGCGACGCAAATCGGTCAGTTTTGCTGAGGATGGCTTACAAAAAAACTGTCAAGGTGGATGGTCGCTACAGCCTTGATATGGTCCCCGGAATCCTCACTCTCGTCTACGAATTTTTATGTAAATTCAGCAAAGTCAGGAAGGCTGAAAACATTGAGCAACTCTGCAAAAAATAAACAAGGCAAGCTCCATCTGAAAAATAAAAAAGCAGAGGTGGGGACAAACCCCGCCTCTGTTTTAAAAATATTTTTTACTGCCTTTCCGGCTATTGGCTTTTTACATTCCTGCGATTGCGCCAAACCATGCCTGAACAAGCGAGATCGGGCCACCGGCGGCAACCATTCCGCCGACCAGGCTGGCCAGTGACCACAGACCGATTACCGCGCCCGCTACATTGATCGAAACCAAAGCACCGCCAGCAACTTCGGCACGGGTATCAACGGAAGTTTTTGTATTGGCCCTGGTCTTGGCGATGGTATTTGTAGCGGTCATGGCATATCTCCTGATTCTTTTTAACTCAACTTATTTTTTATTCTTTCTTCGTTTTTGTTTCGATCCCGTTGTATTACATCCCGGCTACTGCGCCAAACCATGCCTTGACAAGTGAGATCGGGCCACCGGCGGCAACAATTCCACCAACCAGGCTGGCCAAGGACCATAACCCGATAATTGCGCCGGCTACATTGATAGAAACCAGGGCTCCGCTAGTAACTTCGGCCTGGGTATTAACGGAAGTTTTTGTATTGGCTCTGGTCTTAGTGATAGTGTTTGTAGCGGTCATGGCGTCTCTCCTGATATTTTTTTGAACTTGTATTTCTTTTTTGTCTCGCTGTGTTTCGCTTGTTGTACCTTTTGTATAGCGATTACCGTGCCAGTTAAAAAAACGTAATAATATCAAGGAGGATAAAGAGACAGGAGACTTTTTCCTTGTCAAAATGGCACACTGTTCTGCCAGGATGGCACAAAGGGACTTGACCGGAGGGTAAAAAAAATCGGAGCCCGTCCCGGTTGAAACATTCCAGGCTGACTCCGATTTACAGAGAACAGTGGCAGAGCGTTCTCTGCCCCCCTTCAGGCCTACAACAACCACTCTCTATTCCGGCTCATCATGACACAGTGAACAATCCTGGCTGATGGTCTCCCCTTTTTTGTTTTCATGTTCTTCATCATGGCAGCGCCAGCAGCCGTATCCCTCGTCGGCATACTGGTGCCCGAGATGGGTTTTATATGTACCCCACGCCACCTTCATATCGGGCCAGACATTGCCCAGATATCTTCCGAGCAGGTATGCCCCGGCCTTCTTGATATCTCCCTCATACTTTGCCGCCTGGAGGGGATTGCGGTTCCGCTGCAGCTCCATGAGATTATTGACCAGATTCTCCCTGGCATCATCCTGAGATGCGTAGCTGACCTCGATAGCGGTCAAGGAGTCTTCCCTGATGCCCTGGATATCCGGATTGATCTTTTTACTGAGCAGGCCGAAATCAACCACATCTTCCGGCATATCCATAATATGGGTAGGTCTGTTATGACAGTCGATACAGTCCATTGTCCGCCATTTGGCCACGTATCCATCTTCTATTTTGATGTCCGAGTTAACAAACTCATCGGTTGAACCATCCGGACGCGTCACCTTAACCCGGGCAATACTGGTTCTTTTCTCGTTTGCTGCCATGTATTGCACCTCAACATCTTTGCTGACATGCCAGTGAATGCCTTCAAAGGCACCGGTCATGGGATTATGCCCGCCAATATGCAAGGATATTTCCGTCTTTTCCGGGGTGATCTGGTCAGCATCACTGTATCGTATAAACTCTTTTACCTTCTTCCCGTAGAATTTTTCCGGCCAGTGACATTCCTCACAGGTATCGCGGGCCGGTCGCAGCGCCTCCACCGGAGAAGGAATCGGCCGGCTGTAACTGTTGGTTAAAACGGCATACACCTGGCGCAGGCCGGAGAGCTTGGCCCGCACAAACCATTCGGCACCGGGACCGATATGGCATTCAACACAGGATACCCGGCCATGGGGTGAACGTTGATAGGCGGTATATTCCGGGGCCATAACTTTATGACAGACCATGCCGCAAAAATACGGCGAATCAGTAAAATGATAGCCTTCATATCCGACCACCCCAAGTATAACCATATTGGTCACTGTCAGGATCACAAAACCAACGAGAAATAAACGATGTTTCGGGTTGCTCAGATCAAGCTGCAGATGATCTTTTGTAATTCCGGTTTTTCGCCACTGCCTGCGCCGCAGATATGCGGCCACCGGAATAAGCAGCAGACCGAGAACCATGCCACCGGGCAGGATCATGTAGATAAAGATCCCGACATAGGGATTTTTAAAGAACCCCAGTAATTCAGCCCCCATCCCGATGAGCATCAGGGTGATACTCACAGTGGTTATGACGATGGCAAAAACACCTAAGGGCGTACGCCAGATACCTCGCATAATATGGTGCCAGCCACCCTTTTCCAACCAGGGGTTCTGCGGGCCCTCGTTACCGTTCTTCTCCGTTGTCATTCTTCTCTCCCCGGATACTTGTTATCATTGACAAAATAGAGGACACCGTTTTTCAAAAAAAACCAGCATGGCTAGGCTCTATTTTCAGGCAGCAGCCACAACCAGACAGCGTAGACTTCGATAATGAACATAGCCTGAAAGAACTACCCCCTGAGGGCTGCTGCAGGATACAGTAGTAGTAAGCGTTCACCAGCACCCCCTCTTCGTTCGATCAGGCCTCCTCACATAGGCAAGCTATCGAAGTCTCCGCTTCGCTGCGCTTATCTGATTCGTCGGCCTGCTCGAAGTCTACGCTTATCTAAACGAATATGGAGCACCGAAGTCTGCGCTT
>JAJRQC010000066.1 GCA_024280455.1 Deltaproteobacteria bacterium | reverse complement strand
TCGTTAACTATTTTGAAACATGTGCAAATTGCTGCCCAGTCATTTATGATTTGTGTCCGGGTAATACCATGGGAGCTGTAATTTTCCGAGCAGGGCGCAACTATGGCAGCCCAAGCCCATCCTTATATGGAATATCCAGCACCAGGTGGATATGATTGGTCATCAGGCAATAGGCATAAATCTTACACCCAAACTCACGTTTAAAAAACGTCAGATTCTCCCGATAATAATTGTAGTCATCATCACCAATGAATACTGCCTGGCGGTTATGACCGCGCTGAACAATATGATGAGGAAAATTGGCAACGAGGATTCGTGCTGACCTTGGCATAGACCATGATTAGCCGCCACAGCATCAAAGCACAAGAAAAAAATAGATCTGTCCCCTTTTCCCATGCTTTTCCCATGCCACGCTTTTCCCACGGGGGCAGGATGAGTAACGGGAGAAGATATCTTCTGCCTGGGTTGGTTTGTGCCGGAAAGTTTCCGATAAAGCCATCCCTCGGCCCCGTAGATATTTGTTCCAGGACATTCATGGAAAAAGCATAGCATTGGAGAACGATTTTGGCAATTCCGGCAGGGGCCGTCCGGGAAACTATCAGGGGGCCGGGGACGTCAATATAATATACCATTTCCCCGCACGATTCTGTCCGCTGAGCAGGTTCCTGAAAAATGGGTTCAGGCCCCTTCTTCAGGCCCTCAAAAAATATTTTTTTATCCAATCTGTACCTCATCTGTATCTTGACTGGTGGTATTAGGTTTATAGAAGTTCACAATGTTCCATTGTGTGAGATGAACAGGTTCGCTGGAAAGAAATATATTATTTACTTGGGGAGGGTACCGTGAAATATTTACCACGTATTCCGTTAATGCTTGCCGTCATTCTGCTACTCACAGCCACAGTGGGATTCGGGATGGATATCCAGCAGTTCTGTAACAGTTATGCCGATAATGCCGTTAAACAGTATGACCTGGGCAAACAGTATAAGCTGCCCGGTATTGTACCACCAGTCTGGAGTAATGACCGCGATGCCCATTATGCCTGGTGCATGGCCACGCCGGAAAATATCGTGAAGAATGGAACTGCCAAGCGGCAGGCCTACCTTGATCGGCACCTGCCAAAACAGATATCAGCGATAACAAGGCCGAAGGTCGGCAAGGTCGCAAAAAAGGCCGACGGCGGAGTTGTCGCAGCCACGCCGATCTCCATTCCAAGACCTATCAAGGAAGGGCCGGTACAGGTTGCCGGCACCATACCGGCAAATAGGATAGAACGGGCCGAGCTGGTTTCCCTTGAAGGGAAGAGCATGCATATCAGGTTTTACTACAGAACAGCTAATACTATCAGTAACCAGATGTACGGCGGTGCATTTCTATATGATATCAACCTGAAGCCTGTCAATGTGGGATATAAACCAACCAGAGAATATAGAGGTTCTCAGGGGCAAATGGACATCTTCCTGACCTTACCAGCCGAGCCGTTCCAGGTAGCAACCCTGGAAACATTGATTCTTCACGGAGGCAAGGTCCTGGTCAAGCAATATTTTAAGATGCCCTTTGTATGGAACGGCACCCACGGAAATATTGTCTTGCCCTCGGTGATCAGGCAGGGCAAGTCCGTAGAATTAAATACGAAACCGGCTGTCATGTCGAAGCAGGGCATGCCGACCATACCTGATATGAAGGCCGACATACACGATATCCCAACCCCCAGTTCAGCAAACCTGCCTGTCGGATTTGATCCGGGGCGGGGACCGTGATGATGTCGGCCTGAAAGTCGATGAAGCGCCGGTTACATGACAGCCTCCTGGGAAGAATCCTGTTTCTCTTCTTTCTGATATGTCGGCTGTCCGTACTCCAGCCCTGGTCTGCTGCCGCGTCGTCATCCTATACCTGTCCGCCGGAATGGGCACGACAGGAGGCGATATGGCTTGGATTCGGAACCCGGAAGGAAGGTCGGCGGTATGCACCGGTAGTTCGCCGGATGGTTGCCGCCCTTGCCGACCATGTGCATGTCAACCTCGTGGTCGAGGCAGCGGAGATGCGCCTGGAGGACTATGAATATTTTTCTCGGCTCGGAATTTCGTCTTCGCAGTATACGGTTTTTTCAACCGACCCTGCTTTTTTCTGGCTTCGCGACAGCGGCCCGCTATTCCTGCGGAATGCACAGGGCGGAATCGTCATTGCCGGCACACTCCACAGCGGCTGGCTGCCGCTGGATTCTCCAGGTACAGCGCCAATTCTGGCCGCGCACATACATTTTATCCACGCCGTTTCCTCACGGACCGGCTGCAGGGTTCTGCCGGCTGATATAGTACTTGAGGGCGGTGCCTTTGAAGTCAATGGCGAGGGGGTGGTGCTGTTGTCTCCTGTCCTCCTGGACAGAAATCCGCAATACAGCCAACTGGAACTTGAGCAAAAAATTCTGGAAGTTCTTGGACAAAAAAAAGCGATCTGGATGAAAAAGGGCGTTGCCGAAGATCCATACGGCTTTGCCGAAATCAGCGGCGGTTACTGGGGACGCGGCGCAGGGGGGCACCTGGACGAATACGTCCGCTTTGCCGGCCCCGACACCATCCTGCTTGCAGGCATCCCGGAAACGGAAAAAAATACGAATCCCGTAACCCTGATAACTTATCGGAGACTGGAAGAAAATTTCAGGATTCTCCGTCAAGCCACAGATACTCACGGCAGGAGATTTACCATTATCAGGACACCGGTTCCCGACCTTGTCACGCGGAGATACACTGTCAGTGGCAGGGATGCTGCATCTTACAGGCAGAAAGGGATCAGCCTTGCCCGGGGAGAGAGGCTCATCCTGGTGGCGGCAACCAGTTATCTCAACTTCATTATTGCCAACCAAATGATTTTGCTGCCGGCCTATGGGACTACCGAGCAGTTGGATTCTGTGAAACGCAAAGACGGGAAAATGGTGGAGATAATGCAAAAAGTTTTTCCTGGATACGATATCGTGCAAATTAACCCACTCCAACTGAACTGGCACGGTGGCGGCATGCACTGCATATCCCGGCCGCAACCCGTTTCCGCCGCCGATGCTCCCCGGACCTGCCGGGGTGTTGGTGATAAGCCCGGTCGGGTGCATTCTATCCGCTGATACTGTTGGGTATTACTCGTTTTTCAAATAACTCGACAGAGAAAATGTTCTAAAAAGCATACCAAATCTTTCTTTTTTTCTCAATTTGTACCTCATATGTACCCGGGCTGATGGTACTGTCAGTTAAAAAACAGGCAATACCCGTTATCTAAATCCCCATATGGTGTTCGATTCGGCAGGATAGTTTTTTATTCAGGAACCCGGCATCGCTACCAATTAGCTGGTGGTCATGTCACATCTCCGATGTGCTCAAGGACATTAACGAGGAGGATGCCGGCAATTGAATATAAAATCTTTTAAAAAAACGAGATTGAAAAATATGGAGGGTACCATGAAAAAGACAGCATCTGTTTCCGTTTGCTTCTTTGCTATGACGGTCATGTTTTGCTTGCAGGCTATCAGCGCCGATAAAGAGCAAATCTGTAGCAATTACGCAGATACTGCTGTCCAGCAGTACAATTTCGGTCAACAACATAATCTTCCAGGAATCGTTCCTCCTGTTTGGAGTAACGACAGAAACGGCCATTACAACTGGTGTATGCATGGTGAAAATTACCGTTTTGCAAACAATGAAAATGCAAAACGGCAGGCCTATCTTGATAAAAAAATAATAAAAACACCACCAAAACAGCAAAGCGGAAGTGGCGGTGCGGTTATGGGAACCGGTGTCATCCTGCCGGATATAGTCCGGACCTCGGTATCAACCGCAGGTGACAATTCTTATCTCGGGTGTTTTCGGGACCTGAAAGATCGTGATCTTTCAGGGTATACGTTTAATTCGCCACAGATGACTAAAAAACTGTGTATGGAGACCTGCAGAAAAAAGGGTTTCGGGTATGCCGGGCTCCAATACAGCCAGTACTGTTTCTGCGGTAATAGCTACGGTCGCCTCGGCAAAGCGGACAACTGTAACATGGCCTGCGCTGGAAACAGCAAGGAAACCTGTGGAGGAGGTTGGGCGAACAGTGTGTATCGGGTAAAGTCGGGGGAAAGCAATAATGTAGCTATCGCTGCTGGTTTAAACCCGGCAAATCAAATGATGAAATCTGTTCAGCATTTTAATCAGTTGAAAAAAATCAGCAATACACCTGATCCCATAGTCCCAATTTTTATGCATACTCTGGAAAAACTCAACTCTGGTAGTAGTAGCTTTTCAGAAATAGAACTGGCAATGTTAGCAGGAATTAAAGTTCTGTCTCCAGTTCAAAGAAAAAAGCTTATGGACAGATGGAACCAGATCCCGTTGAATGTAAGGATGGCTGCCACGCCCACAACTATTCGCAACTTAACACCGACGAGTATTGTCAGTATGCCAATGTTTACAGGTGCCTTGGTCGAGGCGGCAAAAACTATAGAAATAAAAAATACACAAAATAATACACCACAACAACCCCATGCATTGCCCGACATAGCGGCACTACAAAATGCTGGTTTAGTGGCAAATGCTCCTCGAATAACTGGTTTTTCACCCTTAGGTCCGGACGGGCCATCCGTTAGAGTTGGCGAGAAATTTGTTCTTTCGGGAAATAACTTTGGAGATAATCCAGCAAAAACATGGATTCACTTCCTTCGATATAAAAAAGGAAAATATGTTCTTGTTGCCTCAATTCATCCCCAACAAATTAATAATAACAAGATAACATCAACAATTATTGCACCAGATATTTATGATAGATATTACACAAAAGCAACGCGTGTCATTGTTGAAGTCGATAAAAAATTCAGTTCCCCTATAAGTGTTGTTATTGGCGCAAGCTTACAACCCACACCAATGATTACAAGAGTAGAACCATTGACAGTATATCCAGGCGGTAATATTCTTGTCACCGGAAAAAATTTTAATAGACCGCTTAATCTTTTTATGAATACATTAAATAAAAAAGCGAGCGCATATCGTTCTGCCGGATTTTATTTTAACGCAACGCCTACGGTACTTAATGATAAACAATTTCAATTCACAATCCCTCAGGATGCCTGGTCGGGATATTATCGATTCAACGTCAGATCAGGCAATTCCGGATATAGTGATTTCAGTCTCTTCCAAATTCTTCCAACTAATTACAAGGTCAAATTCACACATTTAAAATGCATCGACGAGTCAAGCGAATTGTCGGCCTCTGACGAACTTGTTGTTGCATGGGTAATTATTGCAGACGATTCTGCATGGGCTAAAGGAAGCAGTGAATTTTCAAATGTTGATAAAGGGGAAACAAAAAATTTTTCAGAAACTGACGGCCTGATAATTCCAGCTTCGGGGGGATGGCAGCCAGTCAGAGATTTTATCTATTTCAGAACAACCCTCTATGAATGGGATCAGGGAGATATAGATTCTTACAACAGTGCAATTAAATCTGTTGGCGAGGTCGCCCCAGCAGTAGGAACTGCGATTGGAGCAATTTTCGGTAGTCCTGAAGCAGGAAAAAAGGCTGGTGAAATTATACAGGTTATTGGAGATGGTCTTACAAAACTCATAAGTTGGCTGGGCGGTGGGGATCCGGATTTTATGGGTTCATATTCCAAAACTTATACTGCTCCTGAATTGCAGAATTTAACTTCTTCAAAGCCGATTTTTTCAGATGAAATTCCATTTTTCAATGATGATGCTACAGGAAGTGATATTTTGTACTTTAATATCACACGTAACTATAGCATCGAGAGGTAATGGGGATGGGCCGTTGATAGCCGATATGTCGGTTTATACGCTCAACTGCGGATGTTTGTGGAGTTAGAAGAGCTGGCCCCCCAAGGAGTGATGCTCCCTGTCCACAGCGGCTCACTGACCTGAGGGCAGGACAAGCCGGAAACCCAGGTTGATGAGGCGGTAGCCGGGCGTGATCCTGCTTCGGTACGCCGACCGCGCGAACCCGGCGCCGAGGTCCCAGCTGCCGCCGCGACCCGCGCGGTTCGCGCCACTTGACGGTCCCTCAGGATCAACAGTCGGCCGCTGGGACAGGCCATAATAAGTGTCCAGGTACCAGTCACGGCACCACTCCCATACATTGCCGTGCATATCATAGAGGCCCCAGCTGTTTGGCTGCTGACGGGCAACCGGCTTGGTTCCGGCGGGATAGCCGCCATTGGTATTATTCCAAAGATACCAGCCCATGGCGGCAAGGTTGGAATTGAAAGCAGATCCGGTTACCGTGTTGGCAAGGTCATAGTTATAGGGGTTACCATAGGCCGTGGTTGTGCCGGCCCGGGCAGCATACTCCCATTCCGCCTCGGTGGGCAGCCGATAGCAGGCGCTGTGCAAAGTGCCGCAGCCGGTTCTGCCCTCAAGGGTATTGAGCAGGCCGATCCAGGTCTGGATATCGGCATAGCTGACCTGCTCCACCGGATTGCCGGCTTTTATATTCCCATTGGTTTCCTTGAAACCTGACGGTGCGTCATCCAGGACATCCGCCCCGATATGGCCCCAGAACTCGGCCGCCAGCACCACGGCCTGCCATTGCCACTGGGTCACCTCGGTAATCTGCACGTACAGGGGCTGACTGAGGGTGGTTTTCACCTGCGGCCCCTCATTGGTAAATCTTCCCGCCTCATCAGCCGGACTGCCCATGGTAAAGGTACCGGCCGGAACCTGGTTGAAGATCATGCCGTATATGGGAGTGACAAAGGTCCGGGCCATGGGATGACGGATAAGGGTTCCGGTTGCGCCCCTGCCCGCCGCCGTGCTGGAAAAGGTTCTGCCCCTGACCACATCCGCGGCCGTGGCATTCCCCACCGTGCCGCCAAGGGGAACCACCACCACCCGGTCGGCGGCAGAGAGATTACAACTCAATGACAGGACTGCAAGCAGCGCCGCAACCTGCAAACAGACGTTCTTTACATGTTTTTCCTTCATACTCCCTCCCTGTGTATCTGATATGAACAATACAAAACCGGATTGCCTTGTTCTCTCAGGCAACCCGGCTATCATTTTGACCCTTGGCTTTCCGCACCAACCTCACGGCAGGAGATTCACCATTATCAGGACACCGGTTCCTGATTGTCATGCGGAGATACACTGTCAGTGGCAGGGACGTTGCAGCCTACAGGCAGAAAGGGATCAGTCTTGCCCGATGCTCCCCGGACCTGCCGGGGTGTTGGTGATAAGCCCGGTCGGGTGCATTCCATGCGCGGATACTGTTGGGTATTACTCGTTTTTCTTCAAATAACTCGAATGCGCAAATGATCCAACGCGACTTCCTTTTCGTTTTCTCCTGTACCCTGCCAAACCGATTAGTCCAGTGCTGAAAAGCAACATCGTGGCAGGTTCCGGGACGGGATTTGCCGCAGAAACTTGTCCGCTGCGCAACGCTAAACCAGAAACACTGCCGCCGACCTTGCCGTTGAGGCTCTGGTGGCCGGTGTATATGGTGAACTGCCAGGCGTAGTTCGTATAACCAGCATACTCCGTGCCGGACCAATACGAGGAAGCAACTAAATTGTCAAAATCTCCGGAATGTTGTAGTCCCCATTGAGGTTGCGGATAGTTTCCAGAAGTATCATAATATCCTAGATTCCCCAGCTCTTCATAAAAAAGATGTCCCATCTCCGAACTGGTTACATTGTACCCGCCGGTGGTCGTACCGTCATATCCATCCACGTAATCACCGTCAACCGTAGCAGGCAGACGCCAGGCGGCATCATCCCAGGTTATACTGTAGGCAGCATCAATGTTGTAGGTAAGCTGGCTGCCCAGCCCTGCTGCCCATGCGTTTTGGTTTGACCAGTTTGTTTGTGAATTTGAGTAATCCAGCCAGACAACGGACTTGCCATTGTTATTATCATCCCAGATCAGGTTGTAATCCGAGCCGCCATAGGTTGCTGTGCCAATAGTCAACAGGGTTGCCTGGGACACGCTTGCCATACCGGCAACCACCAAACCGGTTGCCAGTCCTGCCCATAGTTTCTTTTTCATTTTGTTTAACCCCCCTTTTGTTTAATTGAATATTAATCATAGATGAGGGGGATACACTTAGCGTAAGTAATCCTTAGACTCATCTATTTTCCCCGCCCGCATCCATAGATAATTATAATTATTATAATTATATGAAAAATAATGAAAAGAAGACGGTTCTACCGACACCACCATATCTTTTGCACCCGAGACGAGAACAATACTTCATATTTAATCCATACCACCCACCAGGGTACATATGAGGTACAGATTGAGAAAAAATAAGGATTTGGTCTGTTTTTTTTAAAAAAAGGGAGGGGAGATCCAGCGGTGTTAATGTCTGTATAGACATTCTATTTGGGAGAAATATCCATGGCATTGGCTACAAGCTGATCGTTGAGGTCATCGAGATGACGACGGTAGGCAAAACTCCAGGGCTCATCTTCAAGAAAGGGGAGAAATTCGCCTCGGTAACGAGCTGAAGTCTGTGCAATTGTATTTTTTCTCTCTTCTTCGGTTATGTTGTTGTTCTTCAGAACCAGCCCGGCCAGCCGCTCAAACTGCCAGGAGTCCACCCAGCAGAGGCCGCCGTTTAAGGAAAGGGTGTTGGGCGTCTGAATTATCACGTTTCGTACATCAAGGAGCCGGCGCAAACGATGCAGGGTCGTCTTTAGAGCGGCGGCCTGTTCATCCCCGTTACTGTCGGGCCAGAAGATATCGGCAAGTCTGGTCTTGCTCACCTGTCTGCCTCCAAGGGCAATGATTGCCTGTAATAATTGAACAGGTTTGTTTTTCGCGTGAGCCGTTGCGCTGAGCTTCTTTTCGTGGCGAATAATTGTGAAGCGGCCCAGAGTGAAAATCTTCACCGGCCATGGCCAGTTGTCGAGATGCAGGGGCGGGTTTTTCGGAGTCAGCTGCCAGCGGCGGATAAACCTGCAGACAACTTCCGCTTCAATATTTTCTTCAAGGGCGGCAATCACCAGCGTTTCCATCATCCTGGGCACAAAGAAAAAAAAGCTCAGGTAATTTCTTTTGCGGGCCAATGAAAAACCATGCCCTAGATGCCGGACGGCCTGCTTTCGCGCACCATTTTCAAAATACATAAAGGCAAGACCAAGGTGGGCCTGGCAGGTAAACCATGGGTTGCCCGGGGCCTCTGCCAGCTCAAATACCCGGGAAAAACGGGAACGAGCTTCTTCGTAATCTCCCTGAAAAACAGCGACCAGGGCCGAGCCATACCAGCACCAGATTGAATAGGACGGCATACCGATTTTTTCCGCCATATCAAGAGCAGAACACTGGTGGCGGTCTGCAGCCGGCAGATCTTCATCAAGCAGGGCCTCCAGGGTTTTGACCACGTGGTAATAGCTGCGCTCAAGCAGTCTGGCCCGGCCGATATTCTCCTCCATTAATTGCAGATACCCGGCAGCCTCTTTCCGTCTGCCGCAGTTGAGCAGGCAGCCGGCGCCAAGAATAAAAAAATGAACCTCCCAGACCCGGATTCCGGTTTTTCTCATCATGTTTCGTGATTCTTCGATAACACGGATACATTTATCCGCATCACACATAATCAGGTAATATTGGACCTCCATGGCCTTGATGGCGGACAGCAGCAGTTTCGAGCCGACTTGGTCGATATGGGCATAGATGTTATCCAGGGCGGCCCGGGCCTCGGGAAAGCGTCCTGTCCACAGGTAATGGGTTATAAGGGCCGGGTGCATGCCGCCCCGGTCGACCACGTGAGCCAGCCAGAGTTCCAGATCGGGATGGGCCGGACGGCGCAACACGAATGCCCGGGCAACGGCGCTGGCAATGGAGTCGTTTTCAAAGGAACCGTCATTGAGGAAGGTTCGGGGATCAAGCTGTTCTTCAAGAAAATCCAGCCAGGGATCAAGGGCGGGCAGTTCCGAAAGATGGTTGATAATTGAATTTGTCAGCGAGCAGCAGGCCAGTATTGCCCCGGTGTTGTTGGACTGCCGCTGAAAAAGGGAAAAACTTGATTTCAGGATTTCAATGGCCTGGAGAGGGTCAAAGGCCGTGGTTGCTACTCCGAAAAAAAAGAGAAGCCAGGGATCTGCCTGCACGATCTCCCTGGGCAGAGCCTGCCGCCAGCGGAGAAGGGTCTTGAACCTGCCCTGGTCAAGCATGATCTTCCCGGTCTGCCGGATAAGGTCCAGGGTCCGGGGCCAGCTCTCCGCCTGGATGAGCAGCTCAATCGCCTCGGAGAAGCGGTTTTCAGCAAGGAGATAATCAGCGGCTTTTTCCAGCAATCGGGTACGGGTGGCGGCGGGCATGTTGTCATGGGCCTTCCGCCGTAAAAATTCTTTGAACAGGGGGTGAAATTGAAAAAGCTTTCCCTGATTATCCAGCTTATATGTAAAAAAATTCTCTCGACTTAAGCGAAGAAAGTATTCTCCGCCTGCTTCATCCGGTTGTAACCGATTTAGGAGTTCAGGCTGGATTTCAGGCAGCAGGGAGGCCAGCATCAGCCGGTTTTTCTCCTCTTTATCAAGGCCTGTAAAAATGACGCCTGCAAAATAATCAAAGAGCTCCTGGCGGTCCAGCTCGTTTCCAGGGTTCCGGTCGCAGACTTTCCTGTTCTGTTCTCTGAGCAGCAGGGTCAGGCCGGCAGCCCATCCCGCCGTGGTTTTTTCAAGATACCTGATACAGTTTTCCTGTTCCCCGGTGATGCCGTGCAGGGTCATGACCTCGCTTATTTCAGCAGGAGTAAAACGCAGGACTTCCGGATTCATTTCCTGAACATGACCTTCAATCCGCAACCGGGCAAAACATGCCGGTGATGGTTTTCGACTGAGGATAATGGCCCGACAGTGGACAGGGAGTTCCTGCAGACAGATAACCAGTAAAGGGACAAGTGGAGATTTTTCCGGGATTTCCTGGAAATTGTCCAGGATGAGGGTCCATTTTTCAGGGAAAAAGCTGAAGAGTTTACGGAAAAATTTTCGGGAAAAAACAGGAAGCGCGAGCATGTCTTCCGGCTGTAATCGCGGAAGTTCCCCTATGCTGGTTCTGCCGGGACGGCAGCAAGAAAACGCCTGGGGAAAGGTGGAAAAAAACGAGACGATATCGGCATCAAGCGGATCAAGTTCATACCAGGCGACAGGTATGGAGATCTGGTCGCCGTAATTTGCCGCCAGTACAGTTTTTCCGGAGCCGGGTGGACCATGTATCCAGAGATGGCCCTGTTTGAGAAAGTCGGCCACCAGTCGGAGAAGGCGCTTACGCGGAAATGTCCTCCCGCCGTTTTTGGGGATCTGTACTTTAGCCGAAAGCAGAGGAGCTTCCGGAGTGGAAGAGGCGGAACTGCGCACAAGCTTGAGCTCATCCTTTGTCATATTGTACGTTCCTTCATTACAGGAGTCCTCCCTGCGGGTGGTGAAGTGGGTAATGGCCCTGTTTACAATATCAACCGGACCCGACCACCTTTTACATGGAATTGCAGCGAGTGGACACGTTGCATCCCTTTGAAATAAACAATACCAAATCTTTATTTTTTCCTCAATCTGTACCTCATATGTACCCTGGAGGGTGGTACAGTTAAATAAATGTTGGAAGATTACGGCGGGATAGTCGGTGGTTGTCAACAGCATGTTGCCGGGGGCAAGAACAACATTCAGAGCAGGGAGATAATACAATGAAAAAGAAAATCTTTATGGCTGTTACTGGTAATTTATTTATTTTTGTCATAACCACAGGGATGTGTTGGGCAACGCTTATCGGCAACCACAGCCGGACACTGAATTTTATGACAACCTCCTTTTCATTTACCCCGTTTTATAGTTTAGACCATGTTCCGGTTCGGCACCGGCCTGGCTGGTCTTGCAGGATTTAGGAAAAAGAAGGGGTGAACCATGTTCCAGAGCTTTTCATTGA
Source organism: Deltaproteobacteria bacterium (assembly GCA_024280455.1). Classification (GTDB taxonomy): domain Bacteria; phylum Desulfobacterota; class Desulfobulbia; order Desulfobulbales; family Desulfobulbaceae; genus DRLX01. The sequence continues at coordinate 1,469 of JAJRQC010000066.1, read as the reverse complement.
CCAGCTGATCAAGCATGCGTGCCAAGGTCCACCTTGGATGCTCCTGCCTGAGTTCAACCAGGCGATCTGCTATTGTTTTTGGAACAGACCCATGGGTTCCCCGGTCCTTTCTCGGTATATCGCCAAGAGCAGGCTAGCCTCCATGGCGGTAACGGTACAGCCACTTGCGCAGGGTCTCCGGTGAATAGGTCACCAGTGTACCGTCCGGCCTGCGAAAAGGTTGGCCGGCAAGTCGGACCAGCTCATTGTTGAGGGTATCCTCCTCATTGCGGTGGAGGAGGCGGCTGATGATGCCGTATTTCCAGACCGCAACTTCTGTTTCATCGGGTGTTGTCATGTTCACCTCTTTTCTTAAGATTAATAATGGTGACGATGACAACATATCTCAACAAAAACGAATAGGTATGAGTTGTGTTGTTTAGAACATTTTCCACCTCATCGGGTAGATGGCCTGCGAAAAATCCCTGGTATAATCCATCCAGAAGTGGTCTGGATTCACCTCGGGATCCGGCCCCCATGCACCGATATGTTTCTCCCGGGCGAACCAGGGGACAAAGCGGTGACAAAACCGGGCAAGGCGTTTTATGATTCCCCGGGTTACCCCAAGTTGCCTTGCCGTATCCTCCTGCGTTTTTTGCTCAATATTGAAAAGGGTATGGAAGAAAAAAATAGTCTGCTGGAAATGGCGTATGATGGGTAGAAATGGATAGGGCAGGATGGAAAAGGTTTTCCAGGGACAGGCGGGTGCCTTGCAGCGATAACGCTGGATGTTGATCAGCAGTTGCTGCTCATGGGGATGTGCTCGAGGATATGTACCGTGGCGAACAATAAGGGTGGTTGCACAATGTGGGCAGCGAACAGACTGTTCTCCCTTGCCGGAACAGGTATGTTTTAATATGGTATTCATGGAAGAGGGGTGTTGTGTGCTTGATACTATTCGGGAAAATAATATCAATATACCACACTCCACCTCCTCTTCCCCCCCCTCTTATCCCCCCCGAAGGGGGGAGGAGGATCCAAGGCATGGGCGGTTCCTGCAGGCTACAGCATTAGCCGGAGGGGAGAACAATCATGTTTTTCTCAATTTTACAGGTAGCTCTTTTCTCACGACAGGTACTTTTATGTGAGAATTTTGTCCGTTTTTAAGGTGGCGGGAAGAGAGAATCTACAATGGCTGCCACGCCCACAACTCTTCGCAACTTAACGCCGACGAGTATTGTCAGTATGCCAATGTTTACAAGTGCCTTGATCGAGGCGGCAAAAACTATAGAAATTAAAAATACACAAAATAATACACCACAACAATCCCATGCATTGCCCGACATAGCGGCATAGCCGTCAAGCTAAGAGGCATCTACTTTAAATTGCGGCCAAACTTCCGTCTTCCAATATGGTTAAGGAACTGAAAAGCACTTCTGGAGAATAATTCTCACGGCCCTTCTTCTTTTCAAGCAAATGTTTTTTACTGC
>JAJRQC010000065.1 GCA_024280455.1 Deltaproteobacteria bacterium | reverse complement strand
CTTATCTTCGGGTCGTATTTGAATGAGGCTCAATCACAAAATCCTCGACGTAGCCCTGCTACGCCTGCGGTTTTGTTCAATCTCCTCATCCAAATCTGACCCAAACCTAAGCGCAATATCAGCCATGTTATTTTCCTACAAAGCCCTTAGAGACCATCTTCGAGCATTCCCACACATAGAAATCATTTCAGAAGATTACGAACTGGCAGCCGAATATTTCAACACCGCCGGAAAAAAAGGCATCCAGGGCTCAAATACGGATTTTCTTCTTTGTGCAATTTCCAAACGGCATAAAATGCCCATTCTGACCACGGATAAAGATTTTATCCATTTCCAGACAGTCCTTCCTGTAGAACTGCACAAGCCGAGGGTATGAGAGTCTGCCTTGGGCTAAGTGGGATTCCCGGAAAAGGGGACAGGACTTTTTATTAACAGAGTGATTCTGCTCTCTTTCCGTGAAAAAAGATAATAAATAGTTCTGCCCACTTTTGGCATGCGAAGTGTAGTGGGCAACACCTTCCATGTCCAGGGTGATGAGGAGCGGGGAGAGGCAGCGCTTCAGCGTAACTGATATGGCATCGTAACAGATAACATCTGTTATCTGCTCCAGAAAACGCGGATTGTTTTTTCACCGTCACCATAGGTGAATGAGAGGTCGCCCTGATAGGCACGGGAGATCGCCTCGCCGATACGGCGGGCAATGTGGATGCCGGTGGTTGTTATCAGGGTGTACTCATCTCCCTCGGTTATATCCATGATTCTTTCTAGGGGACGCTCACCTTTTTCCTGCTTTTCTTCGTTGCGGATAAGATTAAGCATCTCCTCGTGATGCATTTTGAAAAAGGATCCCCTCAGCTCCAGATAACCGGCCGGATAATTTTCGGCAATACGTTGACAGGCGGGGCAAACCACCTTGTTGGCCTTAACGGATGGGTCGTACCAGGTCCAGCGGCCCTCAAGGTAGACGGCATCGCATTCCGTACATGCTGTCGGTTCCGGCCACTTTTTATCCTCCCTGTAGGTGTCATGGTGTTTTTCTTGTACTAACCTGTCTCGTCGTCCGTATTGACCTTTATCCATTGAGCATCCTCCTTGTATTTTCAACTTGATGAACTCGTAAAAAGCCCCGACGCCTGCGGGGCAACACGATACATCAACGAATTGCAATGCCAAAACCGTCGGTGGCGTGATTTTTCGAAGTCTTCGCTATCTACGACACCGATAAACATCTATCCCTTGCGCAACACCCGTTTATCGTCGATGCGGATGGTGAGCTTGATTTTGTCAAAGTGTTCGAGCAGGGGAATGGAGAATTTACGGGTGAGCCCGGTCATCTCCTTGAAGCGGGGAGCGTCGATTTCACCTTCTCTTTTGATAAACTCGGTGAGGTCCTGCTGCAGTTTTTGCAGCACTTCGGCGTGGAAGTAAAGGGCCTCGTTGATTTTGATAATTTCTGTATTCTGCAGCAGCAGGTCAATGACCTGGCGGATCTGGGCCTCGGGAAATTTGCCAAAGGTGGCCAGCACATCCTTGAGGTTGGGCGGCTTGAGGCCTGCCTCTCGGTACAGACGGCTGATCTTTTCCTGCATGGCCTGTTCATCCACCTGCAGGACAACCTCGTGTCCACTGAGCCTGACCTCGGCTCCTTCCTGAACGATTCCCCCTTTTCTGGTCAGATAGCCCAGGGCGTAGTTGAGCAGTTTCTGGTCGACCCGGGGTTTGAGCTGGGAGCGCAGTTCTTCTTTGGCCATCCCTGTTTTCAGGGGGTTGTCCCGATGGTATTTTTCGACCAGTTTCAGGATTGCAGCGGTTAATTTCTCAAGTACCGAGGCGGCGACAAAACGCTGCGAGTCGGATTCCACCACCGTGATTTTTCCGGTGGAGATGGGCTGCTGCAGGAGCTTTTTTAACTTTTTGCCAAAGACCCCCAGCCGGGTGGCCAGCTGATCGGCAACAATGCCGGTAAAACCGCTCTCCTCAAGAAAGAGCAGCAGTTTTTCTTCCGGAGTGCCGGAGCGGTAGATTTCAAATATTCCTGTATTCTTTTCCCTGTCCCGATCCACCATCCGTTTACGTTTAGGAGGCGCATTGTTTACAATCGTGCCGCCGCCGATGGTGTTGACCGGCGAGTAACTGCGGATGACATAGCGGTCTCCGGGCCAGACCGCAACCGGTTCCTGGAGAATAAACTGGACATTGGCATCGTCTCCGGGCTGGACCGTGTCCGACTCCATCAGGATGACCCGGCCCAGGATCTCACGGGTTCCGACATGCACCCGCACCTGGGCCCTGTTTTTCAGTTCTTTTTCATTGGCTTCCAGGAAATGGAGGCGCCCGTCCAAGCGGATGGACGGGGTCATGCTGCCCGGAGTCGCGGCCAGATCGCCCCGGTTGATCTCTTCTTTTTCAATGCCCTGCAGGTTGATGGCGGTCCGGTGTCCGGCCTCGACCACCTCCACATCCTGCCCGTGTACCTGGATCCCGCGAATTTTTGCACTGAGACCGCCCGGATAAAAGGTCAGTTCTTCACCAACTGCAATGCGCCCGGAAAGCGAGGTGCCGGTAATGACAGTGCCGAAGCCCTTCATGGAAAAGACCCGGTCAACGGCGAGCCGAAAGGGTCCGAACTCTTCCTGGAAATCTATGGCCCGGACTTTTTCGTCCAGGGCCTGCTTGATCTCGTCAATGCCCTCGCCGGTGGTTGAGGAAACCGTCAGAACCGGCGCCTCTTCAAGAAAACTGTCCTGGAAGAATTCCCGGACCTCTTCCTCGACCATCTCCAGCCATTCGCCATCGACCATGTCTTTCTTGGTCAGGATGATCAAGCCGTCTTTGACGCCAAGTAGTTTGCAGATGTCGAAATGCTCAATGGTCTGAGGCATGATCCCTTCATCGGCGGCAATGATAAAGGCGACCAGATCCATGCCCGCAGCCCCGGCCACCATGTTGCGGATGAATTTTTCGTGGCCGGGCACATCGACAATGCCCAACCGGTGGCCGCAGGGCAGATCAAGATGGGCAAAGCCCAGCTCAATGGTGATGCCGCGTTTTTTTTCCTCTTTGAGGCGGTCGGTCTCGATACCGGTGAGGGCACGGGTCAGGGAGGTTTTGCCATGATCGACATGGCCGGCGGTTCCAAGGATTATTTCTCGCATGCAATCAGGTGTCAGGTCTCAGGTGGCAGTTCCGGGGGGACTGGGGTGAAAACAAAAAAGGCGGTTATAAAAACGAGTTGCTCCGGGCTTCTTCACCGATCGTGGATTTGGAGCCGCCGTAGCCGTGGCCCGGCCAGACAATCGTATCCGTCGGCAGGGTGAGCAGTTTCTCCCGGATGGAGCGGCTGAGTTCCTGCATGGAGCCGCCCTGGAAATCGGTGCGGCCGACCCCGCCGACAAAAAGGGTGTCGCCGGTAAAACAATCCGGTGCATTATAGAGACAGATGCCGCCCGGAGTATGACCCGGCGTGTGCAGGACCTGCAGCTTCTCCTCGCCAAGCGTTATGGTGTCTCCGTCTTCAACGATGATATCGGCCGGTGGAGATTCGGCCAGGCCGAGCATGGAAAAATACTCTTTAATTTCAGGCCGGGCAAAGAATTCGGCATCATCTTTGTGCATGATGATTTTAGCGCCGGTGGCCTCCTGGATCGGCCCGTTGCCGCAGACATGATCCGGATGGCCGTGGGTGGCGATAATGTACTCTACATCCAGATTTTCCTTACGGCAGGCATCCAGGATGTTTTCTTCGTCTCCGCCCGGATCGATAATCGCCGCCTTGCCTGTTTTTTCGCAGGAGACAATGTAGCAGCAGACGCCCATCATGCCGACGGTGAGTTGTTGGATTTTCATGAATGTTTTTTGTTATGTTGGAGTTTCGGGCAAAGGGACTTGAGGCCGGGAAGAGGATGGAACCGGGCCCGAAGGTTACACTTCGGCCCCTTGATTTCCTAACCCCTGATTCCTAACCCCTAATCCCTGTTTTTTCAGCAGTCGCAGGTGTCGGGGTTGCAACCCCCACTGCCGCATCCGCAGCCTGTTTCCTGCGGGGTGATGGTGTTAAGTGAAACCGCACCGGTGGGCGGCATCCTGGTTTCTATTGCCTCAACCACGGCGCTGAAGGCCTTGGTTGCCGGAGTATCCTCATCGGAGGACAGGTAGGGCTTGCCGGTGTCGCCGGCAATGACGACCCGGGGATCCATCGGTACCCGGCCCAGAAAGGGGAGGTCGAAGTCGCGGGCGGTCTGTTCGCCGCCGCCGGAGCTGAAGATATCCACGGTTTCCTCACAGTGCGGGCAGATGAAACCGGACATGTTCTCGATCAGACCTGCAATGGGCATCTCCAGGGTCTTGCAGAAGTTGATCGATTTGCGGACATCGGCCAGGGCCACGGCCTGCGGAGTGGTCACGACCACCGCCTGGACGCCGGGGATGGTCTGGGCCACGGACAGGGGCTCGTCACCGGTGCCGGGAGGGGCATCGACAATCAGATAGTCCAGCTCGCCCCAGTCCATGTCGGCGACAAACTGGCGGATGGCCTGGATTTTCAGCGGTCCGCGCCAGATAATGGCCTCGTCCCGATCCTTCATCATATATTCCAGCGAGACAACCTTGACGTTGTCGCTGTAGATCAGGGGCGGTATCAGGTCACTGGGGTTCTTGGGCGGTTCCAGGGAGCCGGTCAGGTTCAGCATCCGGCAGACATCAGGTCCGTGCAGATCCACATCCATGAGGCCGACTTTATGGCCGCGGTTGGCCAGACCCAGGGCCAGATTGACGGCAACGGTTGATTTGCCGACCCCACCCTTGCCGCTCATGACCAGGATTTTGTTTTTTATTTTTCCCAGAGACTTGTTGATCGCTATATCCTGCTGGGCAAGGTGTGCATCGGCCGAGCCGCAGCTGCTCTGGTCTCCTGTTCCACAGGATCCTCCAAATGAACTACTCATAAGAACCTCCACTCGATAAAAGAGAAAAAAATATAAAAAAGGAAAATGAAAATACAATACGTTGTAGGTCACATACTTTAATGTCGGCGGGTTGAAAAGCAATGAAAAAAATAATTCTTTATCTCTTTGGCAGGGTAAATTCTTCCTGCATTTAAAATGAATTAAAATCAGTTAATTAGATACCAATCTGATATTTATTTGCTCTTGAAGGAGGCAGCTGACCCGTAGGAGCCTGCCCCTGCGGGCGATTATGCGACAACATGTTGTTTTTGCGTGCAATCGCCCGCGGGGCGGGCTCCTACTGGGGCAGGATAATATTCAAAAAATGAATAATTCCACGAAAATTTCACGAATTAGGTCAGTCGCATAAATTTACCGTGATCTCTCCGGGTATTGGTCGTTTTTCCGGCTGTTTTTGTTGATTAATAATTGCCGGAACCGTTATAGTGGTTATTTGTATTTCAGAATTATGTGTTGATCATCACCAGTCGGCTCCCAGAAAGGACGGACGCAGCTTCAAAGAGGGTGTAATGGATCATTTCAGCAAGAAGATCTTTCAGGAACTTGAAGAAATGCAGCAGCAGACCGGACGAATGCTGCGCAATATGTCGCTGGCCGGGATGGTTCCCATGGGGGACAGGCGCTGGCATCCGCCGGTGGATATCTATGAGGCTGAATCGGAAATTTATCTTTATGTTGACCTGGCCGGGGTCGATCGTCGTGATTTTGAAGTGGTTGTCGGCGAACACCAGGTCCTGGTCAGCGGCCGCCGGCAGTTGCCGGCCCAGGGTTCCATTGCCTGCGTCCATCAACTGGAAATCGAGCTTGGCCGGTTTGAACGTACGGTTTCTCTGCCCTCTGTGGTCGATGTCGATGGGTCGGATTCCACCTATACCGATGGAATTTTGATGATAACCCTGCCCAAGAGACAAAAGAAAACCCGGGTTCGTATACAGGTGCAGGAAGGAGAATGATACATGGCTATTGAAGAAAAAACAAAGGAAGAACTGGTCGACCCCTTACGCTTGCAGGTCCCTGAGAAATTACCGATCCTGCCCCTGCACGGCTTTGTCTTTTATCCCGGTATGGGGTTTCCTCTGCAGATCAGCAGTGAGTCTTCCAAAAAACTCATAGATGACTCCCTGCTTGGCGACCGAATGATCGGTCTGGTGCCGAGCCGCAATGGAAAGAGTGGTAAAGAGGATCTGCACCCGGAGGATCTGTATCGGATCGGAGTGGTCGGCTATATTCACAAGTTGACCAAGGCCGAAGAGGGCTATTACCAGGTTCTGGTCAGTGGAACCAAAAAAATTGAGACAGTTGAATTTGTCGCCCAGGATCCTTACATGCAGGCCCAGGTCGTCGAAATCCCCATGGAGATTGTTGAGGACAAAAAGATCGAGGCCCTGGTCCTCAACATCCGGACCCAGTTCACAAAACTGGTCAAACAGGCCCAACTGCCCCAGGAAATGGTGGCCACGGTCAATGGGCTTGCCGACCCTTTTCACATCGCTTTTCTGGTTACCTCGCAACTGAACCTTAAGATTGAGGATGAACAGGAAATCCTGGAGATCCGGAAACTGGATGACCTGCTGCACAAGGTGGCCCGCGAATTGAGCAAGCGTCTTGAGACCATTGAGATGAGTAATGAGCTGCAGAAATCCATCAAGAAGGATATGGATGGAAAACAGCGAGAGTTTTTTCTCCGCCAGCAGCTGAAGGCCATTCGCAAGGAGCTTGGCGAGGGCGATGAGGATCATGTCGAAGTCAAGGAACTGCGTGAAAAGGTTTCTGAGAAAAAACTCAGTGCCGAAGCGCAGAAGGTTATGGAAAAGGAACTTGACCGGCTGGAACGGATCTCGCCGTCGTCGCCGGAGTATTCAGTGTCGCGCAACTATATTGACTGGATCCTTGATCTGCCCTGGCTGGAATCCACCACCGATACCCTTGATCTTGATCAGGCGGAAAAAGATCTTGATGCCGACCATTACGGGTTGAAAAAGATTAAAAAGCGCATCCTTGAATTTCTGGCGGTCCGCAAACTCAAAGAAGACATGCACGGCCCGATTCTCTGTTTTGCCGGACCTCCGGGTGTGGGCAAGACTTCGCTCGGCCAGTCCATCGCCCGGACCATGAATCGCAAGTTTGTCCGCATTGCCCTTGGCGGTGTCCGTGATGAGGCTGAAATCCGCGGCCATCGGCGAACCTATATCGGGGCCCTGCCGGGCCGGATAATTCAGAGCCTGAAAAAGGCCGATTCCAACAATCCGGTGTTCCTGCTTGACGAGGTGGATAAACTCGGCAACGATTTTCGCGGTGATCCCTCTTCGGCTCTGCTTGAGGTCCTGGACCCGGAGCAGAATTCCACTTTTACCGATCATTACCTGGATATTGAATTTGACCTGTCCAGGGTCATGTTTATTGCCACCGCCAACAGGCTCGATACCATTCCGGGACCGCTCCGGGATCGAATGGAAATCGTCGAGCTCTCCGGCTACACTGAACAGGAAAAGCTGGCCATCGCCCAGCGCCACCTGCTGGCCAAACAGCTCGAGGCCCATGCCCTGAGTGAGGACGATCTGGAGTTGACCGAAGAGGCCATTGTTGCTCTGATCCGCTCCTATACCCGGGAGGCCGGGGTCCGTAACCTGGAACGTGAAATCGCTGCGGTTTGCCGGGGCGTTGCGGCTGAAATAGCCCGGGGTCGAACGGAGAAACGAAAGGTGACGGCGGATGATCTGTACGATTTTCTGGGCCCGATCCGTTTTTTCCCGGAAATGAAGGCCAGAAGCTGGGGGCCGGGCCTTGCCACCGGTCTTGCCTGGACTCCGGTCGGCGGGCAGATCCTGTTTATTGAAACCTCAAGCATGAAAGGAAAGGGCGGCCTGACCCTGACCGGCAAGCTTGGCGATGTCATGAAGGAGTCGGCAACAGCAGCCCTTACCTATATCCGCTCCCATGCCGACGAGTTGGACATTGACGAGGATATCTTTTCTTCAATCGATCTTCATGTCCATGTCCCGGAAGGAGCCATTCCCAAGGACGGCCCATCGGCGGGTGTGGCCATGGTCAGTTCGCTGGTTTCAGTGATTACCGGGCGGGCGGTTCGGCCTGACGTGGCGATGACCGGTGAGATCACCCTGCGGGGCGATGTGCTGCCGGTTGGTGGTATCGCGGAAAAAGTGCTGGCTGCACTGCGCTCCGGCATCCGGGAACTGATCCTGCCGGTCCTCAATGAAAAGGATGTGCTGGAGATCCCGAAAGATGTGCGGGAAGGGGTTGTCTTCCATTATCCTCACACCATCCAGGAAGCCCTGGAATACGTTCTGGAAAAAAAAGAGTAAACCGCGTATACATGGGTGTTGGTAATAACCTGCCCGTGAAGGAGAAAAGAGAAAATTATGCAGAATAGGGTGGATAGATATAGAACATGCTAGGATGGTTTAAAAAGAAATTTTCCAAAAAGGAACAGGAAGAGGTCTCGGAACAGGTCCTGCCCGATGAAGTAGTTGAGGAGCAGGCCGTGGAGGAAGAAACCGTTCCTGTTCTTCCACCTGAGCCGGAAGAGGACACCCTCTCTGCTGAAATTCCAGTAGAAGATGAAGTGGTTGCAGAGCCGGCTGCAGTTGAGGAAGAGGAGGAGGCAGATGTCGTACCTCCAGCTCCTGCAGAAGAAGCAGAGGTTGAAGAACTTGTTGAAGATGAGAGTGTGCCTACCGATAAATCTGTGGATGAACAGCCACAGGCGGAAGAACCGCTTGAACAATCTCCCGGTAAATCATTATTCCAGCGATTACAAGAGCGGCTGGGCAAAACCAGACATGGGTTGCTGCACCGGCTCGATTCCATCTTTCTCGGCAAAAAACAGATTGATGAAGAGCTGCTTGATGAGCTGGAAGAGGTCCTGATTACCTCCGATCTCGGGGTCGCAACCACCCGGGAACTGCTTGATACGGCCAGAACCCGGGTGAAACGCAACGAACTCAGTGATCCCCACGCCCTCAAAGGTGTCCTGCGCGAAAAGATTCTTTCCTTTCTCAAACAATCGGATCAGGCCGCCGAGCTTGTGATGCCGGATTCCGGCTCCTTTGTGATCATGGTGGTTGGCGTCAACGGAGTCGGCAAGACTACGACCATCGGCAAGGTGGCCAACAAATTCAAACAGTCCGGTCAATCGGTGCTGCTCATTGCCGCTGATACCTTCCGGGCCGCTGCCATTGATCAACTCAAGATATGGGGAGAGCGGGTCGGGGTTGAAGTTGTTGCCGGCGAACCAGGCTCCGACCCCTCTTCGGTTGTCTATGACGGCCTGTCATACGGGGTGAGCAATGATTTTGATGTGATTATGATTGATACCGCAGGCCGTCTTCACACCAGCGTCAACCTGATGGAAGAACTCAAGAAGATAAAGCGGGTGATCAGCAAGAAGTTTGCCGGCGCGCCCCATGAGGTTCTGCTGGTTCTTGATGCAACCACCGGCCAGAACGGTATTGCCCAGGCAAAGCTCTTTTATGAGACTGTCGGGGTCAGCGGTCTTGCCCTGACCAAACTTGACGGCACCGCAAAAGGGGGAATTGTCGCCAACATCTGCCGTGAGTTGAGTATTCCTGTCCGATTTATCGGTATCGGCGAGCAGATGGACGATCTTCGGGATTTCAACGCCGAAGAGTTTGTCGATGCCCTGTTTGCCGATGAGAACAACGAACCTGCGTAGCAGGCCTGAGCCCGAAACTCGAAACTCGAAACCCTGAACTCAGAACGCCCTTCCTGATGGAATATCGACAACATAACCAACCCGGCTGCGGTGGCTGTCTGCTGATGATCGGCCTGTTGCTGCTGGTAACCGGCGGCGCTCCCGCACTTTTGAATTTTCTCGGCTTCCTCTTTTTTCCGGTCTGATCGGCTTTTTTCTCCTGGTAGCCGCTTTCTACGGCTTTTCCTACTATGTTCAGCACCGGGTCTCCACCTACGAGGCCACCCAGACCGAAACCCATAAACGGTTTGTCTACCTGCTGGTTCACATTCTGGTAAAAATCGCCCAGGCCGATGGTCATTTCACCAAGGCTGAACTGGCGACCATAACCAACTTTTTCCAATACAGCCTGAACTATGATCAGGATCAGATGTACTGGGTCAAGCAGTTGATCAAGGATGCCCGCGACGCCGAAGTGGACATGAACGGCCTGCTCGAGGAGTTCAGGAGCAGTTTCGCCTATGAACCACGCTTGATCCTGCTGGAGTTGATCTACCAGATTATCTATACCAAGCGGCCTGCGATACAGACCGAGGTGCAGCAGGCCCGACAGATAGCCGCTTTCCTGCAGGTTTCATCCTATGACCTGCGGACGATTGAAGCCAAGTATATGTATGGTCAGCAGCAGTCTGCCGCCACCGCCGCCCAGTCGGAGGAACGTTTCTATGCCGTGCTCGGCCTGGAGAAGGGGGCGGATTTCGTGGTCATTAAAAAGGCCTATCGTAAGCTTTCCATGCAGTACCATCCGGATAAAGTTGCCCACCTCGGCGAGGAGTTTAAAGGGGTGGCGGAAGAGAAGATGAAGGAGATTAATGCGGCCTACGATTATTTTAAGAAAAAATTTAACGGTGGTTCATAACCGGTTCCGGATTCGGGTTCCGGGTTTTGAGTTCCGAGTTTGACAGTGTGTCTCGCTGCGCGAGATTGGACACAGGAACACTTTCATTGAAAAATACCAGAAAAGAGAATGAGGAAAATATGACTGTAGCAAAGAAAATGCAGGCGTTTGCCGAAAAATCATCCTGGATTCGCAAGATGTTTGAAGAGGGCGCTCGAATGAAGGCCGAATTCGGGGCTGAAAATGTCTTTGATTTCAGCCTCGGCAACCCGGATGTACCGCCGCCGGCAAAGTTTTCAGAGGTGCTGAAGGATCTGGCCGAAAATGACAAACCCGGGGTGCATGCCTATATGCCCAACGGCGGCTATCCCTATGTCCGTGAAGCCCTGGCCCGCAGGTTGTCCGGGGAACAGGATGTCACCCTGGATCAGGGGGATATTCTCATGACCTGCGGTGCCGCCGGCGGGTTGAATGTGGTGATGAAGTCGCTGCTTGATCCCGGTGATGAGGTGATCATTCTCTCCCCGTTTTTTGTCGAATATAATTTTTACGTGGACAATCACGGCGGGGTGACCAAAATTGTTGCTACCGATGAAGAGTTCAACCTGGATATCCCGGCCATCGAAGCCGCCCTGAGCGAGAAGACCAAGGCGGTGCTGATCAACAGTCCCAATAATCCTACCGGTCAGGTCTATTCAGCCGAGTCGCTCAAAGAGCTCGGCCTGCTGCTTGACAGGGCCGGTGAGCAGTTCTGTCGAAGCATTTACCTGCTCTCTGATGAACCCTATCGCAAGATCGTTTTTGATGACTGCGAGGTGCCCTCAATCATGGCCACGACCACAAATTCCATCGTGGTTTCCTCCTACTCCAAGGATCTCTCCCTGCCCGGTGAGCGGATCGGGTATATCGCTGTTCATCCGGAGATGAAGGAGAAGACGATCCTGCTGGACGCCATGACTCTGGCCAACCGGATCCTGGGCTTTGTCAATGCCCCGGCCCTGATGCAGCGGGTGGTTGAGCAGCTGCAGGACGTGAGTGTGGACAGTTCGATCTATGCCCGCCGCCGGGAGGTGTTCTGCAAGGTTCTTGATGATGCAGGATTTGAATATGTGAAACCAAAAGGGGCCTTTTACCTCTTTCCCAAGACTCCGATTGATGATGTCGAGTTCTGCGCTCTTCTGCAGGAAGAGAAAATCCTCGCCGTTCCCGGCCGCGGTTTTGGCGCCCCGGGATATATCCGGCTGGCCTTCTGCATCGATGAAGATGTGATTGCCCGTTCAGCCGATGCCTTTAAGCGGGCCATGGCTAAGGCCAAGAAATAGGTTTCAGGTGCCGGGTGTCAGTGTTGTCGGCTGATACCTGAAACCTGACAGCTGGAATCTGCTTTTTAGATTCTCTCAGCCCTTCGGATAATATCGCACAGTTCCAGGGCGATGGTGGATATTTCCTTTTCATCCTCGCCCTCGGTCATGACCCGGATGACCGGTTCGGTCCCTGAAGGCCGAACCAGGATCCGGCCGCGTTTGCCCAGCTTTTCCTCAGCATCTTTCAGGGCTTCGGGAAACCCCGGGATCTGTTCCGGAGCAATCCTGGTCGACATTCGTACGTTTTCAAGAACCTGGGGATAGGTCGACATGATGGTTGCGAGCTCGGATAACGGTTTTTTCTTCTTAATCATGATCGCCAGGAGCTGAAGCCCGGCCAGGATACCGTCTCCGGTGGTGTTGTGATCGAGGAAGACAAGGTGGCCGGACTGTTCGCCACCGAAGTTATATCCCTTGGCCCGCATGGTTTCCACCACGTAGCGATCTCCGACCTGGGTCCGGACCAGGTGACCCTTCATCTCCTGCATGGCCTTCTCCAGGCCCATGTTGGACATGACCGTTGCCACCAGCGTTTTTTTCTTCAACTTTCTCCGGCTCAGCAGCTCCTGGGCGCAGATGGCCATGATATGATCGCCGTCGACAATCTTGCCGTGTTCATCGCAGACAATCAGCCGGTCGCCGTCACCGTCGAGTGCCAGCCCGATATCGGCGCCCAGCTGCTTGACCTTCTCGGCCATGATCTCCGGGTGCAGGGCCCCGCATTCATGGTTGATGTTTTTCCCGTCCGGAGCAACCCCGATGGTGGTCACCTTGGCCCCGAGTTCGGCAAAGACATGGGGCGCGACCTTGTAGGTGGCTCCGTGGGCGCAGTCAAGCACGATGTGAAAATCATCAAGGGTGTATTTTTTCGGGAAGGTATTTTTGAGAAAGACAATATAACGACCCTTGGCATCATCGATGCGTGAGGCCTTACCTACTTCGTCGGCAACCGGTCGCAGGGCCGCCATTTTCTGGGAAAAAATAAGATCTTCAATGTCCGCTTCCACCTCGTCCGGCAGTTTGAAGCCGTTACTGGAAAAGATTTTAATGCCGTTATCCTGAAAGGGATTATGGGAAGCCGAAATAACCACCCCGGCATCAGCCCGCATGGAGGTGGTGATAAAGGCGATACCCGGGGTCGGCAGGGGGCCGAGAATCTGGACATTGACCCCCATGGAGCAGATCCCGGCGGCAAGGGCGTTTTCGATCATGTACCCTGAAAGCCGGGTGTCCTTGCCGATAACGATCTGGTGGCCCTTGGCCTTGCTTTTGACGATAAAGGCAATCGCCCGGCCGATCTGCATGGCGATTTCGGTGGTCATGGGATAGATGTTGGCGACTCCGCGTACGCCGTCGGTTCCAAAGAGTTTTCGCATGGCTGGTTCCTTGTTTGAAAAGAGAAAGATGAATTATATTATCCTGTCGCAAGCGGACTGGATATCAAAAATGCCCTGTGCCCCCAGTGAGCTGGATATTAAAATCGAGCAACGCAATAAAAATAGATTCGGACCGGTTAATTGTTCGATTTTTTTTTGTTTGAGTTCTTTAGCTGAGTCTGCTGCGGCTGAAGAAAAACAGTCTCCGGGTCAATGGCAATGATTTTGACCGGAGCGTGGTTAGGCACGCTGACGCCGGTTACGTTGACCTTTACCTGTTTAGGGAGTTGCAGATCTTTTGCTCCGACTGAGGCCCTGCACAGCATGACCAGCTCCGGCGTGTCACGGATAAGATTTTCCGGAATCTCCGCCTCCACTGCCACCGTGCCGGGAATGGTCTTGACCGGCACGTCTGCATCCCGCACATTGACCGGTATCCCGCGCACGGTTTTTTTCAGCATCCGTTCCGCAACGGTAATTTCAACCGAGACGATGGTTGCCCCTATCAGGTTCAACATCTCAGGAGTCAGATTAAGCTGGACCTGCAGAGTGGTGGAATGGGAGAGACCATCGAGGTTGATGACATAGGTTTTCAGGGCAAGGTGTGCGTCGAGGATATTTTTCGGCCCGGAAACCATCAGTGTTTCCGGATTCA
The DNA here is from genome assembly GCA_024280455.1 of Deltaproteobacteria bacterium. Taxonomy (GTDB): domain Bacteria; phylum Desulfobacterota; class Desulfobulbia; order Desulfobulbales; family Desulfobulbaceae; genus DRLX01. The sequence goes on along the minus strand of JAJRQC010000065.1, from coordinate 6,452 downwards.
GTTTGACACCCGTTAAGGTGTATCCTGCCATCGGTTCGCCCTCGATCACCGGATGGATGGGAAGGTCTTTCTGGATCAGTTTATCTATCAACAGGGTGGTGTTGGCCGGCTGCAGGCGAAGCACTGTTATTCCGTTTGGAAAGGGAATGGAGTCGGCTTCGTTTTTGATGACCATGGTGCCGGGGACGGCCTTGGATAAATCCACCGGCCGGGTGATATTCTGGTTGCGTAACTCCTGGATTATGCTGCGCGGACCACGTATCGAGACCTCGATATCCTTTTTATACTGGTTGGAGATAACTAGATCGGCCGGGAGGTTTAATGCCTCGATGGGGACTGAAATATTGATGTCGACCTGATCTTCGCCAACGACAAAGTACCAGAGAAAGACGGCCAGGCAGAGTGAAAGCACCTTGAGTGCCCATTCTTTGAGGCGGATCCGGGTAAAGAAATCGTTTAGGCGCCCTTTATTGAATCGAGCCAGTTTTTCCATGGAGAGGAGTTGCGTTCCTGATTAATAAATATTTCATGAAGCCTGCTGGTCAGGGCTTCTTCATCACTCAGTGTTGTAATTTTTCCCTGGCTGACCAGAGATATTTCCTGGGTTTCTTCCGAGACCACGATGGTGACCGCGTCGGTTTCTTCGGAGAGACCAAGTGCTGCCCGATGTCGGGTACCGTAGCGCCTGGAGATGTTCGGATTGTTGGAAAGGGGCAGCAGGCAGCCGGCTGAATGGATCCTTCCCTTGTGAATTATAACTCCGCCGTCATGCATGGGTGAGGACGGCAGAAAGATGGAAATCAGCAGCTCATGAACCAGGCGGGCATCAAGGCGGTACCCGGATTCAATATAATCACGCAGTCCGGTTCCCCGTTCAATAATGATCAGGGCGCCGATTCGTCTGCGGGCCATGTAGATTGCCGCACTGATGATTTCATTGAGGTCGTGAAGGGCAACATCATGGGTTTTATGAAAGGGTGTCTTGCCGACCTGGGTGAGAGCCCTGCGAATATCAGCCTGGAAAACAATGATGATAATCAGCAGAATAGAGCTGAGGAAGGTCTTCAGCAGCCAGTGCAGGGTCAGCAGATCCAGGCGTCCGGAGACGAAGTACATGCCGGTGATAACAACAATTCCCAGCAGCATCTGGACCGCACGGGTGCCGCGAATAAGCAGAATAATACGGTAGATAATATAAGAGACGATGAGGATATCAATGATATCCTGCCATCGCATGGCACTGAGAATGTCGAGCATCGAAAGAAGGCGGGTGAAGGGAAACGTTTTTATTTCTTTTAATTTTAGCATGTTAAATTTAAGTTGAACAGGAAAAACAATAGATGTTGTCTTTTTCTTTTCTCTATGGGGAAAAAAAATTGAATTAAGGTATAGTTGCTTTCGGAAATTTGAAAGGGTTGACAGGGATAAAAAGATGAACTCCAGCCGGAAAAAACAGACAAAAAATACAGGCGGCAGCGGGGACCTGGAAGATCGTTTCGGCAGGATAGCGCCGGCTGCCCATGCCGAAAACCGCGCACGGGACCGTAAACCGAAGGCCCGAGGGAGATCTCCCCTACGGACACGAATCCCCGCCGGCAGAAAAGGGCGCCGGTCACGGCCGCAGATGGTTGTGTTCTTTTTTATCGGCCTGCTACTGATCTACATAACGGCCATGTATCTGGTTGTCCCTGTGGTTGTCCGCGGATCACTGGCTGAAAAGATCGGTCGGTCGCTGGATTGCAGGCTTAGTATCGATACCTTTACCCTCTCACCCTTTACCCTTCGTTTCCGGGGAGAGCGTATTTTACTGAAATCACCAAATGCCGTCGGTGATGAAAAACCGTTACTGCAGGTTGCTGCCCTCAGTGGCAGGATACAGCCGTTGCCTCTGCTGCAGGGGCGTGTCCGAATCGGAGAGTTGCGGATTGATCAACCGGAAGTGTTTCTCAGCCGTGACGGATCGGGTCGCTACAACCTGCCGTCTGCCCTTGCAGAGCTTAAACAAGGAGTGCACAACAGTCGTTTGCAGCTTGATCCCGATATTTTTTCTTTTCAGATCGTCGAAGGCATTTTCATTTTTGATGATCAGCTGACCGGGAATACCCACCGGGTCGAGCACCTGCTGTACAACCCGGACGCAAAGGGCGGGGTTTCGCTGCAGGCCACGGTGAACGGAAGCCCGGTAACAATCAGCCGGGGATCGAAAGATCTGCTGCAGCTGCAGCTCAATAATATTGAACTTGGACGTTATCTTGCCTACCTGCCGGTGGAAAAAGAATTGCCGGTGTCGTTATCGGGCCGTGTCGATGGTACCCTTGAGTTTTCTCTCCCGGCCGGGAAGGATAATCGCCGGTTTACAGTTCAGGGTGTACTGGCTCTGCAGAATGTTCATATCGCAGGCAGGGAGGATCTCCTGCAGGCGGATATTCCAGCAGCCAGGTTTTCCTTTGAACTGACCCTGCCTGAAGGGCAGCTTCTGGTCCGGGAACTTGTGCTGCGACAGCCGTCTTTTATCCTTACGGCCGGATCTGTTCCCGCCTTTTTAGATAAACCAGCATGGCTGGACCAGATTTTACAGGTCACAGCCACAACAAAGGATGAAAATAGCCCTGGATCGACATCACTTCGTGGGCGATTTTCGGATATACTGGAACCACGGCTTGCCCAAATCATTGTTGGGCGTCTGCTCGTTGATCAGGGGCGGCTTGCCCTGCAGGCAGGGTCGCAGACTTTTCAATTTGAGGATGTTCAGGTTTCAATAATAAAAACACCCGGCAGCGGAACCGCAAACGGTTCGCATCCTGCAACCTTTCAACTCAGCGCCCGGCAGGCCGGCGACATGTCTGGGGAGTTGACGGTGAAAGGAACTTTTGCCCGGGGCAGCCTGAACGGTCATCTCCGTGTGTCCGGGATCAATCTTGCTCAGCTCCCGAAAACGGTGGAAGACGGGCTGGCTCTTTCAGGATTGCAAGGCAATGGTGAACTGGATGCCGATATTCTGGTTAAACGTGCAGGACAGAAGAATAAACAACGGCTGTATCTTCGAAACAGTCGCCTGCAACTGCATGATTTTGAGTTTTTGACCAGGGGCGGGGGAGAGTTGTCGGCAAAGAGTCTGCTCTGTCAGGCGTCGGAGCTTTCGTTTGATACCACGTCGGGTCGTCCTCTCTGTGATCGTCTTGATTTGGAACAGGCGGAGATACGGTTTCCGATGGCCGGGATTGTTCAGCTGGCCCAGGATACTGTAAAGAGTGGTTCGCCCCTGTTTGCAGATCTGGAGCTGCTGGATTCAACCATTCATCTTGTCGATGATGACAAACAGGACCTTGTCAGCCTGCAACGAGTGCTCCTCCGACTACACGGCTTACCCGGGCGGGTGGATACTCCCGGTAAAATCGGCCTGCAGGCAGGCATTGGTGAAAAGGGGCTGGTTCGCCTTTCCGGCGATATCAGCCCGGGAAAAACTCAGCTGGAGTATGCGTTCAAGGATGTTGCGCTCGTGGACGTGCCCATTCTTCGTTCCTGGTCCTCGCTTCAGGTTGAAGAGGGGCAAGTCCGTGCCCGTGGCCGACTGGTTCTCCCTGAAGCTCAGGTAACAGGAAAATTTGTGGTCGATGACTTTCTGGCTGTAGATGCGTCCAAAGGAAGTCTGCAGTGGCGGCAACTCACAGCGCGGGGAGTAAACCTGCAACTGCACCCCCCGGCTTGCTCCATTGATGAAGTCGATCTGGATAGCCCTGTCATCAGGTTTCAACAGGGAAGCGAGGGCTTTTTCCCGCCGTTTGCCCGCGACCTTTCCCTGGATCCATGGTGGCGTGATACGGTTGTCGTAAAAAAGGTTGGGTTGGCCCGAGGTCGATTTCAGTCGGGCCGGGAGGGGGTGTTGCCCGGCTTGTACCCGACGTTGACTGATCTAGCCGGAACCGTCGAAGGCTGGCCGGCTGATTCGTATTCCTTTACCCTCAACGGCAAGCTGGAAGGTGGCGGGGTGCGTATCAGCGGACGGGCGGAAGGTACAACCGTTGATTACAGGCTGCAGGTGAATGATTTTCCCCTGGCCCCTCTAGCCGAAGATTTTTTACAGACCTATGGTCTGACGGCCGGTGATGCCCGATTAAGCTGGCAACCGTCGGATTCCCAGGACAGGGGTGACGGGCCGCAGGTACGCTGTGTGTTAACAGATCTCCGGCCCTTGCCCGGTTCCCCTCTGGAGCAAACCCTGGCTCTGCTGACCGACACCAGTGAGGAGATTGTACTGACTGTGGAGCCGGTAGATGATGGCCGACCCCTGCTTCTTTTGCAGCGGGTTATCGACAGATTGCAGGCGATACGGCTTCGGGAGCTTAACAAGCCCGGGACAACTCTCCAGAACCAGTTCCCGTTTCTGGAACTTTCCGACATGCTGGAGTTTCAGACGGGTCTGGACAGCAGTGACGGCTTGTTTTTTCTTGATGATTATGCAGAACTGCTCCAAAGCCGTCCCCATCTGCGGTTGCTTGTGGCGGGAGGCATGGATCCTGATGCGGATGGTGCGGTGCTCCAGGAAGTATTACAGGAAGAGGCGGATGCCAGGCTGGAGGTGGAAAATCTGCGCAGACAGCAGGAACGGGCTCAGTGGATCTACCTCCGGAAGCTGGAGACTGCCGGCAAGCCGGCCCCGGGGTCCTCTGTTGAATCCGCAGTCAATGAACAGGTTCCCGAAGAGCTCCGCCCTCTGCCGTGGCAGCCGGTTGAGGTGCCCGCGGAATTATTGGAGAATCTAGCCGATAAGCGGGCACAGCAGGTTCGACAGTATCTGGTCACCCGACAGGGAATCGCTCCTGAGCGGATTGTTGTACGGCCGTCCACCCGGGTCGGATCGGCTGCTGTTTCTCTGTCGCTGGAACCTTTTTTTTACCTACTACCACCTGTACGGGAAGGTGATGTTGATGATAACTGAACTGATAACAAAGACCCGGACTGTTCGTCGTTTCCGGGAACGACATTCTTGTCGCTGATTCCTGGACGGACAGGAAATAACCATGCTTCAGCCGCCCTATATAAGATATGACCAGCTGTATGTCTACTATTTGGATAAGCGAAAGCTGCCCACCTTCAGTGATCCGGATCTGATCGGAACCTGGATCGAAGATGAGACGGCGATTCTTTTCTTTCATCGGCCCAAGGAGCGGCTGATCGACAGGCTCTGTAATGATTGCGGGGCAACGATTGTCTATCAGGCTGACCTGAATTATCAGGATTGGGAGGCCGGGGTTGAAATAACCTCGTTTGCAACCAGATACCTGGCGGTTCGGCCAATCTGGGAAGAGGAACCGGCACCCGATCCTGCCCGCAGGACAATTGTACTTGATCCCAGTGTGATTTTCGGCAGCGGTTTCCATGCCACTACCCGGCTCTGTCTGGAAACCCTGGAAACGGTTTTCTTTGAGTCGGGTGAGCGAATCAGGTCGGTGCTGGATCTGGGAACCGGGACCGGTCTGCTGGCCATTGCTGCGGCCCGTCTTGGGGTCGAGCGGGTGACTGCCCTTGATAATAATCCTCTTGCCGTTGACGTGGCCCGAAGAAATGTTGAGCTCAATGGCTGTGCGGCCCAGGTTGATGTTCGTTGCCATGACCTGCAGAACAGTCTGCCGGAGATGAACTATGATCTGGTAATTACCAACCTGTACAAAGGACTGCTTCTGCAGCTGTTTGAGAATCCGGGTTTCTGGCAGCCGCGGTTATTTATGGTTTCCGGATTTATTCCGGGGATGGAGCCGGACCTGCTGGCGGCGCTGCCTGCAGGCGGCGTACGGATGCTGCTTCGCGCAAATCGTGAACAGTGGCGGCTCTGGCTGCTGGAGAAAAGAAGAACAGAGCATGAACAGAGTTGAACTCCTGCAGCTGCTGGGAATTCTTTCCGGTCTGATGTTTGTCGGCAGTCTGCTGGTTGTGCCCTGGATGGTAAGCCGTCTGTCGGACGAGTTTTTTATCCGTCACCGCCGGCGGGTTGGGCAGCGCCGGAAACGTCATCCGGTTCTGACCTTTCTTTTATGGCTGCTGCGAAACAGTATCGGCGTGATCCTGCTGGGGAGCGGGCTGGTCATGCTGGTTCTGCCTGGTCAGGGTATTCTTACCATATTGGTCGGCATTGCCTTGATGGATTTTCCCGGAAAATATCGACTGCTGGAGCGATTTATCGAGCTGAAACAGGTACGCCGGAGTTTGAACTGGATACGACGCAAGGCTGGGAAGTCGGAATTTGTCTTTAAAGATGATATGTAGGAGCCCGCCCCTGCGGGCGATTGGGGCATATCTCCTGAGACGTAATTATCGCCCGCAGGGGCGGGCTCCTAGTGCGGCCGGGCAAGGTCGTTTATTCCATCGGGTGGAAGTCCCGCTCCGGTAAGGCAGACCAGCCACCGGATAGAGAACCCTGGGCTGGCGGGAGTAATCCCAAAGGTTAAGCACAG
>JAJRQC010000064.1 GCA_024280455.1 Deltaproteobacteria bacterium | reverse complement strand
CTGTGCTTAACCTTTGGGATTACTCCCGCCAGCCCAGGGTTCTCTATCCGGTGGCTGGTCTGCCTTACCGGAGCGGGACTTCCACCCGATGGAATAAACGACCTTGCCCGGCCGCACTAGGAGCCCGCCCCTGCGGGCGATGACCCGGCCGCAATCGCCCGCGGGGCGGGCTCCTACCGTGAAATCACCGTTTCTGGCAAGGGTTCAATTGTCCAATTTTAATTTAACTTAACTTGATGATTTCACCATATAATACAGCTAAAGCTGTGTCCATTTTTTATGAGGTCTATATTTTCTAATAATTTCAATTTTATCCAGTTGCAGATCTACCTTGCCGTCGAACCGCACATGAAAGCTGAGTTCATCGTCGCGGGCCAGTTCAAAAGCAACATCCATCCCGGAAAATTCTTTCCCACTGAGCTCTTGAGCAGTGACCATACGTTTGCCATAGGTCGACAGGTTCCGGCCATCGGTCACAAGCAGTTCCGCAGCAACACCTTTTAGCGTATTTTTTCCCCCTTTTGCCCCGCTCTTCCGCAGGTAAAAACGGGCCAGATATTTCCCCCTGGGATAAATCCGGTTAGGCCCGTAGACCATATCTCCTTTTTTACTTTTTCCAACTACGGCCTCAACAACCTTGCCGCCGGATGCACCATCGACAAAAATCAGCTGCCCGGTATCACCGACCATGGTTTCCGCTTCCAGCAAGTACAGCGGGCCGTCATGGCCAATCTTATTAACCACGATTTTTTCAACCCGGACCTGCCCTTTCCCATAGTAAAAAACGCGAAACTCCAGCTTGGTATTTTCTGTAATCGAAAAATCAAGGTACGGGTTTCCATACTTTCCGCTCCCACCCTTCCCTTGCAGTTCTTTCCGGGCAAGGATAATCGGTTCACCTTTTTCCGGCACACTGGCTACTTCCAGACGGGCGACGTTCCCCTCGGTTTCGGCATCGGTATAAATGGTAAAATAACAGCGATAGTCACCGGGCGAATAGATATCATAGGGGCCATAGACCAGAAAACCGGGTTTGTCCTGCCCGGCCGTTGCCTGAAAGACCATTCTTCCGGTTTCTTTATCCTCAACAACGGATCCGGTCTGATGGTGGAGACGCCAGTTAACATCATAAAAGTAGGGCATCTCGTACCAGGCGGGTTCACTCTGTTCCCCAATGGCGGCCTCATCTTTTACGCGGAACAGATAGAGCCTGTCGTTTTTCTTGGCAAACGTCTTGAAATACATCGAGTTCTCAATGTCGACAAAGTCCAGATACGGAGAATTCTTCAGGCGTCTGACCGTTGTTATGGGTTTAAAAGGACTGACTTTCGGTAAGAATATGTCGCGATTGTCATGAACGGTAATAAATTTCACGCCCATCTTGCGCAGAAGTTCGTATTGTTTTTTATTCAACCTGCCCTGATTAATTGGGGCCAGGGGCTCAAAGACCGTATCAATATACTCTGTTAACACCATGGGGCTGCAACCGTTCACCCGTGGTACCCTGTCGAGCATAATGTAATGCTGATACAGGGACGACTGATGGGAATCACCCGGCCAGAGAGGAATTTCCAACAGTAGCCCTTTTCCGATATTCTTCTGCACGTAGGTATAAATATCCTGCCCTTTATCAAGGATGTTGATCCCCATTGGCTTGAGAATATTATAATCCTTGAGCTGGAAAACGGCGGCGGCAACAACAAGCAGGCTGACAGCGGCCAAAGAGATTCGATTACGGCAGCGCTGCTGCAGACTGCGGATGACAAACCCCGCCACAATGGCCAGTGCGAACAGGGAAAGGGTAATAATCCGATCGGAAACCCGGGGGTAATTAAAAAAGGGGAAATAATTGTAAAACAAGATGTAGAGTGAAGCCTTGCCGAAGGCCAGCCCAAGGGCCAGAAGAAGACAGCAAAAGGCCACAACAAGATAGAATAGCCGTAGGACCTCTGATTCGCCGGTAAAGTGTTCCCGCCTGCGGGCAAAGGCAACAGTCCACAGCAGAAAGAGCAGCAGGCCTCCGGCAAGCAGTGCCGGAACAATGCCGATATAGACCGAGCTGATCGACGAAAACAGATCGGAGAGACGGGCTGAGTACAAACCGACATCTTCCAGACTTCTGCCGCCGCCGGCAATGGTCGATGCAACGCTCTTTATTTTGCTTGATGCAATCCAGAAGACAATCCCGCCCATGGAAAAAATCAAAGGAAGCATTGGATAGATTGCCCGCTTTTTTATCCAGATCCCCTTTACCAGGGTTCTCAGCATGGAAAGCAGTGAGGAGCGCAACAACCAAAGTTTCATCACAACAACAGCAATCAATGCCACGGTGACCAATACTCCGGTCTCAACAGGTTCTTTCTTGCAGGCCCGGGTTGCAAGGGGAAGAAAGAGAAACAGGGGCAGCAGGGAACCGGCCTCGACCGCAAGACTCGCGCGACAGGTAAGAGGTGCCAGCCGCTGATAGATTGCGGCACAGCACAGGGAAAACAACACCGGAATCAATGGATACAGGCCAACAATCCACCAGAAAACCGGGGTGAAAAACGGCTGATTATCACAGGTCACAACCACCTGGGTATACACAACCACAGACCCCCCGGCGCCCCAGATCAGCAGCAGAGAGCGCCGCTTAGACCAGGAACCCACCCATGTACCAGATAGCGGGTATGCTGCACCGTTCTCACGGCACAGGGGAAGCAGGGTCAGCACACGGACGGGAATATAAATGCCTAAGAAAACGCAGATATAATAGATGAGATGGGGCTCAAGCATTGAAAGAAAGATCAAGCCGAGGGCGGAAACAATTCCGTAGCGGATCTTTTTTGAGCGGATTCCCTTTTCCAGAAAATAGAGAATAAAGGGATAACAGAAAAACAGGAAACCATAGCCGTGGCCGGCGGCAAACCCATTGATACGGCTGGGGGCAAAGGTAAATATCAGCGCTGCCAGCAGGGCTCCGGTTCGACTACCGCAATACTCCCGCACCAGAAGATACATGAACAGACCGGCCAGGACGTAGGAGGAAAAAATAGTGCAGTTGTAGGCGGCCACATCGCCCAGCGGACTGAACAGCATGTAGAAAAAGGCCAGGGGTATGGTGTTGAGACCCGAAGTTGCATAGGAAACGGGCATGTTGAACTCAAAGGGATTTGAGTCAAAGGGTATGGCCCCCATGAAATTCTCTTTGACCAGCCAGAACCAGTACATGAGCTGGACCTGATCTCCGGATCTGTTCCAGGCCCTGGGGCCGCCGAACGGGGCATAGGGGATTGCCGTATCAAAATGGAGTATCAGCGGATAAGTTGAAACGATGGCCAGGGCCAGCATCAACAGACAAACCACCGGGATCTCCCACCACTTGCCGGACAGGTATTCAACGCCACCGGTCGTAAACGTTACAAAACCGTCATTTACGGGCAAGCTATTCCCGGACAAACCGGCAGCAGACTGATCAGCCATTCATCCCTCGAACAAGCGCCTCAAGCTGCGGCCCTATGGCCTCGGGCAGGAAATCATTTCTCCGCCTGTGCTGGCCGGAAATAATTTTGTCTTTTACTTCCGGATCATGGATAAGCAGCCGGGCCGCTGCGGCCAGTTGCCCAAAATCCTGCTTATCGGTAAAGAGCAGACCGCCCTCGTCCATGGTTTCCGGAACCGCCGAGCTTTTATAGGCCAGGACCGGAACATCAAACCACATGGCCTCAATCAGCGGTACCCCGAACCCTTCATGTTCACTCATGGACCAATACAGGTGGGCGCATCGATAACAGGCATGGAGGGTGGAGTCCGGAACCTTGCCGGCAAAGAGGACATCTCCTTCAAGTCCGTGCTGCCGGACCAGTTCCGCCAGCCGCTGATAATAACTTTCCTCTTCGATAAAGCCGCCCACCAGGATTAAGCGGCAATTGCCGTACATGGAATGATAGGCGGCAAAGGCCTCAATCAAATCGTGCTGGCACTTGTTTGCCACCAGACGGCCGACAAAGAGAATATTGTCCCGGCCGTCATGGAGCCGCATCATCATGTTGGGATCGGCCTGAATATTCCACTTTTCCGGGGCAACAAAGATGGGCAGGACAAAGGGGTTTGAAAATCCATTTTCTTCCAGGTCCCGGCTGTTGAATTGTGAATCCCCGGCACTGACGGAAAAATGGGGCGCCAGGCGGCCAAGATCATGCAGCCCCTGTTCAAGTATCCGTGCCAGTTCCGGATCAGCATCGCGAACCAGATCGGGCGGGGTGACATTGTGATAGATCAGGCTCTTGGGACCCGGGTGATTGATGACAAAATCGGTCAGGCCGGAACCGATGGAATGGTGATAGATCAGACCGGCATTTTCTTTAATTCCCTTACCGTCCTTGAACAGGCGGGCCTCATGGGTCATCAGGGGATCAAGATGTTCGGTAAAAATCTCCGAACGATAGCCCATGTCCCTGAGCAGGCCGCGGATCATGATGGCCTGGTTGCTGATCGCATCGCCGTAGGCAAACCCGGGCGTCAACTGGTGAATAGTCCGCAATGCTGTGGGCCTGGTCGCTCCCCGGCCTGTTTTCTCAGCAGCCTTCAGACCGAGAACGTCCTCGTAGCGATCAATCACCGCGTCCCATTCCGCATACCTGCGGGCGTATTCCCTGCCCTTTTTCCCCAGCTCCAGCAGCTGAAGGTCGTCTGCCTGCTCCAGCCGGTGAAAAAGCCCGGCCCAGTCGTCAAGGCTCTCGGCCAGCCAGCCGCCTCCGGCCGCCCCGACCGCCATCGCCGTTGCCAGACAGGCGCCATGGGCAGCCACCGGACGATTGCAAAACCAGGCCTCCATAATCACCCTGGAATAACTCTCGTTGCGGCTGGGCTGGAACAGAGCCCGGCAGCGGGCAAGCAACGCCTCCTTATCTGTTTCCGAGACCAGGCCTAAGTCGTGAACGCCGGGCACCGAGAGGCCGAACCGTTCCTCGCCTGGCCCGGCAAGGATGAGCTCCATCTTCGTTTTTGGGTGGGCAGCGCGGTACTTCTGATAGGCGGTAACCAGCATGGCCGTATTTTTGGTTGGGTCACGCCGTCCAAGGCAGAGAACATATTTTGTATTCTCCAGCTCGATATCCGCCACCTTCGCCGGTAATGCTCCGGGATCCAGGTCAAGACTTTCCACCCCGACCCCGACCACATGTCCCTTTCTGCCGATCCCGGGTCCGAACAGGTTGAGGGCCAGTCGCTCCTCACCAAGTGAGTTGTACAAGAGGCCGCGGCAGCTGCGCATGATGTGCTCGACCGCCGGCAGGTAGGCATAGACCTCGTCATGGAGACAGGGCTGGAGCCATGCTTTGTCGGCGACCAGAGGCAGACCGTTGAGAATGACCCCATAGAGGTAGGGCAGAAAGATAAAGGCGTGATATTTTTTCTTGTGCCGCTTCAGGTACCGTTCCAGGGCCTGGGAGTTGATATTTTCGGCCACAAACAGGTCACCGGTGCCGAAGGTGAAGGGATTACTCCCGGGCCGCAGCGATTCAGCGGGCACGGAAAGGGCGTGGGTATTGGCCTGGTTAAACAGCTCGCCGTTTCGCTTATCGACCTTGAACCTGCGCACGACCAGCCCGTCCAGGGTTTCAACCCCGGCAGGCAAATGGTTGGTGGACCAGTCTTCAAGAAAAGAGGCACAGCAGGTGGTCAGGACCTCGACCCCGTGTCCCCGCCCGGCCAGCCGGTTGGAGACCTGCCAGGCAAGCTGTTCGGCCCCGCCCTTCAAGTCCCTGCCGAACCAGGGAATGACAACACCAACCGGTTTCATGCCTTGTATCCGACTATGGTGTAATCCCGGGCACAGGACAAAACCTCGTTCAGACGGGCGGCAAGCTGCGGAGCCTCTTCCTCGGGCAGCCGTTGCTCGCCCTCGTGGGGATGGAGATACAACAGCTCAACCCGGCAGAACCCGCGATATTCCATCAAAAACTGATGGGTTTCCGGATAGAGCGGTCGCAGATGGGTGGGATCGGCCCAGAAATTACAGCCGCCGACCAGCAGATTTCTCGGATTCGGGGTTTCAAACAGGGCGATGCCGCCGGATTTCAAAACCCGCACACTCTCATCAAACAGGGCAACCCGATCATCAAAGCTCAGGTGTTCTATCAGGTGAAAGGAGGTTATGGCGCCAAGGCTGTTGTCGGGCAGGGAACGCAGGTAACTGAGGGCATCGTTTTCCTCCACTATAAATCCCCTGTCCAGGCAGTCCTGGACCAGGACATGGTTGAGATCCAGCCCCTTTGCCAGCAGTCCCTCATCATGCATGATTTCCAGCCACTCGCCGCGGCCGCAGCCGATATCAAGCAGTTCACGGCCTTCGACCCCTGCTCCGGATTCGCGAACAAGAGGGACATATTCCAGCAGACGCTGGCGAATCTCTTCCCGGGTCCCGCGAAACTGATTTTCAAAGGCCAGGTAGAGGGGGTCCAGGATACCCGGACCGCGCAGTTCCGGTTTCGAAGTATTTGAACTTTCTCCACCATCCACCTGCCTTCGCAGCTCTTCAAGCAAAATGGAAACCCGCCGCTCCTGGGTAATAACACTGGTCTTCAGGTAATCGATCAAGGCCGATTTTTCCTTGATCCGCTCCATCTCCCGCTCGAGCTGAGCCGTATTCCGGTTCATGTCCCGGAGTCCGTCAAGGATTATACGCTGGCTGTGGAGAATGGAAGCGTTAAAATTCCGCTGGGGAATGGTGATAACCCGGCCCAGAAAAACAGTCACCTTGCCCAGCAGCCGGGCGATCTTGCGGACAATGCCGCGATAATGGAGCATGGAGGTGACTTCAGCCCCGGCGTCGACATTGAGTTCAGCCATCTTCAGGGTTTCACGCAGCTGATTCCAGGCATAGGGATCATTGATCTGCAGCTCGTCCTGAGGAGTGTTTTTCTGCGTACCAGTCGATTTTGTCTGTTGGTGTTTCAGCTCCGCTCCGACCTTTTCCAGCAGATCCGCGATATCAATTTCAGGGTTCTTTGTTTCCAGCATTTTTTTCAGGGGTTAGGGGTTAGGGGGTATAGCCTTTGCAATACAACGACAGGATTACGTCTCGTACTCTTCCCTGCGAATCACGACTTCAACCGGCAGGGCAGCAACCCCGACAAAAGACGGTTCATTTCCGGCCATGATCTGGAGAACAAGACAGCGGTCCCACCAGTCGCAGTTTTCCTCTAAATGCGAATCGCCACCATGCACGGCCACACAGACGGAATAATTCCCGGGGCCGACATTGAGTGGCAGACTGAAGGCAACGTCAAGGCTGTCACCTTCTTTTACTGATATGTCCTTGTAGCCAAGATGGCTGGTATTGGTTCCGTATACATCGTTGCCCATCCTGTCGCGCAGGAGAATACCCACCGTGGGTTGGTTAATATTTGTATGAAAATCCACCACACAGCGTAAAACAACCTGCTCTCCGACCAGAAACGAACGGACGGAACTGCCGTCGTTTCTGGTGATATCCACAGAACGAATTCTGGCCTTGCCGTTGCCGGATCGGGTGGAGACGCCTCCGTCTTCCCCTGCAGCCTGCCGAATCTCCTCATCATTGTTCTTGCGGGCAATGACCGAGTTGTAATAATCAAGCACCGTGTCCGGGACCCCGTCTTTGATGATGGAGCCGCCGTCAAGGAGAATGGCCCGCTGGCAAAGCGACTTCACGGCCCCGGGATCATGGGAGACGAACAGCAAAGTGGTTCCCTGGTCGCGATACTCACGAATGCGGCGAATACACTTATGCTGAAAATAGGCATCTCCCACCGACAGCGCTTCGTCAACGATGAGGATTTCCGGGCGGGTCACGGTTGCAGCACTAAACGCCAGCCGCACCTGCATACCGGTGGAATAGACCCTGACCGGCTGATCAAGATAGTCGCCAAGCTCCGAGAATTCTCGTATTTTCTCAATCAGGCCATGGGCCTCTTCACTGGAATAGCCCATCATCTGGCAGGTCATCAACGCATTGACCCGGCCGGAGAAGTCCTGGTGAAATCCCATGCCCAGCTCAAGCAGGGCCGCCACCCGACCCTGGATTTCCACAGTCCCTTCGCTGGGGGCGGAAGTTCGGGTCAGTAACTTGAGTAAGGTCGATTTTCCAGCCCCGTTAACGCCGATAATGCCGAGAGATTCGCCATCGCCGAGCTCAAAGTTGAGGTTGCGCAGGATCCAGGTCGCCTGATGGTGAACGGATCTGCCCAGACTCAGCCACTCCCTGAGGCGGGCCCAGCGATTGGGGTAGCGTTTATACTTTTTCCCCAGATTTTTAACAACAATACGACCGCTCACAGCTCGTCCACCATCTCATCGGCCAGCTTGTGAAAAACAAAAAAACCACCGATCAGAGCAACCACGGCTCCCAGAAGGTGCAGCTTGAACAGCATAAAATCAGGCCAGGTGCCCTGGAGAATAATCCCCTGATAGGCCTGGACAAAAGCCGTCATCGGGTTGAACGGAAGCAGCCGCTGTGCCTCCTCCGGTACCATGGTTATTACGTAGACAATGGGCGTAAACCAGAACCAGAACTGAAGGACAACCCCGACAAACTGGCCGATGTCCCTGAAAAACACATTCATACTTCCCAGCATGACCCCGACCCCGACCACAAACATCTGCTGGATGATGAGAAGGGGGAGGTATCCGAGTACGGCCCAGCCGGGAAACCGGCCGGTAATCAACAAAAAGACAAGCAGCAGGCTGAAAATTATTATAAAATTAATTGTTGCCGAGCACAGGGCAATAACCGGCAGGGTTATTCTCGGAAAACTGACTTTTTTCAGCAGTGCAGCCTGTTCAATGAAAATATTGGGAAAACGACTGAGCAGCTCTGTAAAAAAAATCCAGGGCAGCAGGCCGGCACAGACAAACAAGCCATAGGCCATGGGATCATCAATACCCGGAAGCTTGGCCCGCATGACCCGGGAAAAGATCACCGTATAGATAAAGATCATGGCCAGAGGATTGAGGATGGACCAGACACTGCCGAGAAGCGAGCCCAGATACCGGCTGCGGAACTCCCGCCCGACCATACTGACCACAAAGCCTCTATACTGGTACAGAGCTATCAGTCGGCCCTTGAAGTCACCCATCTGTAGAACGACAACAGCGTATTGTCGAAAGAGATGTAGAATCAAAAATGAAAATACGATAAAAAATAAGGGTCATGGTCAGCACACACCATTCATGCACTCGTCCACCATCATTATTGCTACGTCTTTCATGGTATACTTTGCCTTCCAGCCGAATTTTCGTTCGGCCTTGCCGGGATCGGCAAGCGAGGTCATGATATCCGTCGGTCGCAGCAAATCCGGATTCAGTTCAACATGCTCCTGCCAGTTGAGCCCGAGATGGGAAAAAACGGTATCCACCATCTCCTCAAGACTGTAGGTTTTCCCCGTGGCGATAATAAAATCATCGGCCTCGTCCTGCTGCAGCATCAGCCACATGGCCTCCACATATTCCGGCGCCCAGCCCCAGTCCCGCTTAACGGAAATATTGCCGAGCTTCATTTTGTCTTTAAGACCGGCCTTGATCTGACAAGCCTCACGGACAATTTTCTGGGTCACAAAACGCGCCGGCCGCAAGGGTGATTCGTGGTTGAACAACAACCCGGAACTGGCAAAAAGCCCATAAGCTTCACGATAGTTGGCCAGTTGCCAGAAAGCAGCCGATTTTGCCACCGCGTACGGGCTGCGGGGACGAAAGGGGGTTTCTTCGTTGGCAGGTACACCATCGGTGTTGCCGAAACACTCACTTGAAGAGGCATTATAGAGTTTAGCCCCGCTGTCCAGGAAACGAACGGATTCCAGGAGATTCAAGGTCCCGATGCCGATGGATTCGTAGGTCTCAACAGGCTGTTCAAAGGAAAGCCCGACCGAGCTCTGTCCGGCAAGGTTATAAATTTCATCCGGAGCCACCGTCTTCAAGACCTGAAGTACACTGCGAAACTCACCAAGTGATGCAGAAACGACTTCAACGTGCTCACGGATCCCGAGCCTGCACAGATTGACAAAAGAGGACATCTGGGCATCCCGTGAGGTGCCGACCACTTCATATCCTTTTTCCAGCAGCAGACGGGCCAGATAGGCCCCGTCCTGCCCGGAAATGCCAAAAATAAGCGCTGTTTTATTCTTCAACAAACACTCTCCAGATACTCAAAGAAATTAACTGTTCAGGTCACCTAATATATTACCCAAAATATTGGCCTGTAACTGTTCAGAAGTGCCACATATTTGTTCAATTTGGCCTTTGAAGCATACTAATGCTATTCGAGAAGGACGAAGTGGACGAAGATGGGGTGCTTCTGAATAGTTACCAAAAAAATTATTCAAAATGCTCTTTAACAATAAAACCTTCCTGCCTGCACAGATGGTCTCTTTTGGCCTCTTCCATATCGGAACGTACCATCTCCGCGACCAGCTCTTTAAAACTTGTCCTGGGGGTCCAGCCCAATCGTTCTCTGGCCTGGGACGGGTCACCAAGCAGAGACTCAACTTCCGTGGGCCTGAAATAACGGGGATCAACACGAACGATAACTTTACCGACCAGCTCGGGCTGCTCAGCCGAGGAAACCGTGCCGGTTTCGTCAACACCTTCACCCTGCCAGTCAATCTTCATCTTCAGTTCTTCCGCTGCGGCATTTACAAAGTCACGGACCGAATGCTGCTTGCCTGAGGCGATGACAAAATCTTCTGGCTCATCCTGCTGCAGCATCAGCCACTGCATTTCCACATAATCCCGGGCATGTCCCCAGTCACGTTTGGCATTCAGGTTGCCCAGATATGTACAGTCTTTCATGCCGAGAATAATCCGGGCCAGGGCTCGGGTAATCTTACGGGTAACAAAGGTCTCCCCGCGTACCGGCGACTCGTGATTAAACAGGATTCCGTTACAGGCATACATGCCGTAGGCCTCACGATAATTCACCGTTATCCAGTAGGCATAGAGTTTTGCGACAGCGTACGGGGAACGGGGATAAAAGGGGGTCTTCTCGGTCTGGGGCACCTCCTGTACCTTGCCGAACAACTCTGATGTCGAGGCCTGGTAAAAGCGGGTTTTTTGGGCCAACCCGATGGTTCTGATTGCCTCAAGTATCCGCAAGGTGCCAAGAGCATCGGAATTTGCAGTATATTCAGGTTCTTCAAAGGAAACCTGGACATGGGACTGGGCGGCCAGATTGTAAATCTCGTCCGGCTGCACCTTTTGAATAATATGGATCAGGCTTGAAGAGTCCGTCAGGTCACCGTGATGGAGGATAAAGCGGAGTTGTTCTTCGTGCGGATCCTGATACAGATGATCGATACGATCGGTGTTAAACAGTGACGTCCTGCGCTTGATACCGTGGACCTCGTATCCTTTTTCAAGTAAAAAATCGGATAGATACGCACCATCCTGCCCGGTCACGCCGGTAATTAAGGCTTTTTTTGTCATACAATGATCCTCATTTAAAAAATGATACGCTATCGGCAGGAGAGATTCTCCCGTGCTCGGCAATACTCTCTGGTTATTTCTACTTTACGAAAAAAGTTCTACTTTACTAAAAAAGTCTTCAAATCCGTCATCCCCGCGCAGGCGGGGATCCAGGACGTTTCCAGCCACACTGGCTCCCCGATAACTACCTTTGGGGATGACGAGAAACTGGTTATTGTCAATCCATGATGGACTCGTAAAAAGGCAAAAACGCGATTTGCACTGTACGGAAATACAAAAAGCTACAACCTGTCCGCCGTCGGTGGCAAGACTTTTTACGACACCGACAATTCCTTACTTAAAGTAAAACATAAAGGATTCAACAGGCAACGTCAATCCCAGAACACAAGGCATATCAGGTGACCTGGTTTGAAGAGACATGTGAACAGCATCTTCCCCGCATTCCTCGTGGTTCGGCTGCCGTGTTTTTCACTTCTGGAATGCTGAAAGATAGTCGAGATATGTTGCCTGAATACCCTCCGGCAGGGTGATTTTCGGTTGCCAGCCTAATGCCTGCAACCTGCTGATATCCAGCAACTTCCTGGGAGTGCCGTCAGGTTTATCGCGGTCCAGGACAATGGAGCCTGCAAACCCGACAATTTTTTTCACAAGTTCGGCCAGCTCGCCGATACTGATATCTTTACCACTTCCGATATTTATAAGGGGTGCTCCACCCAGCCCGAATGCATCAGCTACTTTGCCCCGCTTACTTGTCAGCAGAAATACAACCGCATCCGCCAGATCATCACAATGAAGAAATTCCCGCCGAGGAGTTCCCGTGCCCCAGACAACGACTTCCCCCTCACCCCGTTTTTTGGTCTCATCCATTTTTCGGATAAGGGCGGGAAGGACATGGGAGTTCTGTAAATCATAATGATCGCCGGGCCCGTACAGATTGGTCGGCATGACGGCAAAATAGCTGGTTCCATACTGCCGGTTATAGGCTTCACACATCTTGATGCCGGCAATCTTGGCGATGGCATACGGTTCATTGGTTGGCTCAAGGGGCCCGGAGAGAAGGTATTCTTCTTTCAAGGGCTGGGGGGCCAGCTTTGGATAAATGCAGGAGCTTCCGAGAAAAACAAGATGCTGAACCCCAGCCTGCCATGCCTCATGAATAACATTATTCTGAATAGCCAGATTCTGGTAAATAAACTCCGCAGGATAGGCGGAATTTGCAAGTATCCCCCCTACCTTGGCAGCGGCCAGCACAACACAGTCAATCTTTTGCTGCTGGAAAAAACCACGAACCTCGTTCTGGTCAAGAAGATCCAGCTCGGCATGGGAACGGGTCAGCAGCTTATCAAATCCTCCTTGCTTTAACCGACGGACAATGGCGGAACCGACCATTCCATGATGGCCGGCGACATAGATTCGTGAATCAGGTTGAATAAACGTCATATTATTTTCCTTCTTCTCCAATATTGTCATCTCCCCATTTTGGTTCGCTGACTGCTACCCCAAGATTCCTCATATCAGCAGATACTCCTTCACGTCTGGGATTCCACGTTCTCGATACCCTGATCTGTACGGTCTTCCCGATTGTTTCAACCTGCTGCTGAATTGAATATGCCCTCCGAACACTCCCGGCCTGTGTGAAAGTATACCGATCAAGAGGAACACTATCCAGTAACACATCAAGGACAAGAGGTTCATCCGCAAGACGAGGTGCATAACAGGCAAAATCAATGACTACTGTACCATCTTTATCTAAAACTATTTCGGCCTGCCTGCCACTCCAGCGATAGACACCCTGTTGAGGCCAGAATTCTTTTTTATAAAAACCTTTAAAGCGATACAGATCCTGATCAACAGCAAACACCTCTAAACCGTATCTCTCGGCTTCCTGTTTCAAACCGACATTCAAGGCATACGAGCTGACGGCAACCAGACAACTGAATGCAGAAATAGCGACAACCAGACGAACTTTTTTCTGGTATTTCTGCGGCCCAATGACCTTTTCCCGCATCATGGCATAACCAAAAAACAGAAATATAAGAAACCAGATCATGGGTACATACTGCAGGCTCTGGGTCAAGCCATAAAGATGAAAAGAAAGTATGCACATAAAAACAACCATACTCTCACAGTTGTTATTGTATCTATAGTCTCTAAGTAATACCAATGACGCATAGCCGGAGAGAAACAACCATACAAACAATCCAACAAAACCATTACTGACAAGAAGCTGCAAATAAAAATTATGTGCCGTGTCCCGTATTTGCAGATGCTGTTGACTTCGCTTGTAAGCGGAGGAGGGAATGCCGGCCAGGATATGGGCCTGGCGGCTGAACGACTCATACCCGCGTCCGAATAAAAATCTTCCGTCAATGAGCTGTACAGTATCCTGCCAGTTTTTTATTCGACCGGTTCGAAACAGGTTATTCAACCGTTTTTCCAGAAATATCTGTTTGGCCGACATCGACTTCGGCGAACATACGCCGGGTTCATCTTGAACTTGAGAAATTTTGAAGATAGAAAACGATACGGTAAAAAGGAGGAGAATAGCCAGGGAAAAAAAGAACAGGCTTTTGAACATTTTTTGGCGCAGGTTTCCTTGACCGACAAAAACAAAGGAACTCCCAGCCAAAAGAACTGCAAAGAGCCCCCAGCCGCTTCTTGCACCTGTAAAAAGAATAGATGCCCCGACAATGACAAGGACAACGAACAGTACGGAAGAATACAGTAACCGACCGGGAAAGCGGCATATCCCTAAAAACAGCAGAGGAGTAAGGCAAATTACATATTCAGCATACCAGCCCCGATTTAAAAACAAAGAGTGCAGTTTATTTAAAGAGCCGGAGACATACCAGGAAAGGGACAACGCATTAAAATACTCAAGAAGGCCTATAATTGCAGCAAGAACCAGACCCCATACAGCCCCCTTAAAAATACATTGAAAATATTGCTCTGCAGAATCTCCCGAGTAAGCCAGCAGACCGGCTGCGAGAGAAAACAAGAGTAGCCTGTTTACTGCCGCTATTGAATATTCAGGTAACTCCGGGGTTGCATTCAATACAAAAAAAGAAAAATCATGGACTCCCCAAAGACGGATTTTAGCAAAAATATCCTGAAGAGGGAGTAAAAGTAACGAGCAAAAAGCAAGGCAACAGTAGAGCAGGAGCAATAAAATAAAAAAATTATTCCCAACGCTCCAATTGAAGCTGTTTCGATGTTTCACCAGCAGAACAAGGGAAAGCAAAGCGACTGCCAGCTCAAAAACACGACTTTGCACATCGTAGGAGCGGAATCCGAAAAAGAAAAAAGTGGCACCAAAAATAAAGAGAAGGAAATAAAGAGAATGACTCTTTCGAACAGCAACAAGCCCTAAAAGAAGGAGAAAAAAAAGAGGAAAAAAGAATTTCTGATTGTACGTCAGAATAATAGAGCTGTTAATATATACATTAAACAGCAGGTAAAGAGCCAACGTCAGCTGGACAAGCTGTTTATATCGAAAAAGTGCCGTTCCGCCCAGGTCAACGGGCATTCCACTCAACGTCACGGCACTACTTTCCCTGCATGTAAAAGACACTTTTAACGGTTTTAACGATGGTTAACACGTCAAGGAACAACGACATATTCTGAATATAAAAAAGCTCATATTCAAACTTCTGTTTCTGGCCATCAACAGATCCGGCATAGTCATGGTTCACCTGTGCCCAGCCACTCAAGCCGGGCTGAACACTGAAACGAAGTTCATAAAATGGGATAATCGATGAGAGCTGATCAGCGAAATGTTTCCGTATCGGCCTTGGGCCTATAAAGGAAATATCTCCTTTCAAAATGTTCCAGAGTTGAGGAAGTTCATCAAGCCTGGACTTACGTAACAGCTTCCCGACTCTTGTAATCCTAGGATCATCCTCACTTGACCAAGTCGGCCCGCTGGCCTGTTCGGCATCATCGACCATCGTTCGGAACTTCAAGCAGTTAAAAGGTCGACGATCTCTCCCGATCCGCTGTTGGGAAAAAATAACCGCCCCCCTGCTATCGATTTTAAGTGCGATACCAAGGAATAAGAAAACGGGAAGAAAAATAAACAAAAGAATACCGGAACAAATGATATCCAAAAGACGCTTGACCCTAACATAAGGCCTGCTGACATACCCCTGCAATCCTTCTCGACTCAATAACCAGTAGCCGTCAATCAGGTCAAGAGGAATTCTACCTGACAGACTGGTAATAAAAGACGGAATATCAAACACTCCTTTCTGTTTATATTTTTCCTCCATTATGGATCGGATTTCCTCATCTCCGATTTTTTTACCCAATACATCAAAAACAAGAATATCAAAATTTCTGGAATTCAGGATTTGCTCCAAAGAATAATAAACCGTAACTCCATTCCGGGGAGGACAGTTTTCACTTTCAGAGCCAGAGAGAAAATAGGCGGAATTGACTTTCAGACTTTTTTTATCTATTTCATTCATTGCCCGGCAAAAAATATCAAAATTGTCAGCCGATCCAATAAATGCAAGACGTTTTGCTGTCTCCTTAATTGAAACCAACTCATGAAACAAAATTCTCCACACCACGAGGAAAAAGGAGGAGACAATTAAATGGATCAATAACACCTGTCGACCAAATACATATTTTGGAAGAAAGAAGAAAATAGAACCAATAATCAAACCGGCGAGGCCTACACTGAACACAACCATAACTGAAGAGCGGAAGCGTAAGATCAACCGGTTCAGGTTATAAAGATCAAGCAGGTACAGACTCATAATATGGGGCAGCACGACGAGAATCAGCCAGGGAGAAAGCTTTGCGGCCAGCTGATCAAGGGAAAGGTCGTGCGAGTTTATAAATATTCGTAGCGCATAACTCACGAAAATAGCCAAAAGCAGGACGAGCAGATCTCCACAAAAAAGAAGATACTGGCGTTTTTTAGAATAACTCAATAAATAATGCTTCATTATTCACCGCAATTCAATGAAGAAAAAATCTGTTTATACAGGTTCATTTTTTTCCGCACCATAGTGCTCTCACGGAAATAATCAAGTGTTGCATTGCGTTGCCTTTCATCTTGCTCTGATAATTTCATTCCACCGGAATGGCAGAAGAGTAATCCGGCAACAGCATGATCCATATCCCCCTGTTGCACGATATACCCGGTCTTCTTATGTTTGAGGACTTCAGATATTCCGGAGACATTGTATGCAACCATCGGCTTTTTGGCAATGAGTGCCTCAACGGCTACATTCGGCAGGCCTTCATATCGTGAAGTGAGCAGCACCACGTCAGCGGCATCCATAATATCGGGGACATCGGTTCGGAATCCTGTAAAAACAACAAATTCATCAACCTGCAGATCACGGGCCAGCTGAAGGAGTCTATATTCATACCCCTGCTCCTCCACCAACAACGATTTACCAACAATTGCAAGCCTGGCAGGAACGCCTTTTTGTCGTAATTTTGCTGTAATTGAAACTGCATGTTCAAGTTGTTTTGCCGGTACGAGCCTCCCGACGGTAACAATAAGAAAATCCTCTCCAAATCCACCAAATACTTCATTGCGCAGTCGTTTTCTCTTCGAATCGGACAGGGGTTGGCGATCAACCACATTGTCAGGCCGTCCAGTCTGGATAACATGAGAATTGGCCCGGGAACAAACTCGAGCCTGAAGATAGGTCTGCTGCAACTCTTTACCGACAAAAACAAACTGGTCGGTCATGCGACCACAAAATCGTTCCATTGTACGGTAAATAATTCTCTTGTGCAGACCTATCCGGGATGGAAATGTCGGTCCATGTACCGTATGCAGAATGTACGGGATACCGGCGCGTTTTGCAGCAAGACGACCAAGGATACCGCCTTTGGCCAGATGGGTGTGAACAAGATCAGGTTTTATCTTTGCGAGTATCTTTTTTATATCCCAGGGAGCCCTGCAATCATATCCCGGCTTGACATATTTTACCATCCTGGGAACAGGATATATCTCAACACCAGGCAAATCAGACTCCGTCAAGTCGTGATCTCTACCAATCACCAGTGACACACGATATCCCAACCCGACGGATTCCCTGATAATTGCCGAAGTACGTCGCGCAGAACCTGAACGTAAGTTAAATGTTGTTGATATATGGCAGATATGTTTCACATCACCTGACCCTATTTATTTTTTTATTCAATTTTAAAAGCAAATTCTTATAGGCAAGCTTGGTAGGATTGAGACGCACGGCCTCTTCAGCATACCTGAGAGCTTTATCCAGCTCCCCCATATCCACATATACCAGACTGACCAGACTGTGATAATAGGCCATATCAGGCTGCAGAGAAAGTGCCGACTTATACATAGCCAGTGCATCTTCATATTCCCCGATTTGGCGATACAGATCACCTAGGATCCTGGCGAGTTTAGCATTTTTCGGTTGTAGCGTACGAGCCTTCTGGTATTGCTCTATTGCAGCCTCAATGTCACCAAGCTCACGAAACACAATACCGGCCAGAAGATAATAAGACGCTTGTTCAGGATTCAGGGAAATTGCAGCACTATACATGGCCAACGCATCTTCATAGTTCTCGGTGTTGCGGTATAAATCGCCCAGAACACGGAAATTCATCGGGTTATCAGGGTCAAGCTGATTAATTCTCTTGTATATCCGGATTTCTTTTTCTGTCATTCCCTCGCCATGATAGAGCCTGGCAAGGAGCCGAAGGTATCGTTTATGTTTCGGATCCAGGCGTACCACTTCTTCATATGCTGTTATTGCCTGCAGGATATCACCGGCATCAATAAATTGATCGCCAACCTCTTTGTAATAACTTGGTATTTCTAATAATGAGTCAACTATTGTACCAACATCTTCCTCTGACAATGATGCTATCTTATACAATGAAACATCGCGAATTGACTGATATCTCAGCGGATCATTCTCCCGCAATGTATTGAGTGTTAAGACCAATTGATCCGAATAGAGAAAAGGAATATCATTCTCTCTGGCAACCTCATCTTTTACACGAAAGAGATGATATGTTTCATCATTTTCATCTGGTGGACCAGAACTGAAAACCTTCTCATAATTATCCGATGCTGAAAAATATTCTTCCAACGGCCTGAATAATGGTGATAAAATTACATGTTTAATCTGCTCGGTATGCAGTAAATTAATAAGCTGGGATTCAAACAAAACATAAAGACGATACTGTGGTTCAAGCGGCAGATTGTTCGAGTGGAGATACAGGGCACGTTCCCCCCTGTTTTCAGGCAGATAACCAAAAATAACTTTATTATTTCTACACCATATCATTGGAACAGCGAAGATGTTCCTCTTTCCTTCTAATTGGAAAAAAATTTTCCTCGCTGCCCAAAAGCTATCTGTTAAGAGTACTTCATTCCTCTTTGTTACTTGTGTTAATTTTTCAATAGTCTTTTCAAGATATGGCGTCAAAAAAGCACCAGAAACAACGCGCTTCGTTTTTTCCCCTTTTATTAGTTGATGAATAGTGGTTCTTTGAAAAAATTCAGCGTAACCAGCTTCTTTTCCTGAGTAGCCAAATACCTGCACAGCAATAAGCATAAAAACAAAAGATATGAATAATACCTGATTAACATATGATGACAGGGTTAGCCTCTTGCATATCCAATCAATCAGGCTGGATACGCTATATACAAGTGCTGCATACGAGATCAGCATTATGAAAAGAACCTGGCCGAAGCGCCAGTGATTCTTGCCAATGAAATATATGATAGGTAAGAATAAAAAAACTTGCAGAATTATGATTTTACACCCTCTGTTTCCACGAAGAGCTTGAACAAAAACAAAAAGCCAGGCAGCCAGGAACAGAGGTGCAATGGTAAAATTTGCTGTGACTGTATTTGTTTGGCCGGAGTAAAAATAAATAAAGGCGGAACCATACTCCTTCAGCGTCGCAAGCAGATTCAGGAAAAACCCGTAAGATTGCCATCCACCACTTGTTTGGAATGTGCTGCCGATATCCTCCAAAACAACAGGGCCACCTGTCCCCAGTAGAAAACTCAGCGCTTCATGCTGATGGAGATACATAATCCATGGCAAAAGAACGACTATGGTTGCAATTAACCCAATAGAAAGGCCCTTAAAATTGTTTTTATTTCTGTATTCCTTAATCCACAGGAACATCAACAAGCTGAGAGGAAAAAAAAGAACAGCAACTTCTTTGACCAGGAAAGCAAGCCCAAGAAATATCCCGGCTAAAACAAAATAAGCTCTCTTCTCCTGCTCAAAACCAAGATACAAAAACAGAGAATACAAAATAATAAAAAAAGGCCAGATGGGATCAATAAACTGAAAGGACCAGAAACTGATACTATAGGATGTGAGCAGGCATAAAGATGCAGCGAAACCGATTCTCTCCGAAAATAATTTCCTGCCAAAATAATATATCAATACAGGGTTCATGACGCAGAACAACTTAACAACACCAAGCGCACTCAACGCACTGATCCCAAACAGCTTATAGCTCGCAGCTATCATAAGTGGAAAAACCGGTCCTCTAAAAAAAACAAGGGAACCGTCCATATCAACATACCCCTGGCCATTGAACATATTCAATGCATACGTCATGTAGCGTAACAAATCCCAGGAAACTTCATTTTTGACGTGGGTAAATGAAATATACCCCAAGAGTATTAAGACCAGCGGAATAAAAATAGTCCCACTGTAAACTTTAAATCTACTGAGAATTGAAATCATATATTCCCATAAAAATTCCAGGAATAGTTCAGCTTATTCCAAATGTTTTTCATCATGTAATTCAAGCAGATTAATCCTTAAAAATCATCTCAATATCTTCTGGTGTCAGTCCAATGAAATCGCTCTGTAATGCCCTACTGAAAGAGCGATATTTCCCCGGCATTTCTTTTTTCATAATCTTCAGCGAATTCCTTAACTGCTGCGTTGCGAAAACAGGTAACAACTCTTCTTGCCTATATGTACCTTTTACCCTGTACAAAAAATAACTTTTATTATCTTTATCTTTTGGACCGGCAACAAATAGTTGTTCAAATCTACTGGAAGATGAAAAATAATGTCTATAAACTGGATAGCGAGGAGACAGAAGAATATATTTGATATTTTTCTCTTTTATGAGTTTATCAAGTTGTTTCTGAAATACCAAGTAGATACTAAATCTTGAATCTGAAGGTTTAAAAAAACTCCATAGTACAATTACAGTGTCGTTATCTACACTTGCTGTTCTTTCCAAGGCACTCGTGTTATTTTCATTACATATAACGTATGGAACAGCATCTACATCTCTTGTTCCACCTGTTTTAAGAAAAACAATACGTGCATTATCCTTAAAATTTACCAGTACCCCATCTTCAAAACCTGAAATTTCATTCAGCTTCTCAAGAACTTCTTCAAGGTAAGGATTTGAATACTCACCTTTCACTTGTACTTTGGTTTTCTTTCCGTTTATTAAATAATAACATAAAGATTTTTTAAAAAAATGTTTATACCCCAAGTCAAATTTAGACAATGCAAGCACCTGAATTGAATAAAGAGCTGTTGCAAAGACACAAAATACAACCTGTACCGTAATTCTTGACCTGTTCAACAGTTTACAAGACCACTCAAGAATTGAGAACAACATAAACGAAAGGGCAATATATGAAATCAGCATGGTGTGTAAGACCTGACCAAACCGCCAATGATTTTTACCAATGAAATAGATAATAGGGAGGAACAATATAATATTCAGAACTAGAATTTTAGTTCGTTTATCTCCTGAAAGTGCTTTGTAGGCAATAAACAGCCATGAAAACAAGAAGAGAGGGGCGATAACAAAATTGGCGGCAAGGGTATTTGTACTTTCAGCTGTATAAAAGGATACAAGGGCCGTCCAATATTGTTCAGCAGCCTGTAATATCAATGTAAGCACATGACGACTGCTCTGCCCACCGACAACCATATCCTCCAAAACCCTTGGTCCACCCGTACCCCATAAAAAATGCAAACCATCATGCAGCCAGAGATAAAAAGCCCAGGGTGAGAGAGTGGACGCAAGGGAAAGGAAAAAAAGAATAATATATCTCAAGCCCTGCTTTGTCCTGTATTCCCTGATCCATAAAAACATTAGAGGGGCGAGAGCAAAAAAAAGCAGGGCCACTTCCTTTGTCAAATATGCAATCCCTAAAGATACCCCGGCAAAAACAAATGATATCTTTTTCTGGCGCTCGAATCCGTCATAAAGAAAAACACAGTGAAGAATCGCAAAGAAGGGCCAGACTGCATCAAGATGACGATATGACCAGAAACTCATACTATA
Organism: Deltaproteobacteria bacterium; assembly: GCA_024280455.1. GTDB lineage: Bacteria > Desulfobacterota > Desulfobulbia > Desulfobulbales > Desulfobulbaceae > DRLX01. The sequence goes on along the minus strand of JAJRQC010000064.1, from coordinate 31,808 downwards.
GGAAGTCAGGATCAATATGGCGGCAACAAATCCAATATCCTTGTTAAAGAGTTTCTTGCCAAACAGATATATTAAAACCGGGTTGGCAATACTAAACAGGCGAACCACATGAAAAGCGCTTTCCGGGGACACCCCGAACATTTTAAAGGAAAGAGCGATCAGCAATGAAAAAACAGGCCCTCTGAAAAGGACAGCCTGGCCGTCAACATAGGAGTAGCCATTTCCATTTATTATGTTTAAGGCATGAGTCATGTATCCGAGGAGATCCCAAGGCGGATTGATGACAGCTGTAGTAAATGAAAGCATACCCAACAACAGAACAATTATCGCCCTGATATCAATCGCAAGCGGAAATCTGTTATTTTTTAAAGATATCATCTTAATGTTCCTGCAGGTTACACTCAAGCTCCGTTTTCAGGCTGTTTTTCTCCCTTTCGGATCCAGACTGTATAGATATACGAGGGCAACCACCACACAAGTATGGCCAGATTTTCAATAACCCGAAAGGCAACAAGAAACACCGTGATACTTTCCTTTGGAACACCTGCCCCGGCAAGAGCTATAAACCAGGCAGCATCCGCAAACCCTAGGGCGCCAGGCGTAATACTGATCAATATACTTGCCTGGACCAAGCCAATCCCAACAAAAGCATCCAACGGTGATATCATATCCAGCCCGATTGCCATGGCAGCCAACCAGGCTCGCACTGCCAGCATGATCTGACCGGCCGCAGTGAGAAAATAAGCTCGCAATACTGTTCGTTTCTGCAGCACATCCAGCTCATTGAGATTTTGTATTGATTCAATATTTTGCAGTTGACTATTTCCCCTCAAAAAAGGAGCCCGTCGGACTAATTTTACAGCTATTGAGATAAAACTTTGCAAAAGTCTTATCCAAAGGGAATAATTTATAATAATAAGCAGGGTAACGAGAGTAAACTCTACCAATGATATACAAACAACTTGCCCCACTGTTGCCTTACCTATAAGAAGAAAAAAGAGCGGCCAGGAAAACATCATCATAAAAAAGCCATCAAACATCTTATCCAACAGTATAGATGCACCACTTTTTTCCCAGGATACTCCTTCAATTTTTTTTAGAGCAGCGGCCCGGCCAATTATTGTACCGGCGGCATAGGGAATGACAGCCCCCATGGCCAATGAGGAGAGAGAATAAAAAAAATAAGAAAAATTAGTCGTAACTTTACACCCAACGATACTGTTGACAAGCCCTCCCCAGCGGGCGGAAAAAATAAAAATCATCAGTCCGGTTCCAAAGACCGCCGCAACAAGCCATGGGTAGTCAGGGTGAATAATTTTATCAAAGGATTCAAACCCACCGTAATAAAGAAGAGCACAAAAACAGAATAGACCGAACAAAGTTAACAGGAGACGACCTGCTTTTCCGGCCTGCAAATTGCCTCTATCTGGCTCGGAAGAATCAACAACAGGATGATCACTAAGCATTATCACGGCCCGAATGCTGGGAGATAAATTCATCAACACGCTTCAAGGAAAGCAGATGAAGCCTTCCGATAGTTATCCGGCTGTTGCTGTCGGCAAAACTGAGTATCGCCACCGGCCCAGCATAAGCATGTTTCCCTATCTTAAAGGAATAGCGTCGATAACCCAGTAGACGCATGATGCTGTTAAAATAATATATAATTGACCTGCTTCGCATGACCAACCATTATCTCCTCAACAGGAAGGCCTGTTATTTATACAAATTGTCTTTATTGTGTAATGAATAGATCAACCAGCAGGGAAAAAGACCGAAAAAAAGACCGGCAATAGCGGTGCCAGCAACATACGCACCCATTCTTTTTCGGACGGGAAGGCCAAGGCTGGACATTTTCAGAATAATTCCAATCAGGTAAAGTGGATATCGCAGACAGAAAGTCAGCGGAGGCGTACTCCTCGCAAAAAGTGCAAATCTATTTCTGGTTACTCGAACAAGCTTGACAAGCTCATCAAAAGTTGAAGCCTTCCGTGGCAGTTGATTGTGGTAGACAACAGCCCCGGGACAATACAGGATTTTACCGCCAAGCCTCTGCAGACGTAGTGAAAGTTCCGTATCCTCACAGTACATGTCAATTCCGGGATCAAACAGGAAATCAAAGGATAAAAGAAAGGATCTGCGGACAAAAAATCCGCCACCAGACATAAAATTTGCAGGATGGACGTTTTTTTTCACCGCAACATAACGGACATACCCAAAAGGTGTCAGCTGGTATTCATATGTCGGCAATGATCGACACTTTTTACCTTTGAACTCTTCAAGAGACATTACCCACGGCATGATCATGTTGGTATTGACACCGACTACCCGCAGATCCTGCTGTAATACCTTCAGCCCTTCTTCAATAAAAACAGGATGAAGAATGGTGTCCTGATTCACGCAGCAGATTATGCTTCCGGTTGCTTGCTGAAAGGCTATATTATTACTGCTGACAAAACCTAAATTTTGGATGCCTTTAATCAAATGAACCCACCCATAGTCTTGTTCTACAACTGCAACAGTGTCGTCCTTAGAGGAATCGTCTCGAAGTATGACCTCCAATTCATATGTTCTCTTCTCAAGTTCCAGTATGGAATCTAGAAGCGGCCCTATATCGTTTTCACCGTTATAGGTGGAAATGAGTATGGAGACCTTCATCTCTCATCCAGTTTTCTATACATAACTCGAACGGCAGATCCCATGCCAACCAGGGATTCAAAGAATGCAACAGGAAGAAAAAATAACTGCAGACCAAGATATAACCCAAGAAGTGGCTTTGACATTGAACGGCGCAAGCTGTCAGGCCGTAAAGCGGGAAAAAGACTGGCCACATAGCCTGCAGGTGATACACGCGGAGAAAAGGTGGACAACCAGACTCGTTGTAATCCACAGCGCAGACAAATCGCCTGCAGGGAGTCCGGGGAAAAATGAAACAGATGCTCAGGCAGCTGCAGGGGAAACCAGCGATGTTTAAATATCCTGAACTGTGCTCCGGCAATGTTGGGAACTTCGATGAAAATTAACCCGCCTGAGACGAGCAGATGGCAGGCCTTTTGTAAGTTTCGATCAGGAGCATCAAGGTGTTCCAGGACATTGTTGAATATTATGGCATTATACCGCTGCCCATTAAAAAGAATATCTCCAAGGTCCCCACAGTAGCCCTCTATTTGACACTTGTTCGCAATTTCAGTCAATATTTCCTGACTGACATCTGTTACTTCAACATCAAAACCGCACTCTTTCAGATAAAAAGCCAGCTGGCCGGAACCACATCCGACCTCCAAAATCCTGTCGCCGGGATTCAGCCTCCGGACCAGTGGATTAACCATGGCGGCAAGCCGCATCCGGTTAAATTGTTGCACAAGGCCGGCTGCACTCTTCCTGTTTGCCGTTTTCTCCCCTCTAAGCCAGTATTCACCTGAATATATCTTCGACAACAGTCCCGGAGAAGGCTGAGGATTGGTGTAACATGTGGCGCAGGAACTGCACTGATGAACATCAAACTGTTGCCCATAAACAGGATCTGGAATCTTCAAAAAAAGATCCCCCCGGGCTTTACATAGCGGACAGGAGGAAGAAGGAGATGGAGAAATAGAATTCATGAACGTGTCAGTATTTATATCAGTATTTCCAGCCGATTAACGCAACCATGTCTTAATAATAGTTCTCAGGAAAAACAGACCGTATTTTAAATCATGTCCTTTCTTGCTCTCTCCACTCAAACGGCAGGCAATAGTCACCGGTCGCTCCGTAATCCGGAAACCCCGTTTTGCGGCCTCAATAATGACCTCGGCTGTATGATATTGTTCCTGGAGCAGCAGACACTCATCTAAAATACTTCCCCGCATCGCTCTATAGCCACTGGAACAATCTGTGATTCTGGTTCCGACAATAAAATTTATCAACCGACTGAACACATGAACACCAAGTAACCTGAACCTTGAATAATCAGCACATTCTCCGAGTACACGGGAGCCAATTACAAAATCTGCCTCATCCGCTAAAATAGGCCGGACCAGTTTTTCAATATCAGCGGGATCATGTTGACCATCGGCATCCATCGTCAAGACTACAACAGGATCAAGATACGTTACAAGCTCATATCCGGTTTTAAGAGCTGCCCCTCCTCCCCTATTTGTCGGATGGGAAGCGACCAGTGCTTTTTTTTCACGGGCGACATCAGCCGTATTGTCATCACTGCCGTCATCAAGTACCAGAACTGTCACTAACTGTCCCTTAACACGTTCCGGTATTTGGGACAGTACTGTTTTTAAATTTTCCGCCTCGTTATATGCAGGGATAAGCACAATGATACTTCCCGTAATATTATCAACTGCATTGTTTTTCAAAAAATCCGCTACTGTAAGTGCACGGACAAGGTTATCAAATTGGTAATAACGGCTCTCATTTCTTCCCCGATGGTAAAAGACGAAAAACCATAGCAGAATATTAGAAAAAATGAGCAGGGCAAGCAACCGTCCCCATTGATATCCTCCCATTCTCAACATGGAGGACGGAAAATTCGCCAGTCCAGGAAATAACCCCACCGACAGCAGGACGACACCAAAGGCAAACAATAACCAGACATCTGTCCGCTTCTCCGAATATAAACGGAGACGACGAAAACAAATCACAATGGCTATCAGTCCAAAAATGACTCCAACAAGCCGTAACGCAGAGAATTCAAACATTGTTTATTCTGGAGAAATTGACTTATGAGAACTGATTATTTTGCACCATCCCCGCCCTATCCTGTTTCCCAATCCATATAAAATATGCTATCGTCCGACTATTGACTTCATCCCCCCTACACTCAAAACACGACACCATGCCACCAATGCTCAAGCAGTTTCTCTTTTCCAGTGGAATCAGCCTTATTGGACTGGTGGTGATGTATACTACAGGTTTTCTTTTTCTGCATGCATTGCCTGCAGTCAAACATCTCAACCTGCGTGAACGACTGTTTTTTGCTCCGACTTTCTTCTTCGCATATATCCTTGTCATCTTTTTCGCCAACTGGGCAACACAGGGGCGCCTGCTTTCTTCATCCCCCCTGCTCTGGATATTTTTCACTGCATCTCTTGTGGCATTGTTGTGGTCAGGCCGCCATCAAGTGGCCAACACCCTATTTTTCCTGCACCAAAAAAGACGGGAGGGGGGATGGCGAGAGGTCGCCTGCCAAGTCTTTTTCCCCGGACAGACAATCTATGGAGGATACAGATTAATTCATAGATACAGGTTTCTTCTTTTCTGTCTGATTATCTTTGCGGCAACCTTAATCAGCTGTGTTCCTGTACTTATTGGCGAACGTTTCGATGTGGACGCGTTAGATCACCTCATGTGGACAAATCAATTTCTTAACGGCAAAGTATTTTCTTCGTTAATCCCCTATGCAGAAATCGACCTCTCAAAGGCCATGTATCCTTTTATTGTCCATGTTGCTGCTGCATTTTTCGCACGACTTTTTCTGGTTCAGGCTGAAACAGGAATCATAATAACAACGGTTATCCAGGCGTTGCTCTATCCCCTTGGTCTTTACTTTCTGGTACTGAAAATTACCAATAACTACCGTATTGCCTTACTGGCTGTAATTACAGGTTGCTTCTATTTCGGCCACGGGTATCTCCTGGGACTCTGGTGGTTCAATATTCCGATCCAGCGGCTGGATATGGCCAATAATGTTTGCCGCATGATGTCCATGGCCATTGCACCATTTATTCTTTACCTGTTTTTATTAATTACTGATGACGAAAATAAAAAAATCTGGGTATTGGCAGGTATACTGACTGGGATTGCGGGACTTATTCATCCATATTTTTTCTCTTACGTTATAACTTTTTCATTCGTCGCTATACTGTATTTCAGCATTCAAAAAGATTGGGTAACGATCGGGAAACTCTCAGGCATCCTGCTTATTTCACTCCCCTTATTCAGCCTCATCCTTATGCCCAGTATTCTCCCGCCAATTGACAACGCTCCTGCTTCAGGCCAGTTTACTGTCATTCCACAAGAATTTAAGGATGGATCACTCTCCCAAGTCATTATTACACCATATGAGTATTTATTATCCTACGGCCTCATCGGCATACTGGCCATTTTCTCCCTATTTATATGGCAACGGGGACAATATAAAAATTTTATCCAGTTACTTTCTTTCACAATACTTCTATTACTTGCCGCTACATGGGCAAAAGAAATTCTTTTTGTCCGTTTTAATATTCCAGTACCGTATAATCCTGCCCAACATAAATATGGAAACACCCTGTTTCTTGTCTGTATTATCCTGAGTTCGATCTTTATCCGAAACTTTCGTATAAAAAACAGGTGGGGCCAGACAATACTAGGTAGTCTTGTTATCGTGCTGACTCTAAGTACACTTCCAAACCTGAAAGCATTTGAACGATATTTCATTCAAAGGGATCCTTTTTTCTCACAATACCGTGCCCCGGACAACATTTATCGCTTAATAAAATCCCGGCTGCAGCCTGATGATGTCCTTGCAATTCCGAACTGGTGGGCAAATAGATTCGCATCATTTACCGGCTATGATATTCTCTACATCAACGAAAACAATTACTATACGCCATACCGCCAACTTGCAAACATTCTCCTGTTTCTGCCAGCTGGAAAAAAGCAGTCTGCCATTGCCGAAGAAGCAGGGATGCAATACGAAGAACTACTTCAACAGTTAGTTGGATATTTTGGCATAGAAGCCGTCATTGTCCCACAAAGACTATCGAATACCTATAATCAGTATAAATTCACTCACTATTTAGAAAGCGGCTCTACACATCTTCCAGCCAGAAAAAAGATACCGTTTGCTATTTACAAAGTAGATAAAAATAAAATTTCATCGGAAAATAACATTAGAATATCGGAAAGGATACTTACAAATAAAAAAATTTTCCAGATAGCAGCAGGAGGGATACCTCTCATTACTGAGCGATATATACGGCTTGTAATCTACAACCAGAGAAGAAAAAATTTTATCTCCCTTGCATCGACAAACAACAATATTCTTGGGGTAAACTCGAGCGATCATGACGTTTATGAAATAGACCCGGATAATGGGCGGATCACTCAACGAATAAATCTTCCAGAACAACCTTCTGCAATAGCAGTATTTAAAAACGAACTCTATATTTACTTCAGAAAAGACAAGACATTACGGAAAGTTAATTTAAAAAGAAAAAGCAATCTCCAAGATATCGGGATACTGGCGGCACCCGTTGGCAAGGTAGAAAATATCGCCTTTGATAAAGAAGGCAAGCTCTGGTTCTTTGCCTGGTCAAGCCGACAGAAGCAATACTTTCTCTATAGCTATAACCTGTCTACGCAACAAACGGTCACGGAAGGGAAACTCCCCAGAAAACAAATTTACACCGGCCTTGCTTTTGAAGAGATCGGAGGGACCATGCTGATCTCGACAAAACGTGGTTATTACATGCGCTGGTCGCCGGAAGAAAAAAAGATAATTTCCCGGTATTACAATGGCCGCATTAGACCGTCTGGTATCTGCACAATTGCTTCTACACTGTATGCATATAATGGTCTAAATCACCTTATCGGGAAACTGGAACCGCTGGAATTATAAAAAAACCTCGATCTACTGCTGACGATGACGAACATTCTGTAAGCAAGTGTCATATACTCTATTCGGCACAACTGTAAGCGCCCTGAAAACGGTCTTCATGGACGAACCTCGCTGTAAACTCTCTCAATGTTCCGGACCCATGTGTCGAGTGAAAACTCTTTGAGCTCCGACGGAATACTCTTTTTCCGCCTGTTGTTTTTCTTAACATACTCGATAAGGTTCCGACAGGCATCGACCCAGATGGTCATATTATCGAGTGGGAGCTTCACGGATGGTTCAATCAAGGGTATTTCATCGGGAATATTCGTGCTCATAATAACCGGCAGTCCTGCCGCCTCTGCCTCGACAACAGCCATACCGAACCCCTCCCAGAGAGACGGAAAAACGAAAAGATCCATAATTCCCAAGAGATTAGGAACGTCGGGTCGGGTTCCAGTGAAAATTATCCTCCCATCAAGACCTCTTGCGGCAGCTTCGTTACGCGTATGTTCCAAGAGGGGGCCATCTCCAACAAAAAGGAAAACAACATGCCTGTTGAGAGCACAGATTTTTTCTGCAAATTCAAGAAGGAATTGATGATTTTTCTCCTTCCTGAACTGACCGACATGGCCGATGACCAAACTATTATCCTTAATACCGAAATCCTGCGGCTTAAGAAGAAAAGACCGTGTCGAAGACAACCCGGCTAGATCAATCCCATTATAGATCCGTTCAATCTTGTGGTTGCCTTTCCATGAAGAACCATATACGGAGTCAAGGCATGCATCAGAGATCCCGAGAACTTTATTGGAATACTTTTCAGAAAAAAAACCAAACAGTTTTCTCAATGCATACTTGGGAGTATAATGATTGTGATATTTGAAATCACTATGATAATGTACAATTCTGAGGGGCATTCCAAGTTTATTTGGCGCATAAAGAAATAATCCGGACAGGTGGTTCAAATGGGAATGGACACCATGAAAGTTTCCGGCAGCCAGGAAATCTCTGTACAGGGAAAAAAACCTGGGCGGATTTCGGCGATAATCCCCAAAGAAATGAACAGGAATTCCAGCCGTCTCTACAGGAACCAGAAATTGACCCGTTTTGCGTCTAACACAGCAAATCTCAATGGAAAACTTCCGAGAATCAATATTAGTGGCCAGGTCATGAACGAGTTTTTCAATTCCACCAGTCCTCAACGTGCTGACAACTTGAAGGATTTTGATGGGATCAGTCTTTTTCATTACGGGCGACACAGACAACCTGAGGAGAAAAAGTACGACTTGGAATATTGATCTTTGTCCGCGAAAAGAAAGCTCCAAGAACTCTCAGGGTATTGATCATAAGATGCCTTGGGAGACTCCTGGACTGTTCTCTATGATGACAAAAGAACTGAAAAGTTTGATAGTAGCCGGAATACAGTAAATGCAGCCCTGCCCCCGTGATGACTTCTTCGAGATTGCTTAATCTGGTTGATTCCACTACCTGCTCATTTTCAAATTCCGGATCCAGCCACTTATGCAGCCAGTATTGAAAATGACAAAGATTCGGTACGGAGACAACAAGATATCCTCCAGGTTTAACCAGCTCAATATGTTTCTGCAGCATGGCACGCCAGTCAGGAAAATGTTCGAGAAATCCAAAAGATACAACTACATCATAGGGTTCATGGGTGAAACTTAAAAAATCCTCCTGGTGAAGCGAATACTCTTCTATACCATGATAGTTCATAACGTCATGGGTGAGCCCTATATGATCTGAAAAATCAACCCCTTCAACAGTATAGCCGAAAACCTTATTAAAATAGACCAAATGACGCCCGGGAACACAGCCGACCTCCAATAAGCTCATATTGTGACCATCCTTTGGAAGGTACTGCTCAAATAACTTATGAAACCTGCAGAACCTGTATGGAGAAAATGGCTGCTGAAGACACAACAAAGCCGTTTGGTTCCAATTTGTATCCCAAAATTCCTTATCGGTTAATTCTTTTGAATTGTTATCTGCTACCATACTTCACCATGTTTATTCGACCTGAACGCTTTGTTGTGTACACTGCGGCATAATTCCGGCAAAAAGTCCAACTGCCGATAATACATAAAAAAAGGGATGCCATAAAAGCTGCCAGAACAGGCCGTACACCAGCACCCCGATAAAAGCTGCCCCTAGGGCAATGACATTGAGGTTCAGATATGGATCAGGATATCGCAACAATACCCCACCCCGGATAAACCCATATACCGTGCATACGATGAAGAACAGGAAAGCGATGAGTCCTACTACCCCCCCACCGAGCAAAAAATCCAATAGTATATTATGAGGATTTGTGAACCAATATTTTCGACTGAAGGCCTCGTAGCCAATCCCAAATAATGGGTGGTCTGCAAAAACTTCCACAGCCCTCGCCCAAGTCACCATACGGGTACTTGATTCAAGAACTGCATCCACATCACGTTCCGCATCATCAACAGTCTTGACAATGCGATGCTGAACTTCCTGGGTCAAAACCTCAGTCGGCGGATTATAGACTAAAAAAATGGTGAGCGGAATAAAGAATATGAGGATACAGCAATAACGAAATGCAAATCTCCGGATAGCAACCAGACCAAAAAACATAATCACCAAAGAAGACACTAAACTTAATACAGCTGCTCTGGTCGAGGAATAAAATACAACCAGGATACAACATTCCGTCAGCACAAAAAACAATACCTTTTTCCACCATTGTCTACTGGTCAATATCAAGGCAATTCCGACCGGCACAAAACACTGCCCATAACTACCAGTTATGCCGGCGATACCACGCAACTCTTCAACTCCTCTGTAAAAGCCACGCATCGAACCAAACTTGAGGATCAAAACCCCGGCAAAGACAACAGTCACAACCGCGGAGAAGAGATGCAGGCGTATTACAACCCTGTTCAGATCATCGGGCTCCAGCAGCACCTGCGACAGAACCAGGAAACCGAAAACACCCGGTAAAATTTTTAACAGTTCATAGACGGTTCGAGATTGATCGTGCGACCAGAGGACGCTGAGGAACAGAGGGGTAAAACAAACCGCCATGATGGCGACAACCCTCTTGTTAATAACACAAAACTCTCTTTTCACTATCAAGAGCACAGCAAGTAACAATGCGGTCACAGACAATGCCGCCTGCAACTTCAGGCCCTGAGGTAAAATCATTAACACCAGACTAACAGAACACCAGCCTATCAAAGAATACCTAACCACTTCAACTAACCTTCAAAATTTCTATTCCAAATAGACCTGGAACGATACGACCAGTAGAGAAAACAACTCGCCAGAAGAAGTTGAACACATGATGAATAAAGCATGGAATTCGCGGCACCGGCAATCCCTGCATTCTGCACCAGAAGGACCCCTGTCCCGATAGACACGATGACTGCGGCAACAAGGACAAAAACCATATTCCAATATTTACCAAGAGATAAGAGACTTCCTGCAATAGCCGTACATGGTAACTGCATGACACTGGCAACAACAACCACTCGTAATTCTTTTGCATAAGCAGCGTATTCCGCTGTATACAATAATTGCAAAACTGACGCACCAAAGAAAGAGATGAACAGAACAATGCAAAAACCAACAATAAAACCAAACCCGACCAGACGTGATACCAACCGATAAAACTTTCTTTTTTCCTGCTGCTGATACAAACGGGCCAGCCGGGGAATTGCAGCAGTATTTATGGCAACGATCACCAAACTGCCCGCAATAAAAAATACTGAATGGCACCAAAATATCCTGTTTCCTGAACAGTACGATAATGTTCGACAATAAATCGTGGGATTGAGCCATTGAGCATGGTCAAACCCGTTGCAATGCCTACGGGAAAAGATTCCTTAAACAACTTCACCATGGTGTTTTTATGCATGATCAAGCGTACTCTGGAATGAAGACTCGCCAACCTTCTATCGACGATAACAGTAAAAACTCCTTCCCAGGCAAGCATACAGGAGATTGCCAACAGCAGGTTACCGCTGACCGCCATGGTTATAATGACCAGTAAAAAACTGCCAACGCTTTTTGCAATCATTGACAGGGACATCAGGTCGATACGCTCATTCTTCTGCAGAGGCGCATAGAAAATATCGGCGACAGCCTGGGTTCCCTTGAGAAGGCTGTAGCCCATTACAACCATCAATATACCATCAAGATCACGTAAAAATATTGCACCTAACCCACAACAAAACAGAGAAATAAGAATGGTCAGTAAACGGAGACTGAGATAATGCCCGAAAGGATATGCTCCATATCGACCGGTTATATAAACAACTCGCAGTTGCAGGTTTAAAAAGGCATAAACCGGCAGGACAAGACCAGTTGCAAGAGTAAACTGTCCGACAAGTTCAGGGCTCCCATACTTGGCAATGCTCATGACAATCCCCCAACGGGCAACGCCATTTGCCAGATTTGCGACAAGATTCCAGAGAAAATTTTTACGGAAAGATATGGGAGACAATGGAATGGGTACGATTAAAAAAGATTTTCACGCATCAGTTTCACTGCATGGGGATGGTCAAGGGCACCGTATGAAGGTCACGACAAAAAATCCTATCCGACGCGTGGATAACGGCTGGGAAGATAATAAAAATCAAAAAACGCCTACCCCTCCTGTCTGTGTCTTTACAAACCAGTTTATGGTCTTTTCCAGGCCGTCGTATAGAGAGATTTCAGGACGCCAGCCAAGCATCTTACCGGCCTTTGAGGTGTCGGAAAAGTTACGTTTCACATCACCCTGTCGTGACGCACTGTACTGAACCGTAACATTTCGCTTCTCCGGCAACTGCTGAAACAGCCGGGTCAACATCTGTACAATTTCATCAATACTTGTCTCATTTGCAGTGGCAATCTGAAATGTTTCCCCCCCAATACCTTCAATGGAACCAGCCTGCCTGACAGCCCGTATCAAATCGTCGATATGGATAAAATCCCTTGTCTGTGTGCCGTCCCCAAAAATCTCCAGAGGTTTCCCCTCAAGAGCAAGTTTTATAAACTTGGCCACAACACTATCTTTCTTGGTCGATAACGGACCGTACACATTACTGAAGCGAAGTGCTACGGTATCTACGTCAAATGTTTTTGCATAGGCTGAACAGTAGCCTTCTCCGGCAAGCTTACTGGCGCCATAGGGAGAAACCGGATGGGGAGGAAGTTCTTCGTGAATGGGTGGTTCACATTCACCGGCAGGGGCACCACTTGACGCAAAGACAAAACGTCCCACATTTTTTATCCGTGCCGCTTCAAGATAATTTAATGTGCCGAGAACATTGGTTACACAGTCCATGCGTGGATTTTCCACCGACGGAGTCACTCCGGTATTCGCCGCCAGATGAACAATTACATCCATATGTTCGGCCACATCCAAGGCAAGTTGTTCGTCAAGGATATCACCGACGATCAACTCAACGCCCTGTGCCGACAAATGAGATATCGACATCGTTTCCGGCGAACTCTCTTTGAAATCACAGACACGATTAAGATCATCCCTTGATCCCACCGACAGGTTATCAAGAACCCGAATTCCATTGTTCCCATCTTCCAGGAGATTTCGAATAAGATTACGTCCTATAAAACCACATCCACCGGTTATCAACCACTTTGTCACCATTGAATCCCCCGAAATATAACATCCTTACGTATATTCTCTTTGAAACCCACTACGACCTGAAACATCTCTTTCATTACCTCATCGGTAAGATAATGCGGTTTGACACCTAGATCCAGGAGGCCTTGGTACGTCGGATTATAATAATGATCTTCTGCCTCAACACGCGGATTCGGTATTTTTTTTATCTTTACGTCGAAACCAAGCTTTCGACCGACTTTCTCCGTTTTTTCCGCCAACTCATTAACGCTGAAGGTTTCCATTATCTGGTTAAAGATACGTAACTCGCCTTTTTCCGCCTTATTTTCAGCTGATAAGTATACGCACTGCAAGGTATCGTTCAGATTAAGATACCCGCGCGTCTGCCCGCCCTCACCATATACAGTCAGAGGGTATTCTATAACGGCCTGAACGATGAAACGATTGATAATTGTACCAAAAATTTCGTCATAATTAAAAATCGTTCGTAAACGTTCATCCACCTGTGATTCTTCCGTGTTAATGCCGTACACAGGCCCCTGCATAAGATCAGTTACCCTGAGATCCCACATCCGAACACCAAACCACATAAGATCAGTATCCATGATTTTACTGGTATGATAGAGCGAGCCGGCCTGCCTGGGATAAAGAAACCTGTCTTTTCTCCCCTTGTGTTGGATGTCAAGCCAGCCCTCCTCGATATCAATTTCCGGGGTACCGTATTCTCCCATTGTTCCCAATTTTATGATATGAACGTCACGCTCAAAATCGCGGACGGCAAACATCAGGTTATTGGTGACAAGAAGATTGTTTTCCAATGTAATGTTTGCCGATTTATAACTCATGAGGGAATACGGCGCTGACGGTTGCTCCGCATAATGAACAACAGTTTCAGGGATACCGGTAAAATCGGAACGAATCGCCCAGTTGTACTTCAATGTACCACTAAACAGAGATCGCAGGATCTCGGGATCTTTCAGGTCGCCAATGACCACTTTAATTTCCTTACCGGTATGCTGGTGCCATATTTTGGCCCGCTCCACCAGTGAGGGTAATGGGTACAACATGCCCACATCAAGTTCAAGGCAGCTGTTGCGGCGGAAATAACTGTCGACCACGGTGACATCATGACCGCGACTGGAAAAATACATGGCTGTGGGCCATCCTAGATAGCCGTCGCCACCAAGAATCAAAACATGCATTTTCTAACTCTCCTCACCAGGCCAGTACCGCTTAGCCGGATGCTGAGGTGTGACGGAATCCACGTCCAGCAGGTTATTCTGACGCAGAAAATGGAAAAGCTCATCCTTACTCATCGGAACCTCGTTTGACGAGTTATAGGGATTGGTAATTTCCTCATTCCGTATGTGCGGATAGTCGTACTTAATGTCGCGATAAATCCCCCGAAATGCTGGAAGAACAACAAAATATTTTTCCAGTTCCACGGCCCTTCGCGTCTCCTCATGGCTCATGAGTTCTTCATACAATTTTTCACCGGGTTTGGTACCAATCTGTTCAATACTGATATCAGCAGGTTTATACCCATGCACAGGTGCCAGTTCCCGGATCAACACTTCAGCCAGATCCTGGATTCGGGCAATCGGCATTTTGGTAATGAACACCTCTCCTCCCCTGGCCAGTATTGATGAATCAATAACCAGCTTCACTGCCCGGTCAACACTCATAATAAAACGGGTCATCTCCGGGTGGGTCAGAGTTACAGGTCCGCCTTCTGCTATTTGGCGATGAAAAATGGGAATAACGGATCCTCTTGACCCCAGGACATTACCGAAACGAGTAGAGGCAAAGACCGGCCCCTGATCCAAGGTGTTACTGTTAGCTGCGGTCATGAGTCGTTCACCCATCAACTTGGTGGTCCCCATGACATTGGTCGGATTAACAGCCTTATCCGAGCTGGTAAAGATGACTTTCTTGACATTTCGCTCACAGGCGGCATAGATAATATTTTGAACCCCGTTGATATTGGTTTGTACCGCTTCAAACGGAGAACGCTCACAAAGAATCACATGTTTAAAAGCAGCCGCATGGAAGACGATATCGATATTCTCCATTTTCCGACGAAGCTTATCTCGATCACGTATGTCGGCAAGAGCGAATTTTGCCCGTTTATCACTGATAAATTGTTGTTCCAGGAAAAACAACTCACTTTCATTATTATCAAGACTAACCAGCTCTCCAATGCCATATTCTTCCGACAGCAACATGGAAACCAACTGCTTACCAACAGTGCCACAGGCACCACTCACCATAACTCGTTTGTTTGAGAAAAAATCAATAGGCTTCATAGTTGAAATCAGGCTTTAAAGAAAGGGTAATTGATGTGATGCTATTCAACAAACTTCGACGGAAACGATGAGTAATCACAAGGGAAATGATTGTACATATCGCTGTGGGCTCAGAAAAGTCTTGCCCTGTATAAAAAAGCTAAAAGGCAGATTTAAATGGAAATCTTTTCCATTTAAATCTGCCTATCGCTAACAAGACTCCGACTGAGAGGAGAACGTACTAGTATACCACAGTCATCTGACAAGAAGAATATACTGTAAACATTTTATTCAACCCAACAACCATTCAACAAAAAATTGTTATCAGTCATAGAACTATTTGAAGGTGAATTACTGATCAAGCCCTATGGAAGAGATAGTTCCCCCTAAGCTAGTTGTGGTATCAGGGCAAGTTTCAATTCCAACCCGGACAGTTTTTCCAAGTGAAATAGCGGTCAATGCAACAGCAAGAGCCTGGTCATTCATTGCTGTTGGCAAAGCAAACCAAACATTTGTGGCATTACCAACGCTACTCCCCCAAGAACATCCAGTTCCGGAGTCATACCGCAACATCACCTGCACGGTTCCATTTGTAGTTGAAGAACGGTTAACCCAAGCTGACACCCATGATGTAGCGTTTGCCAGGCTTAAAGTTCCAAAAACAAGCCCTACCGATAACGTACTGACAACCATAGCTTTCATTTTCATAGTTTACTCCTCTATTTTTTTTGATTGGAATCAAAAAGATTCCAGAGATCGGCTCACTTATTTTAATTATGAGCCGTTAGCTGCTGGTCAAGTTTTAACTGATTAGCGCGCAATTCTTTATAAGAGACCCCTGGTGAGGCCTCAACTTTACTTTCATAGGATAAAACAAAGGTGTCCAATTCATCCTGTGACCGACTTGCCAATGTATATATTACTCCGGAAGCAGCCGCAACACCACTGTTTTCTCTATTTATTGTATCATTGAGATTAGCTTGAATATTCAATAATTGCTGATAGGTTACGCTTGGAGAACCTTCAATTTCATGCTTTCCATAGCTTGTACTCAACTTTTGATCAAGTTGAAGTTGAGTCCCCTTTAATTTCTGATAAGAAACACCCGGCGAGGATTCAATCTTGTCATCATAAGTGGCGAGAGATTTGTCAAGGGACTTCTGAACCCCTTGGAGATCATGAAGCGAATAGCGACCAGATGCAAGCACTTCATTTGCCATAGATATAGCAGTAGCATCTTCTTTTTTTGACAAGCTTGTCAGGACTGTAATCGTTTTTTGTCGATCATCTTCTAAGATAAAAACATTTGTGCCCTTAAGTATCCTGCCGAGCAGAGCCGTCAAGGAAGTACCCTGAAAATTACCCGTAATCGGAATTTCAAGTAAATCATCGCTAACTACAATTTGGTAACCGGATTGTTTGGATATTTCCTGAAGAACACTCCGTAGGGATTTATTTTTAACATCCATTGAAATGGTTGCAGCAAAACTTGTTTGCTCAGCATTGCCCTCGGCCCTGGACAAGAGCGTTGAAGCAAAAAATATACAAGCAGACAAGACGGCGACTAAAAAAGCCGGTGATATTAATTTATATATCTTCATAGTATGTTAAAATATAAGTATTTTCAAAGCAAAATATAGGTTGATCTCGATTTTTTTTTGTACAACATCCAAGACAATCCAGCAAATCAGGTTGTGGTTCGTGCCTCACACAATCTAACCTTATTCGTCATGTTCAACCTTTTCAGAAATCCCATGCGCAATACTTAAAGTTATCTTACACCTCAAAAGCAACATCCGGTCACTATCATTTTCGATGAAAATACGTCACGATTTGAACATATGGATCTGTAGGTGACACACACACCTTAAATTACGCAGCTGCTTACACTTCACATCGCTTTACCTCAAACAAATCTTTCAGAAATCCCACAAAAAAACCAAAAAACAGGCTCACGAGAAAACCTAAAGCGATAATCAAGATACGGTTAGGTTTAATAGGATCTTCAATCGTCATCGCACGTTGATCGATACGCAATGCATGTACCTCACTTCTTGGCACAATTTGCAATTTTTCCAAGAAAAAAAGCTTTTCCTGTAAACTTCTCAAATCCTCAATGAATGGGTCATCGCTTTTTCTTTTTTTCAACGTCCTCGCTTCCGCAAGTAATGCTCTGGATCCTCGTAAATATTTCGGACTCTCTTTCCCTATAACAATCACGAGGTTGGCTTTAGCTCTTTTTTGACTGTAGGGATACAAATACTCCAAATCCCCTGAAAGTCCTAATTGCTCAGCAATGGCTGCAGATTCTTCCAACCTGGTAATCCTGTCCCGCCTCCTGCTTTTTGCTATATTTCGCAACCCTTCAATCTGATTCTGAAGCTGAACCTGGCGCCTGTGTTGTTTTGCGAGAATGGCATCTGTTACATTTTTTATAGTATACCCATCAACAAAATCTATAAAACCAGTCAACCAGACATTCAGCGACTCCGGTTCGGCCCCATCCATCGTCACGGTAAAAAAATCGTCACCTTCATCCTTACCAGAACTCTTTTAAACCCGTATCACCTCATCGAAATCTTCAAGGAATGTACCATATTCAGCATCTGCACTCTCCTTTTTCCCCTGTAGCTTTTCAAACAGGTTGTTTTCTTTAAAAAAACGGTAACGAAGATCGCTACTTCTTAAATTCCTGATAACTCTTGCATAAAGATCAGCGGATGTAATTTCGTATAAATCAGGTACCGTTAAGCGCTCTACATATAATGACCGAGGAGGCAGTATAACCGACTCACTTCTGTATACCGGTGAAATCAAAAAGGTAACCAATGTCACTACAATCACACCTGCAAAAACTACGCCGAAAATCATTCTTCGTTGTCGAACCAAGGCCTGAAACAACTCCGCAAGAGTTACATCTCCTGCGACCACGCTATGACAAGTATCCCCATCACTAAACGCTGACTTCGCATTATTCGCTCTCATCAATAAACCTGTTTGGATTGCCCATGCCGCCCATAAGAACACTCAGCACAACATTTTTTCGCCATAGAACGACGGCTAGCTGCGCAAAGCAAACTTCCTAGCGGAGCAGTCAATCCCTTGCCGCATACAATGAAACAAGTGCGTTAAACAATTCCTTGTAATTGACCACGCAAAAACCCCGTCGGATTTTTCAACAAACTTTGACTTTGGCAATCGCGTTATCCTTGCAACCCTAAAAAAGTATGCTGGGTTAGAAGCTCTCAATTCTTATTTTTTCAGCGCCAAAAATAGTAATACCCCTGTACATTTCATTTCCAGGGGTAAAAAAACAGCATTTTTCTTTTACTACTCAACACTCTGCTGCATTTTATTCAAACCAGCTTTAACAGCACCCAGAATTGCCGGCATCATCATCAGGATCGACATACCGCCTGTGGTGATAGCATCCGAAGTATCCCAGCTAACGTCCAGATTATCCTCATTGAGTTCACCGCTCGCCAAGACTGATCCCGCGGCAAACAAAGTAGCACTCATCAGCATAAGACAACACAGTCCTACAAGAATCTTATTTTTCACGCTTTCTCCCCTTCCTTTATTTATTCTCGTCAATGCCTTTAAATTCTTATCTTTAAAGTAAAACATATCAAAAATAAGCTTTTGAGACAAGAAAAAAAAAGAAATTACTCGTTTTCTTTCCAGTCAAATACAGCCTTTAAACATAAAAAATGGTCAAAAGCCTTCTAGCGCAAAGCATTCCGTCTTTTCCTAACTTTTGCTAAAATCTTGTCCCTTTTTTCAGAGTAAGGGCAGGACGCAGGAACCATGACGAGTACCTCCTCGGCTTCATCCAACCGATCTTGTATAACGAGAATGTAACCAAGGTTATTCATTGCCATATAATTCTCTTTAAATACGCGGAATGCCTCTCTGTATGCGGCTTCCGCCTTTTGCATCCTTTTGAGTTTATACAAAATGTTTCCTTTATTATTCAACATCCTGGAATTATTCACAGTTGTAATCTTTTGTTCCAGCACCTTATTTGTAACAAAAAGTGCCAGCTCATATTCACCGCCCTTGGCCAGAGCAACTACAAGGTTAACCATTGCGGTCTCATCCAGCCTCGGAGGCATTTTTCCCGTTTCACCTATGCCCTGAGATTTTTCCGTTACCTGCAGAAAAATTTTTAAGGCTCCGACGTTGTCCCCTTCCTGCAGCAGGTATTTCCCCAACTCGCTCCAGGGCCTTGCTTTATTCGGTGCATGGATAGCCGAATCCCGCCATAACGCTACAGGGTCCCGCCACAGAGCATTTCGTGACCACGTTACAGTCCCAAGGACCAGGCAGAGGAGTACAACCGTGCCGAAGGCCGCCTTGTTGCCAACCACTTTCGGCATCCAGTAGACGAGAACCCAACCGACGATCAGACATAGTCCAAGGTTGGGTAAATACGTGCGGTGCTCAAACAGGACGTCCCGGATAGGGATAAAGCTGGATTCAATAGAATGGCCGAGATAAAAAAACAGCACACCAAAAGAGACCAGAGGTACTCTTCGTACCAGGGCCAATGCAACGGCCAGTACAAATACATGCCCGGACAACCCGACAAGCACATCAGGGGACAAACTATTCGACAATGCGATATCATGGTCAAGATGTAAACCGGCCGGCCAGAAAAACAGGCCGACATATATCCACAGGACTCTGAGCTGAGTTAAAAAGTAATCCGGCCTTGAGATCAACTCTGTTTCCTGAGTCAAACGCTCCAGTGATGATAGAGACAACGGATTCATATGAAATAATGAAGCCATTATGACCCAGAGTGCAAGCATCCCGCCGGAAAGAAACAGCAGGGCTCGAAGAGTTTTCCGCCGGGAATCGATAAAAAACAGACACTCCACAAGTATCAT
Organism: Deltaproteobacteria bacterium; assembly: GCA_024280455.1. GTDB lineage: Bacteria > Desulfobacterota > Desulfobulbia > Desulfobulbales > Desulfobulbaceae > DRLX01. The sequence continues at coordinate 11,447 of JAJRQC010000064.1, read as the reverse complement.
GGCCAGAGGCAAGGTCAGAGTGTTCTGCTTTGTGAAAAATGCCAGGAGGGCGAAGACGGCGCATCCGGCGATATAAAAATAAAACCGTCCTTTCGATGTTCCGCTGCACAGCCTGGCATAGACAAAACAGGAAAGACTTGAGATGTAAAACAGGGCGGCAAGGGAAGTCAATCTTTGGACGATATAGGTCACCGCCTGGATCTGGAGCGGATGCAGGACGAAAAGTAAGGCCACAACCAGCGGCAGCCACTCCAGATTGGCTGCATAATATTTATTCCGAATCACAGGCGTTTGAATCAATCCGGCAACCAGCCGGAGAACGGAAAAACCGGCAAGACAATGGATCAGTATATTAACGACATGATACCCGGTAACCTGAAGGCCGTTCACAGCGTAATTTGCTGCAAAAGTAAGGTAACCAATCAGCCGTAGCTTACAGTATCCCCAGAGGGCAGCTATTCCGCCCTGCGGGGTAATAGCCGGATTGTCGACAATGGATGAATAATCGTCCATGTAAAACGGGACCGAAAGCGTATGGCCGTAGACAATCAGAACAACAATACAAATCAGCAGGGGGTACAGATAGCCGGCCCGTTCTCGAACAGTTTGTAACGAAAAAAAATTGTGCATCAGTCGATTGTACCGTTATCAGGCAAACTCCGGACAACCTTTTCTTTTATTTTTTTCCCGGGGAGCGGCAGTTTTTTCAACAACACCCCTTCCTTCCATTTGCCGTAAACAACTTTTCCATTCTTCCCCCTGTAGATGCCCGCCCCGTCGATTACATCATTTTTAAACTCCCCCTCATAAGAATCCCCGGCCTTCCAGCTAAACTTGCCCTGGCCGTGCGTTTTATTGCGTCTCCACTCACCGGAATACACATCACCATTTTTCCAGGTAAAAACTCCCTGTCCCTCCATGGTATCGTCTTTCCAGTATCCGTCGTATGTATCACCGTTTTTCCAGGACATGACACCCTCGCCGTACATCAGACCATCGTTAAAACTGCCGACGTATTTATCACCGTTAGGCCAGATCATCGTTCCCTGGCCGGTCAACATCCCATCGACACATTGCCCCTCATATATAGAACCATCGGGATAGATTCGCTTGCCCCGGCCATTCTTGACCCCGTTGAGATACTCTCCACTGTAGGTTGTGCCATCGACCCAGGTATACACGCCATAGCCGCTTTTTTTGCCGTGCTCATAGCTACCGACATACTTTTCACCGTCAGCGTAGATATAGGTCCCCTCACCATGGGGTTTCCCGTTTTGAAAATCCCCTTCATATTTGTTGCCGGAGGCATAGTTTAATACACCTTTGCCGTCGGGCTTGCCGTTTCGAAACGAACCGACATATCTATCACCACGCGGCAGCACAAACGTTCCCATACCATTTTTACAGTTCCCTTTTATACATTTACCGATCGCAGGCGAGGTCACGACAAGCAGCAGAGCACAGCAGAGCAAAAACAAGATTTTAATATTCATGATGGTTTCGTCAGAACTCTGATTTTTCAGTTTTTCCATTCCCGTGAAGTTATTCCGGGAAATGTCAAGCGAGTTTTACTGGATCCCCGACAACGACACTCGGGGATGACTTTACGTCAGCTTGACGGCTATGGCTCCTGGAGCTGGTGATTGTTCACCAGCTGTTAATGGATCCCAGCACGGGATGACGGGATCGAAGACTTTTAACGAAACCATCATGTATCGTTCTCTCCTTTATCTCTCTTCATTGCTTCCAGCAAAGCCAGTCGCTGGACAAGGCGGCGGAGTTTCTGCTCCTGTTTGGTTCGTTCAATATCCATAATCAGAATCTTCACCATGAGAACACACACCCCGAAAACAATCAGGAGAACAGGCGGGTAACTTACCCCGAAAGAGTGACCTATTGTATCAATGAGCCTGGGAAAAAGACCAAACACCATTATTGAAGCAGCTGTCAGAAGCCACCAGATCGCATAACCGCTATGCAGATGATTTTTTCGTATGAGCACAAGAATGCTGATGCCGATACCGCAGCCGATGGCGGCGGAAATTAACTGATACCCCATCCCCTCCTCAACTCTTTTTTCTGTCTAGAAAAATCAAACTATCCGAGATAGTTTCATACAAACCATCCTTCTATTATTTTTGGTCATTCCCGTGAAGACGAGAGGTAAGCGTCGACTCCGACCCAGCACAGCTCCAAGGTATTATGGATCCCAGCCTGCGCGGCGATGACGAAAACAAAACCTGCGCCGGAATGACGTCTTTACTGTGAGTTACGATCGTCCTCCCCGAATGTTGTTATCGGGGATCCAGGAGTTGTACCACCACTTACCGCCACTTTTGGAGAAGGTACTCAGAAAACTGTTATTTTTCGTAGTTCGACGATCTTTTTTCAATTCGCATGGCAAGGCAGAGAACCAGCGTTTGCAGCATATACTTAACGACCAGCAACCAGGAATCAAAAATCCTCGATTTCCCATCACTCCGGGGGCACATGGCGACATCTTTTTCTCTGATTATCATCCCGTTTTTCAGCAAATACAAAATGACCCCGAGATCCTGATAGTCAAAAATGGTTGTATCGGCCTTGACCAGATGACAGGCGGCCTGTTTACTGTAGGCTTTGAGCCCGGATGTCAAATCTTCCAGTTTGAGTCCGGATAACCTGCGAAACATCCACCAGGCCGTTTTCCTTGCAGCACTGCCCCGCCCCGGGCATGACCCGATAACGACATCCACTTCATTGCCGACTAATTCCCGAGCCAGCAAAGGAAGATCACCGGCATGGTGCTGACCATCGGCATCCATGGTCACAAAGACATCGTAGCCGTTCAGCAGACCATATCGTATGCCGGTCTGAGTTGCACCCCAGGCTCCGAGACGAATGGACAACGGCAGCACGGTTACCTGATAGCGAAGAGCCTCTTCTATAGAGTTATCGGTACTGTCGTCATCAACGACCACTATATCAAATCCATCCTCCCGGATAACACCTTCCAGGACAGCTCCGATATTTCGCCCCTCATTATATGCGGGAATAACAACCAGAATCCGGGCTGATCTATATACCAGACTGTCAGTCACGACCCGGAACACTCAGCAGATAATACATAAACCACAGGTGACGACCTTTACGCGGTCACTCCAGCCCGCATAGAGGGACTATAGCGAACAGAAGTGACTGCGAAAATCTGCACCACCTGTAACAACTTACAGAATTGAGGTATGTAAAAACACATAGTTAGTGCCTGTCCAGAAATACGAATTTTCGTCCGAGGTCAAGGAATGCGATAAAAATAAGCACAGGCATATAAGTGGCATTCCGAAAGGTTATAACTTACTGTAGTTCCGTATAGTGCAAATGGCATTTTTTTCTTTTCACGAGTCCATCTTTTTTGAGCATGACGCCGGGATCGGGCGAAAATACCGTTTATGGACAGGCACTGGTTACAAACCCCGTGAGTGGGGGCGCATTCCCATTTTGTCGCGACCTCATACTTCGACCTTATTTTGTTAGTTAGGCATTCGAAATCTACGAGGTTTAGCATGCTTTGGATTGGTGGGCGGTGCCCACCACAAAACAGCAAATTGCAGAGTGTAGGGTGGACATCGCCCACCAAAAAAACAACGTGTTTGATAACATCTTAAGCCTTTTCAACAAAATGGGAATGCACCCCGTGAGTAGTTACGATAATATTTCATTATACAGGTGCAATGTTTCTTCTGCAATCCGGTTAACGTGAAATTTTGTCGTAAAACGCTGTTTCCCGGCCTCACCCATTCTTTTTCTTTCTACCGGATGGGCTGCATAACGATCCAACAGACGCACAAGCGCCTGGACGTTTCCCACCGGGAAGAGAAAACCGGTTTTTTTATCTTCCACCACCCAGCCCACCCCTGACCCGGGAACATCAGCAGCGATCACCGGTTTACCATAGCGCATTGCTTCAAGGAGTACCAGACCAAAGGCCTCGGTTCGTTCGACCGAAGGCAGGCAGAGACAATCGCAACTTGCCAGAAAAGCCTGCAGTTGAGGCTCAGGAAGCAGCCCGCACAGAGACACCCTGTCCTGTACCTGGTGTTGAACAATAAGACGTTCAAGATCTCGCCTTGTATCACCTTCTCCGACTATCAGTACCCGCACCCCCTGCATTTCAGCAGCAGCACGGATCAAAACCTCATGGCCTTTATAATAGGTGAGCCTGCCGATGGACAGGACCCGCAACGCTTCCTGTCCGGACCAAACTTTTCGGGCCTGATCCAGAGCATGATTTTGCGGTAACGGTAATCGATCCGGATCCAGCCCCAAGGGAATCACCCTGACCTTTTCCTGCCATTTTGTCAACGACGGACTGGAGTCGGAATATATGCTGGATGTAGTTATAATAGCGGAAGACCTGGCCAACAATCTCTGTTCCAGCGGTCGATAGAGGGCATAGGCCGCAGCAAGCCGCCGGTCGATCTGCGATGAAACGACATCCGCATGCCAGTGGATCACCCACGGCACCTTCCGTGCCTGCGGCAGTGCCATGACCCAGAAAGCCGAGGTATTCGGGACATGCAGATGAAGGATATCCGGCTTTTTCCTTTTAAGCACTCTACTCAGGGCGACGGGGAACCCGGGACTGACCGGGGCATAGAGAATAGATCCGTAACAGGGTACCCGAACTACCCTTGACTCATCAAAGCAGGTGCCGTCTGCGGTTGTTTTTTCGGAAGAACGATGGACCAGGGCAGTCACATCCACTCCCTTTTTCAACAGAGCCGGCAGCAGGTCGCCAAGAAAATTCTCCATCCCACCGGCAAACGGCGGGAAAAACTTTCCCACATGTACTACCCGCACCGCTACCGTCCTCCGGTTTCGGCAAGGATGGCCTTCATCTTGCGCAGAAAAATATCACGACTGAACAATGCCGCCCTTTTTTCACAAACCTCTTTCATCTCAAGTATCGTTTTTCGGGAAAAATCCCGCACCGCCTGACGGATAAGGTCGACAGAAAATGTATCCGCAGGCAGTAACATTCCGGTTTCCCCATCAACAACCGTTTCCAGCACTCCCCCCTCGGCGATACCGATTACCGGCTTCCCGGCAGCCATCGACTCAACCGGGCTCATTCCAAAATCCTCATTTTTGGGGATATAAATAGTGGCAAGACAGACAGAAATCAGATCCTGTAACCTTTTTTCATCCACCCAACCCAACACCTTAATATTATCAAACCCGGCGGCAAGCGCTCTGATTCGATTATATTCACTCCCTCCGGATACAACAACAAGCCGCTGCTCCGGTAATTCTTGAAAGGCCCTGACAATCATGTCAACCCGTTTGAGCGGATCAAGCCGGGCCGTTGAAAGAAAAAAATCCTCCGGTTCCTGCCAGACGAATCTATCCAGATCACAGGGCGGATGCACGATTGTCGAGTTACGCCCAAGGTATTTTTTAATCCTGTCATGAACCGTTCTGGAATTAGCAATGATCACGTCCATCTCAGCTACGGCTTTTTCATACTTTGGCCGGAAATAGCTGTTAAAACCCCGCAAAACAGGTCGCTGCCATACCGGAATCAGAGACAGAAAAAAGTCCTGCTGATCATAAATGAATCTGGGAGGTGTATGACAATAGTATATATTTTGTTTGGCGCCATGATTTTGTACAGCCAAAGGCGAATATGAACCGCTGTACAGTACAGTCGCATAATCAGCAAGAAAACCAGTATTTCCGGCAAAGTCCCGGCTCAGACACAGTTGCCGCCACACCGGCAGCCGAACCATTGATGAAACCTGATACTCAGTGCCGGCAAAACGGCCTGATGCAAAAAAAGGATGATCCTTGGCTTTGAACCCATACCCCAAATCTGCACCAAGACCACAGGCCAACTCCAGACACAGGCGGCCACCACCTTCAGCCGACTCAAAATAATCGTGCAGAACAATGGTTTTCATACTAAAAGCTATCCCGCCTGTTTCTTCCCCGAAAAAAATCAAGATACGCCCTCAGCAGTGGCTGGATCAAAAACCACTCTCCCCTCACACCGACAACCGCCGATTTGCCAAAAAATCTAAAAAGCAATGTCACGGGAAGTAACCACGGGTAAAACCGCCTGGTAAACAGAAGCGTGCTTAGATTTTCATGGTAATTTGCAAAGGCTCTTTTTTTTCCATCTGCCGAATCCGGCCGCCCAATGCTGCTGCTCCCCTTGTGGGAAACAACCGATTCCCGGCACCAGTGCAGGGAAAACCCTTCCTCTTTGGCCCGCCTGCACAAATCAATCTCCTCATAAAAGAGAAAATACTCTGCATTGAGCAGCCCGCACCGCGCAAACACCTCACTCCGTACAAACAGCGAGGCCCCAAAAATATAATCAAGATCCGGCGGGTCTTTTCTCTGCAACGCCTCGTCAACAGATTTCCCGGCAAGATACGGCCGGAAAACCGTAGTAAGCGGGTTATACAAACATCCACCGGCACATTGAACCACCTCCTGCCGATCATCATACACAACCGTACTGCCGACTAGACCGGCCCCGGTTTGCTCAGCGCAACAGAGCAATCTTTCCAGAGTATCCTGATGCACCGTGGTGTCATTATTGAGCAACCAGAGAAATTCAAAAAAATCTTGCCGCAATGCCCAGGAAAGAGCAGGATTATTGCCTCCGGCAAAACCAAGATTTACAGGATTTCGAATAAGAAGGAAAGAAGGGGGGACCGCAAAATTTACAGAATCAACCTTATCGGATTCCAGTACCGGAGGAATATGACCAAACCGTTCAGCAGCCCAAGACAGAATGTGCTTAACCGACTGATCCGTTGAGCCGTTATCAACAACAACAATAGATACCGGTTGCAGTTTGAGCTGAACCAGAGAGTCAAGGCATTCCAGCGTATCAGCCCAGCCATTCCAGTTAAGGATAATTATGCAGACTTTACCCGGGGCCTGACGCACTATTTTTCCAATGAACGGTCGTGGGTCGAAAGATATTCCTCGTAAGCATCAACAACCTCATCTGTCGGGCCTTCCATTCTTGTTACTCCATTTTCGATCCACACCGTCCGGTTACACAGCTCTTTCACCGTGGAACCAGCATGCGAAACAAAAGCGATAGTCTGCTCTGCCTGGAATTTCTCTTTCATGACTTTCAGAAGTTAACTATTATAGGTTGCAGACTATCAGGGACTGTAACGAAGGGCAACACAAGCATTGAGGGGCTACCTATTTTCTATTACCCCGCCGCCCCGGGTTCAACACCCGAAGAACACGTTGAGACACAATACCATTTCACTTTCCGGTTCGCCTGCCCCCCATTTTTATGTCCTGGCCGCTCTGAGCCGCTCGCTCCAGAAAAAGCCCTGCCGGTTATGGCGCTTGTTATAACCAGCGGAAAATACATCCCTATTTGAGCTCCTTCATAAACTCGGAGAGCCTGCCCCATTTTTCCCGCACCACAAGATAAAAATGATTGCCCAACAGGTAAAAGACCGGTATTTCGGCGAAATACACGGATCTAAAATGTTTGATGAGCTTGAGCAGGTAATGCTTTTCCGCAGCACCGATGACGGAGAGATTATCGACAGTTTTTACAATTCTTCCCAATTCCCGTAGTAGTCAAATCTGGTGTAAATCCGACTCTACCCACTGGCCAGTATTCAAAAGGTAACATTTCAAGGCCCGACCCCACTTCCGCTCTTGCTTCCTGACATAATGTTCACCTCCAATTTTACCTTGTTCGTCATCCCCGAGTGCTGTTGTCGGGGATCCAGTCACCCGGCAACAAACTAGTTACCCGCCCAAAAGATCGCGGGAATGACGGTGGTTCATCAGAATTAAGCACTCGATAGATATCCCGGAGTATCTTGTCAAAAAGTTCGGGCTTACCTTCAGGCACCATGACATTTCCACGTAATCGTACTTGTCTGCAGTACCAGAATATAGCCTGCTTCAGATACTCAGGTAAACTATTACAAACGCATCGATATGCCCCGGACATTTCCCAACCTGCAACACGCCACAGCTACCGTACACATCAACAGCACGATTGACAATCCGTACCGCCCCTGTTGCGCTAGGGTGCATTCCCATTTTGTCGCGACCTCATACTTCGGCCTTATTATTATGTTAGTCAGGCATTCGAAATCTACGAGGTTTAACATGCTTTGGATTGGTGGGCGAGCCACCCTGCCACAAAACAGCAGAGGGTGGGCATCGCCCACCAGAAAAACAACGTGTATGACAACATCTTAAGCCTTTGCGACAAAATGGGAATGCACCCGTACTGTTCTGATATCGTAACAACTACCACGCAGTTGTTACATGAGGATAATCTAGAATTTTTCTATCTGCGGTTAAAAGGGTTAAGTTGTGAACCCTTGCTGTGGCTGTGATGATACGATCAGCAGGATCTTGATGAAATGAGTCAGGCAAAGAGTAGGCCTCTTGAATTATCGCCAGATTGATGTCTTTGAGTTGCCAGTTATTGACACCGAGGAAGTGGTTGAACCAGGTTTTCCAGTGTTGGTTAAGCGTAATTCGTTTACGGTCAGAAAGACAGGCTATCTCGGCACAACTAATGGGAGAGACATACACGACGGTATCATCTTTTTGAAGTATATCGACAGCCACAGAGGACAACGAAGACGGGGAGGATATGGCCCAGATAATACAACAAGTATCCAGGAGAGCCTTCACAGCTCACCTTGCAGCATGTTCCAGTCACCCGAGGGAAATGATGGTTCTGTAAGATCTGCATTAATGACAACACTTCCTTCGCCACATCCCAGTTGTGTTTTATTGGTTTGGATGGTTCTTTGTTTGGAAGGAATAATTATAGCCAAGGGAACATTTCGTCGGCAAATCTCGACTTTTTCTCCCTGCTCCACAATTGCAAGATACTTCCCCATGTGGTTTTTAAATTCTGCGATATTTGTTGATTTCATATACACAAAGTAGGCCATGAAGTTGGCCATGTCAAGTGTGGAGTGAAATCAAAAAGTATAATTCGCCCGTCTCCTTATCGTTACTTCTCGTTATGGGAGTGTCAATCGGAATCCAGGGTTTTTACAGGAGGGAGGGGCCACCGAAATAAACTTGCCCCCTTTTCTTCCTATTCTGTATTCTGCAATAGGTATGAGAAGAAATCAGCAACTCTTTGATTGGTGATAATATCAAGAAGTTGCCATGACTGTTACCGCCGGCCCAGAGTTGCCCCACCCAGCGATGATAAATTGACCCACCTGATCGGTGCAGGGTTCATCCTCATTTTGTCGCAAAGGCTTAAGATGTTGTCATACTCGTTTTTTTTTGCATCCAACTGATTGATAAAGACTAGCACTAGCACAAAAAGTCATAATTCAAGACCTGACCCCGATACGCATGATACGCATGTTGCCTCCGGCAAAACCAAGATTTAGAGGATTTCGAATAAGAAGGAAAGAAGGGGGGACCGCAAAATTTACAGAATAAACTTTATCGGATTCCAGCACCGGGATATGACCAAACCGCTCAGCAGCCCAAGACAGAATGCGCTTAACCGACTGATCCGTTGAGCCATTATCAACAACAACAATCGATAGCGGTTGCAGTTTGAGCTGAACCAGAGCATCAAGGCATTCCAGCGTATCAGCCCAGCCATTCCAGTTCAGGATAATTATGCAGACTTTACCCGGGGCCTGACGCACTATTTTTCCAATGAACGGTCGTGGGTCGAAAGATATTCCTCGTAAGCATCAACAACCTCATCTGTCGGGCCTTCCATTTTCGTTACTCCATTTTCGATCCACACCGTCCGGTTACACAGCTCTTTCACCGTGGAACCAGCATGCGAAACAAAAGCGATAGTCTGTTCTGCCTGAAATTTCTCTTTCATGGCTTTCATTGACTTTGCTCGAAAAGCAGCATCACCAACCCCCAATACCTCATCAATAAGCAGCACATCAGGGCTCATCTCCATGGCCACGGCAAATCCCAGCCGGGCTTTCATTCCGGAAGAGTAGGTTTTCATGGGCTCTTCAATCCACTGTGCCAGTTCAGAAAATTCAATAATTTTGTCCAGCCTCGCCAAAGCCTCCTTTTTAGTATAACCAAGAAGCATAGCTCCTAGAACGGCATTATAACGACCGGAAAGTTCACTGGAAAAACCAAGTTGTAGCGTTAACAACGCAATAGAAGGATTTCCATGTAAAAGCACCTGACCACTATCGGGCAGCAAAATCCCGGCTATCAATTTGAGCAGGGTGGATTTCCCGGCTCCGTTTCGCCCAATTATCCCCAAGGCTTCGCCACGATTAAGAGTAAACGAGACATCCTTAAGTGCCTCATAGGACTTAAATCGCATCATCTTATGACGGACCTTAAAACGACAGCCTACATTTTTCAAACGTATAAGCGGTGCACTTCTCATTGCTGACACACCCTGGGATAAATATGATCATAGCGAAAAATAAGCCACAGAGAAAAAGCCAACAACAATAAGGCGAAAACGAACACCTTGACGAGATAGAACCAGTCCGGCCAGGTGTCATACAGCAAAATCTGTCGATACGCCTTCAACAAGCCGGCCATCGGATTAAGGTATATGATAAAAAGATGTTCCGGCAGCACCATTTTATCAATATCAAAAAAAACACCCGACCCGAAAAACATCAGATGGAGAACAGTCGCAATGATAAATTTCAAGTCGGGAACAAAGGGAACCAGGGCGGCAAAAAGGGTTGCACTGCCGAGAACAAGAAGGAACTGTACCGCCATCAGTATCGGCAGGGCAAACCAGGTAAGCGAGACCGGGGTCGGATAAAAAATGAGAAACAGCAGGAGCAGAGATAAGGAAAACAACAGTTTGAAACAGTCTCGCAGCACCACCTCCAGTGGGAAAAAAACCTTTGGGATAGCCACCTGTTGCATGAGTCCCTGCCCCCCCATTATACTTGAAGAGGCATTGTTTACACTCCGCATAAACCAGTTCCAGAAGGTGAGTCCGGCCAGCAGAAAGCCAACAAAATGATCCGTCCCCCTGTTCATGAAAATACCAAAGACTATATAAAAAACCCCCATGGTCAAAACCGGTTCGATCACCCACCAAAGGTAATTGAGATAGTATCTGGATACTTCCGTCCGCAGATTGGCTTCGGTTTTAAAGAGGAGAAGATCGAAAAATGTTTTGGTTCGCATTACTTACCTGTTACACCCGATAACTTCGATTGACTGAGCTTCACATAGACCTTATAAAAAAAAGACACAGCTTTAACTATATTATATAGTGAAATCAATGAGTTAAATTAAAATTGGACAATTGGACCCCTGCCAAAAACGGTGATTTCACCGGTCGAGTAGACCGATTCCATCATTGTTCAACAAGTTCTTGAGAGCCGATTTTATTGACGCCCCGCCGCACGCGGCTACTACGTTCAACGCTCTTAAACTTGCCGACTCCGATGGTCTCAAGCCCCTCACAGAACCGT
>JAJRQC010000063.1 GCA_024280455.1 Deltaproteobacteria bacterium | reverse complement strand
GGGTCAGATTTGGATGAGGAGATTGAACAAAACCGCAGGCGTAGCAGGGCTACGTCGAGGATTTTGTGATTGAGCCTCATTCAAATACGACCCGAAGATAAGATGCAAGATGGCCATGTTATTTACTTACAGGCCCTAAGGCGGGCAAGCCCGCAGATTTTTAGGCTATAGGCTGTTAGCAAGGATTAAAAAAAGCGCCCCTAACAGTCTGCAGCCTAAAACAACCTATTGCTCATCCTGCTCGTCAAGTCGCCGCATACCCTCCATGATCAACCCCATGAAACCGCCGAGTACATCCAGTTTCTCTGCCTCTGCAGAGATACCGGAAGTATAGGTGAAGCGGCCGGTCCTCTTGGCCAGCAGGGCAAATACCGCATCTTTTCCCGCCAGGGTATTGTACCTTGCCTGAATCAGTTCCCCCTCGTTAAAAAGCACATGCGCCTGGCCGTCTTCCAGGTCCAGTTCAACCTGCCCTGTTTTCTGGCTTGAGTTAATCAACTGGAACAGGTCAACGGTATTGATCTCGGCAAGTTCCCCGCTCATACCGGAACTGATGGTACCGGAATGCATGGTATTGGCCTGGGCCCGATCCACCAGCATCCGATAAAAGAAAACCTGAAGCACCGGGTACTTGTTGAGGATGTGCTTGAAGTCCTTGCTGCTCAAGGTGGCAAGCCGTGTCTTTGCCCTGGTGTGAATAGAGGTCGTGACCGGCTCACCGGAGAGCAGACTCATTTCACCAAAAATCTCGCCAATGCCCATCTCCGACAGGGTCAGGCCGTCATCAGCCATGACCGCCACTTTCCCTTCCAGAATAATATATAAACTGGTTCCCGGGTCACCCTTCTTCAAAACAATCTTATTGTCGCCATATTCCTTAAGGTGCAGGAGCGCTGAAAGATCGCGCAGGGAATCATCATCAAGTGATTCAAAAACATCGAGACAGCGAATCAGGTCAAAAAACTGATCCATGTGTTTCATCTTTTCCCGCTGCTCGGCAGCGGCCAACAGCTTCATCTGCAGAGTGGCAAACCCCTTTTCCTTTTTAAATTCAAATCGAATCAGACCGGTACAACCACCACAGTCAAACTTTGACTTACGAATTCCCTGCTGGGTAAAACGCTCAAAGCTCTGCTGTTCGGTGGTAGCCTTGATCACGACCTGGACCATTTTCAGACAGGCCGGCTTGGCCTCGGGAACAGTCAACCCCATATCCTCCACTTTGAACTCTTCACCCACATTGTACATGGGACAGGTCCGTTCCTCTGTAACAACAAAAATGGCGTTTTTAAATTCCATGGATACCTGCAGTTAAAAAACAGCCCGAAGTCAAGCTGAACGAGTTCAGTCCGAGCGACCGAAAAAAAGATATATGATAACGCCTACCACCACAGCCCCGCCAAAGAGCAGGGGCAACACTTTGTTGACCTGCAGTTCATCACCGACAACCAGAGTCTGCATATACTGGGTCCCGCTCATATACCAGACCCCCATCAGCAGGGCCATAATGATCAGGTCGCGAAAGGCCTGCTTATATATCTGATAACCGACAAAACCGACAAACGGCACCAGAAACCATGGGTTGGAAAAAAGCCCTGTAAAATCAACATCACTTATCTGTTCCGGTAGATGGGTCGCCTGTAGCAGGTCACCGATGGATGAAAAGAATGAACCGATTTTCTCGGACAGATTGCTCGCAATTGCTCCTACATCCGGCATATTTAAACCCCACTTTCCATAGTAATGCCCTCAAAATTAACCGTATACCTTTTTTTAGGTATAGCAATCCGTAAGCGCCAATGTCAATGGGAAAGAAAATCTCCAACAACCGGATCCGTTTCTTCAACACCAGGATTACCACACCCGCGCCCTGACCACCCGGAAAATTCATACATATTTGTAATTAAATTATATATAAAAATACATTCTTGTGTATAATATTCCACAGCGACACCTCCAGGAAAATCGGAGCTTAACAAATAAATTCCACCATGTTAACTGAAAACAATGATCAGAAAACAGTTCAGGCACAGTCTTTGATACTGTTGAAGGAACACAACATTCACACCATCTGTTTTATAACAAAAGGAGAATAGCATGAAGAAAATCGAAACAATTATCAAGCCGTTCAAGCTTGAGGCCTTAAAGGAGGCACTGCATGATTTGAACGTCAGCGGCATGACCATATCAGAGGTCAAGGGATTCGGCAGACAAAAAGGACATACCGAAATCTACCGTGGAGCGGAATACATGGTGGACTTCATCCCTAAGGTCAAAGTTGAAATCATTGTTGAAACGGAGCGGGTTGAGCCGATCATAGAGGCCATCATCGGCGCTGTTCGGACCGGCAAGATAGGTGACGGGAAAATCTTTGTCCTGCCGATTGAAAAAATCATCCGCATCAGGACCGGCGAAACAGATAACGAGGCAATTTAGTCTGCAACTTAAAACAGGGGAGATTTACCAATGTACAAAAAATTCATACCGACAACACTTATTCTGGTCCTGCTGGCTGCAGGCACTGCCTTTGCAGCGGAAGAAGTCGTCGAAATCACCATGGAGAGCAATGCGGCTGCAGTCGCAACCGTACAGACCAATCTTAACTATGTCTGGACACTCATTGCCGCAGCACTGGTCTTTTTCATGCAGGCCGGTTTTGCAATGGTGGAATCCGGTTTCACCCGGGCAAAATCAGCCTGCAACATCATGATGAAAAACCTGCTGGATTTTTCAATCGGCTCACTGGCCTTCTGGGCCATCGGTTTCGGCCTGATGTTCGGCGTCACCAATACAGGATGGTTCGGCACCACCGACTTCTTCCTCTCCGGCTGGACCGGACCTGACGGTGATCAGTGGATACTGGCCTTCTGGATGTTCCAGTGTGTTTTTGCCGCCACCGCCGCCACCATCGTCTCCGGCGCCATGGCCGAACGAACCAAATTTACCGGCTACCTGGCGTACTCGGTTGTAGTCTGCGCCTTCATCTACCCTATATTCGGCTCCTGGGCCTGGGGCTCCCTGCTCAACGGCAACGGCTGGCTGGAGGCCAAGGGGTTTATCGACTTTGCCGGTTCTACAGTCGTCCACTCCATCGGCGGCTGGTGCGCCCTGGCCGGTGCCATCGTCCTCGGACCGCGTAAGGGAAAATACGGACCAAAGGGTGAAGTCAAGGCCATCCCCGGTCACAACATTCCCATGGCCGCAATCGGCGTATTCATCCTCTGGCTTGGCTGGTTCGGCTTCAACCCAGGATCCACAACCACTGGAGACACCTCCATTGCGATGATTTTCGTCAACACCAATCTGGCTGCGGCCGCAGGTGTTATCGGCGCCATGCTGCTGTCCTGGATCATGTTTAAAAAACCGGATGTCGGCATGAGCTTGAACGGCGCCCTGGCCGGTCTGGTCGGCATTACCGCCGGATGTGCAAACGTAAGCCCCACCAGTTCGATCATCATCGGTTTTATTGCCGGGATTATCGTTGTCACCTCCGTTGTCACCATTGACCGTATGCATATTGATGATCCGGTCGGTGCAGTCTCCGTGCACGGCGTCTGCGGCGCCTGGGGAACCTTGGCCGCCGGCCTGTTCAACATTGGCGGCACAACCGTTGCGATCATGACCACTCAGGTTATAGGCATTGCAGCAGCCTTTGTCTGGGCCTTTGGCACAGCCTTCATCCTCTTCAAAATTATTTCCATGACCATCGGGCTGAGAGTTTCCGAAGAAGACGAGCTCACAGGTGTTGATATCACCGAACATGGTGCGCACGCCTACAACGATTTCCTGACCACAAACTAACCATCCGGGCATCCCGCCCTGACCGACGGTGATGCCCAAAGCCTCTTCCTCCCGGCTGCCCCTGTGCCCATCCTCCTCTACAGGGGCAGTCGTTTTTCCTGCAGAAATATCCAAACCGTGTACAATAAACGGATCAACTCAGACAACAGACGATCATGGCTCTCAAATTTCTTGTCCTTCAACATATTGACTGGGAACCACCGGGAACCTTTCTCTTAGACGCGGCCCGGAAGCTGGACATCAGCCTTGAGGTCATCAAAATATACCAGCAGGCTGCTCCGGATCCTGCCGACTTTGACGCCCTTGTTCTGCTGGGCGGACCGCCCAATGTTCACCAGGAAGACCTGTACCCGTTTCTACGGGAAGAAAAACGATTACTCAAGGCCTGGCTGGCCATGGACAGGCCCTGTCTCGGTTTCTGTCTGGGCCACCAGTTGCTTGCCGATGCCCTGGGTGCCGAGGTCGGACAAAACTTCATGCCCGGGACCGGCTTTATACAGGGACACCTCACCCATTCCGGCAGCAACCATCCGATTTTTAAAGACATAAATTCACCGCTGACCCTGTTTAAATGGCACGGCCAATCGGTCCAGACCCCGCTGCCTCGAGATCTGCTCATGCTGGCCACTTCCAGCCAGTGTGTTATCGAGGCCTTCAGTGTTGCAGGCCGCCCGCACATCATCGGCCTCCAATGCGACAATCATGCTGCCCATCCCGATGATGTACGTTCCTGGTTGCACCATGACGGAAAATGGATTTACAGTCTTGCAGACGGCAATAAACTGGCAAGCAACCTGCTGAAAGAGGCGAAGCAACGATTAACTGAAACACAACCTGTCTTCCTGCAGATAATGAACAATTTTGTTACCCTGATCTTGAATAAAAAAAATACCTGACACCTGACACCTGATGATACCCCTGCTCAATGAAAAATCGATTTATACGGCCATGCTCCAGGACGGTCCTTTTGCCATTGGCGAGGACCCTCCCTTTGCCCATCCCTTTTCAAGAAACAGCAAGGACTGGGTAGCCGGTCTGCGACGGAACCAGTTGCTGAAAACCAAGTACCGGGCTGTACGCAACCAGATTTTTGACTTTCTCGGCATCAACACCTTTGACGAAATACTTTCCCTGCTCCATGAAAAACCCATCAGAGACAGCGCCCGCAACCGAAGCCACCTGCTGCTCGGCAACATGTTCGGCATCAACGGTTCCTCCCGGACAATTCATCGCCACCTGCACGATTACGCCCGAACAGCCGATGATGTGATCAATTCTTTACGGACAAAAGTCCTGGCTCAGTATAGTTCACACATTGAAATCACCAACGAAATCGAAACCACTTCCGATCCGGTGGACCTGCTGCTCATCATCTTTGATGATCGTTTTCACCGCAAGGCCAGGTTTGAAGCCAAGCGTAAACTGGTGCTCATGAATCTGGCCGGTTCCATTGACCAACGGGAGAGGGACACCAACATCGAACAGAAGTTTGCCGACTTCCTCGACTTTCTCAACGTCCAGGTCTGGAGTCCGAGCATGAAAATCGGGGACCTGGAAATCAGCTACCTCTTCAGCCGGCACGATGCAAATGATTTCAGCTGCAGAGAGGTCAAAGTGCTGTCGGAGCAGGAGACGGAAAAGATTACACCCGGGCCCGGTGAAAAACTGACACTGATAAAACGCCGCCGCTTCAGGGACGGAGGACGAGAAATCCCCATCTATGTGACGATCCGTAAGAAACCGCCGGCGGCAAAGGTCTTGAAGCTGTTGCGGAAAAATGAAAAAAATCCGGCCACGGCAGTGGATGATGAACTGGGGCTTATGGCCGTGCTCAACAGCGTCAGTGACGTGAAACGCTTCCTGCGTCACCTGACCAGCAGTGCGATCCGGGCCGACTCGTTCATGACCCTGGAAGACATTTCCGACACCCTGACCGGTGGAGAGTACAAAGGGACTGCCACCGGCAGTTCAGGCAAGACGTCGATGCTCAAATTCTTTGCCCGCCTGGGTGGCATGCGGGTGGAATTCATCATCCACACCAACCGCTCCTACCTCAACTACATGTACCAGCGTGACGTGGCCCATGATGAATATGAAGTCAAACGAATCTTTGACACCGGGGTTGCCGCCTTCCTCTTCCCCCCCGACATCTATCATCTCAACATGGATGAAATCCGAGACCGTCAACTGGTACGGTTCAGGCGGATTATCGAGGAACACTGACAGGCTGCAATAGGATTCCTTCCCAGCGGCAAAAAGCAGGGCACAAAAAAGGGTTGCCCGAAAACGGGCAACCCCTCAATCACTGTACTTTTATAAATTACTGCAGGAAGACACCTGAAAAAAGGTTACCAGTTTTCTCCAAGAAGCTCGAAATAGTCCTTGGGATGGTCACAGGCCGGGCATTTTTCCAGTGCCTTCTCTCCCTCGTGCAGATAGCCGCAGTTCCGGCAGCGCCAGGTGACCTTTTCGGTGCGCTCAAACACCTTTCCGGACTCGATATTTGCCTTCAGATCCAGATACTGTTTCTCATGCTGCTTCTCAGCCACGGCAATGGCCTCGAAGATAACGGCAATTTCCTGAAATCCTTCCTCTCTGGCAGTTACGGCAAATCCCGGGTACATAATTGTGTATTCATAGTTTTCGCCGCCGGCAGACTCGGCCAGATTCTCCGCCGTAGTACCGATAACGCCTGCCGGAAAGGCTCCGGTGATTTCCACCTCACCACCCTCGAGCAGTTTAAACAGCCGCTTGGCATGTTCTTTTTCCTGGTTGGCCGTTTCCTCAAAGATATGTGAAATCTGCACATACCCTTCCTTTTTTGCCTTGGAGGCAAAATAGGTGTACCGGTTGCGGGCCTGTGATTCGCCGCAAAATGCGGTCAGGATATTTTTTTCGGTCTGTGTTCCCTGTAAACCAGCCATTGGTCTTTCTCCTTATTCGTTTTTTTTTGTAAAAAATTACCTGCAGACTCCTTCCAGAAAGGAAGAAGACTCATTCAGGCTATAACACATCAGACAGTGCTGCCACTGTATATTTTCACCTGTCGATTATTGTCGGTGTCGTAGATAGCGAGTATGCGAGACTTCGAAAAGCCACGAAACCGACGGCGGAAAGGTCGTATCGTCTTGCATTTCCGTACAGTGCAAGTGACGGTTTTGCCTTTTTACGAGTCCATCAATTATTCAGCGCCAAAATTATTCATCCATCGAAAGACCAAGGGCCATGGCAACACCTTTGCCGTAGGCTGGGTCGGCCTTCATGCAGTTGCCGATATGCCGCCGCTTGATGTCCTCCGGTGCATCTCCCATGGCCCTGGCTGTATTGTCAAACAGTACCTGCTGCTGTTCCGGACTCATCAGGGCAAAGAGTTTTGCCGGCTGACTGTAGTAGTCGTCGTCTTCGCGATGATTCCAGTGATCAGCCGCCCCATCGATGGTGAGCGGCGGCTCGTTGAAATCCGGCTGTTCCTGCCACTCGCCGTAGCTGTTGGGCTCATAGCCGATAGTACTGCCGTGATTGCCGTCCACCCGCATGGAACCATCCCGATGGTAGCTATGAAACGGGCACTTGGGCGCATTAACCGGAATCTGCTGATGGTTGACCCCGAGACGGTAGCGCTGGGCATCACCATAGGAAAACAGCCGACCCTGCAGCATTTTATCCGGTGAAAACCCTATACCCGGCACCACATTGGCCGGGTTAAAGGCGGACTGCTCGACCTCGGCAAAGTAATTTTCAGGATTACGGTTCAATTCAAATTCGCCCACTTCGATCAACGGATAATCACCATGGTACCAGACCTTGGTCAGATCAAAGGGGTTATAGGGGCAGTCGGCGGCCTCACGCTCCGGCATAACCTGGATAAACATAGTCCAGCCGGGGAACTCTCCCTTTTCAATGCTCTCATAGAGATCACGCTGGTGGCTCTCCCGGTCCATACCGACAAGGGCCTCGGCCTCTGCATCGGTCATGTTTTTTATTCCCTGTTTACTGTGGAAATGAAACTTGACCCAGAACCGTTCATTGTCTGCATTGATCAGGCTGAAGGTGTGACTACCGAATCCGTGCATATGCCTGTAGGTTGCCGGAATACCCCGCTCACTCATGGTAATGGTGATCTGATGCAGCGCCTCCGGCAACGAAGTCCAAAAATCCCAATTGTTCTTCGCACTACGCATATTGGTCCGGGGATCACGTTTGACTGCATGGTTGAGATCAGGAAATTTCAGGGGATCCCGAAGGAAAAAGACCGGCGTATTGTTGCCGACCAAATCCCAGTTTCCCTCGTCAGTATAGAACTTTAAGGCAAAGCCGCGGATATCCCGTTCGGCATCAGCAGCACCCCGCTCTCCAGCAACAGTGGAAAAACGGGCAAACAGTTCGGTCTTTTTACCGACCTCGGAAAATATTTTTGCTCTGGTGTATTTGGTAATGTCACGGGTAACGGTAAAGGTCCCGTAGGCGCCTGACCCTTTGGCGTGCATACGCCGCTCTGGAATAACCTCCCGGTCAAAATGAGCCAGTTTTTCCAGAAACCATACATCCTGCAGCAACATCGGCCCCCGGGGCCCGGCGGTCATGGCATTTTGATTATCAACCACCGGAGCACCACCATTAGTCGTTAACTTCTTTTTCTCTGACATCGTACTACCTCCCACTTTGTTGTTTTCAAACCGAGCACAGTGCAACCAAAACGTGACTGCCTCTTTTCCCACCCTGCATGTACAATTTAATACAAGATAGTTATTTGTTTTAAATAATAATTCTTCTTATTCTTATTCAAAAAATATATCCTTCTCAGGCGCCCTTTTCAGAACCAAGACATTGCTTGCACAGTCCGTGCAAAACTACGTTCTTTTCCCGCACCTGACCAAGCTCATGTAAATCTTCCGGCAAACCCATGGAATCAAAAGAGTGCCAGCTGAAATCCGTCAATCGCCCACACCCATCACAGAAGAAATGGTGATGCTGTTCAATCTTTGCTTCAAAACGGGCCTGACTTCCCATGGTTTCCACCCGCTTGACCAGTCCAAGCTCTTCAAAGGTAGCCAGGGTTCTGTATACGGTGTCAAGAGACAGGGTCGGCATTCGCCGGGCAAGATTTTTATACAAAACCTCAGCAGAGGGATGCTCTGTAGACTTTACCAAGGCACGGTATATTTCCAAACGCTGATGAGTAATCTTTAACCCATGCGCCCTGCAGGTCTCTTCAAAATGGCTTATCTGGACGTGAGTGTCATGCATATTTTTCACCAATAAGATTCATTCTTAGATGCTATATTTACCTGCCATCGAGTCTTTGTCAAGAAGAAATCCTCTTTAGAAACCATTTTTATTTACTTTTTATACTTATCATTAAAGAAAAGCGACAAACGAATTGAGGGGTGTTGAATTTTGAGGGTAGTGAGTTTGAATGGTAAGCAGATTGTTTTGTCAATTGACACTATGACTCGGAATCACTACACTGACGGGACAGTAACACGGGTTGATTTCAGATATCACAACAGATCAGACAGATGGAGGGAGGGAGAATGGACGCGATCACCTGTATTAAAGAACGGATGAGTATTCGGGCCTTTACCGACAAACCGGTTTCCAGGGAAATACTCAGCGAGATTATCGACACCGCAAAATGGAGTCCTTCCTACAAAAACAGCCAACCCTGGGAAGTCATTGTCCTTTCAGGGAAAAAAAAGGAAGGGTTATCAAACCTTCTTCTGAATCTCCTTGAACAGGGAGAAGAAGCAAAGCCTGATCTGGCCGCCCCCACTTCCTGGCCGGACAGGGAACAGGCCCAGATTGATCACCTCTACGCCATGCGTAAGGAAGCAACAGGCATGGACCTGAACGATCCGAAAATTATCACTGCTGCTAAAAAGGCGAACTTCAAGTTCTACAGGGCGCCCCACGCCATTTACCTGTTCCAGGATGACTCGCTCAGCTCCTGGTCGCTCTTTGATCTCGGTCTTTTTGCCCAGAGCCTGATGCTCGCCGCCCACGCCAAAGGACTGGGCACAGTGCCCCAGGCCTTTGCCACCGACTACGCGCCCCAGGTCAAAGAGTTTTTAAATATTCCCACATCCAAAAGACTGGTCCTGGGCATCTCCATCGGCTGGCCCGATTTGGAATCTCCTGCCAACCAGTTGCGAACCGAGCGGATGCCAACCGAGGAAATTATCACCTGGATGGAGTAGAAACAACGTCCCTCCCGCCACACATAAAAAAAGCCCCCTGGTGTGACCACACGAGGGGACTTTTATCCGAAAATCGCCCATGAAGATGGAACTTTTAGGCTATTTTCATGGTTCGTTGTGGCTGTGACGTTAAAAATCCTGGTCCAGCCATGCTGGTTTATCTGAAAATAGCCCATGAAGATGGAATCTTTCAGGCTATTTTCATGGTTCGCTGTGGCTGTGACGTTAAAAATCTGGTCCAGCCATGCTGGTTTATCCGTACCTGACTTCTTATAATGGACAGCACAAACTACTTAAAATCCCTCGGCCCATGTGGCTGTGAGAGTTCGATTCTCTCTCCGGGCACCACAAGAATACGGGGCTAACACCTTCTAACGACGGAGGTTTTAGCCCCTTTCTCTTTTCACCCCTCCAGCATTCCTTTGACTTTTCCTGACTTATCATGCTATCATTTGACATGCTTTTTGGAACAAAAGTGGAACAAAAATGGAACAAAAATGGAACAAAAAATATTCAGGTTAAGCCATGGCCAGGATCCAAACCAGAAAAGGAAAGAAAAAAACAACTTTTACCATAACTGTCCGGGTAAAAGGATACAAATCCGTAAGTAGAACCTTTGACACAAAAGGAGAAGCACGGACATGGGCATCTGAGATAGAAGCAGAAATGAAAAAACACCGCTTCAAAGATCCCAGACAGGCAAACGTAACATTCCTTGACG
>JAJRQC010000062.1 GCA_024280455.1 Deltaproteobacteria bacterium | reverse complement strand
TTATCCTGTAAGTGATCATATCGGTACCAGCCAGCTCATCTTTGATGATCAGGGGAATATTGTCTGGCAGGCAAACACTCTCCCTTTTGGTTCACTGGATGTTATCATCGACCTGTTGCCTAATCATTTTCGTTTCCCCGGTCAGTACTTTGATGGGGAAACCGGGTTGCATTACAACTGGCACAGGTATTATGATCCGGAGGTGGGGCGGTATATCTCTGCTGATCCTATTGGGCTTGCTGGGGGGATGAATTTGTATGCGTATGTCCTAAATGATCCGGTGAATGCAGTGGATCCGTTGGGATTAGACCCATTAATGCGATATCTATTTAGAAAAGATACATTTGGACCGCCCAGTCCAGAAACACAGGAAAGAGCTAAAAAGCTACAAGCTGCTATTGATAAACGAAGTGAAAAAATAGATACATGTATTAAAAAATGTGCTGTTCCTGCTGCACAGGGGGAAATGGCCACTCAAGTCGGTTTTAATGTAGCTGAGGGAATTGCCAAATCCAAAGGGGCAACAATATTAGCAACAAAAATTATACCGATTGCAGGATGGGCAAGTACAGCTTATACATTGTTTTCATTTGAAATGTGTCGTGAAGACTGCATGAAAGACGACTGTGGCGAATAGAATCTAATGTTAAAAATATTAAAAAATATCATATGGATAATTTTATTCTTCATATTCATCTATTTTGTAATTGTCATGAATTTATATAAAAGAACAGGCGTGATTAACTTTAATATATTTAATTCGCCTGCTCTGAAAGAATTTGTTATTTTTTCAATAATTGCTACCCCTATAATTTCTATATTATTGTGGGGTTACAATAAGTTAAAGTAAAATAAAAGGGGTCAGAGTCGAATTAAATTGTCAATCTTTTTTCTTCTCGCTTCAGGCGGCAAACTGGGGGTAGCGACCGCACTACCTGCAAGGCCAGCGCGTATCAACGCGCACTGTCGTATAAGGCCTTTTTATGTTTCAATTGCGCCTGGACAGTTCCCCTACCTTTTGAAGCGCAATTAAACATAGAAAACCTTATGCGCCCGGCAGGGGGCCGTGACTGTAACCAGCGGTTTACTTCCAGACCAAAATCAGCGGGGTATTTCCCGGCCAAAACAGCAGTGTAAAAACCAGCCAGTGTTCTTGTAGTTTCTTTTTTTCTTCCTTTTTTCTTCCCTGTTTTTTTAATCCCTGAATATTCTTCTATTTTTTTCTTTGTTTTTTCTTTTTGTTCTTCTCCAGATATCATTCACAAGGCCGGGGAGGAACATGTGGAGTCTATAACTTTTCGATGCGCCTGCTGCAGATGTTTCCGCCGCAGAAATCCACGCGTAAAAAATCAACATTACTGCGGAGACAAGCGCTGCCAGCAGGCCAGGAAAAACAAGTGGCAACGGGAAAAACAACAAACAGACCCTGCTTATCAGGCAAATAAACGGGAGAGCCAGCAGATCTGGACAGAGAACATTTGTTGCAGGCTTTATGACAGCCCGGAAGTACCGGTTGGAAGCCGCTATCATGAACCCCTTCGAGGGGTTTGGGGTGATCAATAAAGCAGGGCTGAAGGATGCAGGAACGGAAGACGCGAAGTGGCTGGAGCCGCAAGCCGAAGACCCTCCTCTTTTCATTCTACAGTGTTGACGAACTTAGAAGCACAAATATCAGGATCGTTGGTGATGATGGGCAGATCAAGGTGTCTTGCCGTGGCCGCAATCAGCCGGTCATGAAGTTCCGGGATGTCTGTTATCTCGGAACCTGCTTTGAGAATCTCCAGACTCAGGGGCTCAAACTGGTAATTGTCACTTTCCATGAGGTCTTCCGTGTGAAGCAGGTCAACCGGTATTCTGTTTGTCTCGAACAGATAAAGAACCTCCATCAACACGATTGCCGGAATGATAATGCTGCCTTCACCACGGTCTGCGGCCTGGAATATTTCATGGCTTGCGTCATTAATTACTTTCTTGCCCATCATGAATTTGACTAAGGCCTGAGTATCGGTGACATCACTACTCATTCTCAAACTCTCCTTCGAGATGTCTCCAGGACTCTTCCTTGATTTTTTTCAAACCAGACAGATTAAGGTCGTAATCTGCAAGTATACCCTGTAACTTGGTGACCTTTTTCTTTCTTGACGGTTGTTTTTTGTACTGTACAAAATCAATGAAGTCGGCGACGGAGTGGAGTTCCTGCCCGGACAACCTCATCAGTTTGCCGTAGATCTCATGTTTTTTCAATGCTGCTTCGTTCATGATACATCCTCTTTATAAGCCGATACGTTATGGGCGCCTGGCGTTGTGGCAAGCCGTTGAAATTGGTTTTTCAAGATAAAAGCATCTAGTATTTCTTTGATTGTTACCTTGTCATGTTCTGGTAAACGGTCGATTTCCTCAAGACGCCGCAGCAAATCCCTATCCCCAATTTTTATAGCCGGGAAATCATCACGCTCATCAAGGACAAGGTAGTCAAGTGATATGTTGAAAATCCTCGCTATTCTGACAATCACGTCAGTTTTAGGAACGTGAAGGCTACGTTCATATCCTGAAATCTGCTTTTGATGGATATTAAGCTTGTTTGCCAGTTGAGCCTGTGACCAACTACGTTCTTGGCGAAGTTGTTTCAATTTCTCTCCAATGGTCATTACTAATACTCCATTTTTGTCTGCTTTGGTAGTCATGATATACTGAACACCTACCATGATTACCTTGTTTCTTCACCAGGTCAAGGATTTGACAGGAAGCAGCCGATTTAGAGAAGAGATTTTTTCAAGGCTCGGTATTCGATTCTCCAACAAGGTCCAGGGCGGCCGAAAAAGGTTAAAAAATAAATTTGTCCCCTTTTGGATGGTCCCCTTTTGGATGTGTGTGGATGACCTGCTGATGGAAAAACGGATTCCATTTAGTGAGGCCTGCCTGGGCACCAAGATTGAAGTGGAAACACTTGATGGCAAGAAACTCAAAGTTAAGGTACCGGCCGGTGTTCAGCAGGAATCAAAACTTCGGCTCAAGGGACACGGACTTCCCGCCGGCCCCATTGGCAGCCGGGGTGATATTTATGTAAAAATCGCCGTCCGGATTCCGAAAAAACTCAGCAGAGAGCAAAAGAAAGCGGTCAAGGCCCTGGCCGAGGTGGGATTATAGCTCGAACTCCAGTGCTCATTTAGAAAAGCGCTGTTCTCCTGTAATAGGAAAACAGCGCTTTTTTTGTGTTCATTTTCACTCATGGCCAGGCGTTGCATGGCCTGGAAAACACCCTGAAAGATCAGGGAAGTTTATAATCTTTTCCGGCAAACTGGATGTTTTCAACCGTGGGATTCATCGGCGCAACCGCATGAACACCGCCACAGGCCGGACACGTCCCGAGGTAGGTCTCCAGGATGAACGGCGCCCCGCATCCCTGGCATATCGCATCAATCGGTCCCCGCATGATCGCCTGATCTCTGACGGTTCCGCCGTGGGCGTTATAGACAAATTCAACCAGATCCTTTCCCTTGGAAAAGGGGCCTTCTCCTGCATCGTTTACAGTATTGCATCCACAACCAGACATGGCAAATCTCCTGAAGTTTAAATGGGCGGGTTTGGGCGGTTTATCCTGTCAACCCGCTTTTTTTCATTTCTGAAATGTACACAATCAACTGCCGGTTGGAAATGATCTGTATCAATTTTTTTGCGCTTTTTTTGTCGGTGTCGTAATTAGCGAAGACTTCAAAAAGTTATCGTAGTCATTATCTCGGCAAAAAACAGATAAGTGTAACATGTCGGAATTACTGGATCCACGCCTCCGCAGGGATAACGAAAAAGTGTTCATCCCGACATTTTTCGAGGCCATCTTTTTTCACAAGGCAAAAAAAAGCGCCGTCTCTCTGATTGTGAGAGAACAGCGCTTGGGCCCTGCGGGATCGCTGGTGTTGCGAAAGCGGCAGTCTAATAATTGCGGTCGGCATAGACCAGCCAGCCGCCGGCATCGACCAGCTTTCGATCAAAGGGATTGAGGGTGAAGCTGCAGGCGACCTTTTTTCCGTCACCCCCGGTTGCCGTCAGCTGCTCACTCTGTATATCCACATCCACGCGCACTTCAGGCGACAACGCAAAAAACATGTCAAGATCTTCCGCCGATACCTCAACGGCAATAATTCCGCAGTTGAACATGTTCTGTCTGAAAATACGGGCGAAACTCCGGCCGATAACCACGTTGATATCGTTGACCTCCAGGGCCCAGACCGCATGTTCCCTTGACGATCCGCAGCCGAAGTTTGACCGGGTCACCAGGACGGAGGCCTGTTGTAATTCTTTGGATTCAGGGTCAAAGCTGCCGTCATCAAGGCGCAGATCTTCAAGCAGATGCGGTTTTAACGCTTTTTTTGAAATCTCGGTCAAATACTTGGCCGGTATGATTTCGTCGGTATTGATGTCGTTTCTATCTATAAAAGTGGCAATTCCGCCAAACTGTTGCATTGTATCCTCCCTGTTAATTCAGAAACCGGCGAGGGTCGGTTATTTCACCGGTTACAGCCGCTGCTGCAGCACTTACGGGGCTCATAAGGTGTACCATTCCGCCTTTACCCATACGGCCGTTAAAATTTCGGTTCGTTGTTGAGGAGCAGGTCTCTCCTTCGGCAAGAACACCGCTGGACATGCCCAGACAGGCGCCGCAGGTCGGGTTCAGTACACAGAACCCGCTGTCCATAAATATTTTAATCAACCCTTCCTCAAGGGCCTGCGAGTAAACAGCAGGCGTTGCCGGGGTCAGGATGCCGCGTACGGAATCGGCAATGGTTTTTCCCTTCAGAATTGCTGCTGCAGCACGGATATCTTCAATCCGCCCATTGGTGCAGGAACCGATATATACCTGGTCTATAGGTGAACCGGCAAGTTCTGATATATTCTTAACCTGATCGGGCTTGAAGTCATAGGTAACCTGGGGCTCAAGGGTGGAGACATCAATCTGCAATGTTTTTTCATAGACCGCATCAGGATCGGAGTGCCATTTCTTGAAATCGTCAACTGCCGCATCCATTGAGGCATAGTCGTCCTTGATAAACGGCCACAGGTACTCGGCGGTCACATGGTCGGGCAGACAGATGCCCGAGGTGGCACCGGCTTCAACCGACATGTTGCACAGGGTCATGCGTGAAGACATGTCCATGGACTCTATCACCGATCCGCTGAACTCCATGATCAGATCGGTGGCTCCGTTGACCGTCAACTGTTTTATAATATTCAGGATAATATCTTTTGCCGTTACGCCCAGGGGCATCGTTCCTGTCACTTCAATCTTCATTGACCTGGGAGCGCGAAAGGCACAGACTCCTTTTAAAATACCGACTTCAAGGTCCGTGGTTCCGATGCCGGCGGCAAAGGCTCCGAAGGCGCCATGGGTACAGGTGTGAGAATCGCCCATGATAACGGTATACCCGGGGCGGATAAATCCTTTTTCCGGAAACAGGGCATGACAGACCCCGTTCCTGCCGATATCAAAAAAATCTTTGATTTTATGTCGGCGAGCCCAATCCCTCATTATTTTTGCCTGGGTGGCGGTTTTTGAATCTTTAGGCGGGGTAACGTGGTCTATAACCGCTTTTATCTTGCTTGGGTCGAATACACGATCCATTCCCTTGTCCATCAGATCGACAATGGCAATGGGAGTGGTGATTTCGTGACACATGACCACGTCTATATCGAGCACCATGTTATTCGGTGTCGGGGTGTCGCGCAGGTGGGCGGCGAAAATTTTTTCAGCAATGGTTTGTCCCATGACAACCTCCAGTTCTCTCTTTAAAATCAGTCAGGCAACATGTCTCACAGTGTTTTTCAGCTGATCCTGTACATCGCCTGATAGGGATGCAGTATTTACACAGAAGCCGCGGGTACGTCAATTTTTTTTAGTTGGTCGTGGTCCGGAACTTTTCGAAAGTAAAAAAAGTATTTTCGATTATGTAGGTTTTCGATTATGTTGTATAATTGTTATATTATTCAACCCTCTACTTTCCACTTTGTGGTATCAATCGTGAAATTTTTCTTTTTGATCATTGCCTGCTGCCTTCTTTTTATTCCCTCAAAGGCATTGTGTGCCCATGGCGTTTCCATTGACGGCAGCTTGAAGTACCCGGCCGACTTTAAACACTTCGACTATACCTCTAAAGAGGCGGTCAAGGGAGGACAACTGGTTCTCCATGATCTTGGCAGTTTTGACAAAATGAACCCATTCACCTTAAAGGGCACCCCTCCCTTTGGCCTGGAAACGTTTGTCTTTGAAACCCTGGCCGTGTCAAGTCTTGATGAGCCTTTTGCCGAATATGGCCTGATTGCAAAGGATATAGTTCCGGCGCAGGACGGAAAATCAGTAACCTACACCCTGGACGAACGAGCTCGATTTTCAGACGGCAGCCCGGTTACGGTTGAAGATATACAGTACTCACTTGCAACGCTGAAGAGCGATCAGGCACATCCCTTTTACCAGATGTATTTTCAGGATATAACCGGGACGGAAATTCTTGATCGGCAGAGGATACGATTTAATTTTGCAAAACCCAATAGGGAACTGCACATGATAGCCTCGCAGCTGCCGGTGTTAAACAAGGCCTTTTATGAAAAATATGGTTTTAATCCGCTCTCTGGTAAAGATGGCATGCGTATTCCTGTCGGATCCGGCCCTTATAGAATCTCTGACGTTAACCCTGGAAAGTCAATTACCTACACCAGAAACCCCGACTACTGGGCCAATGATCACCCGACTCGGAAGTTCATGTTTAATTTCGACAGGATAACAATAAAATATTTCAAGGACCAGATTGTCAGTGTTGAAGCCTTCAAGGCCGGTGAATTTGACTTCATGAACGTAAATATCGCCAAGCAGTGGCAACGGGATTTAACCGGTCGCCGTTTTGACAGCGGTGAGCTGGTCAAAAAAAGGTTTCCCCATAAAAATAATGCCGGAATGCAGGGGTTTGTCTTTAATACCCGCAGGGATTTTTTTTCCGATCCACAGGTACGTAAGGCCATCGGGCTGGCTTTTGATTTCGAGTGGACCAATAAAACCTTGTTTTTCGATCAGTATACACGCTGTAATTCCTACTTCTCCAATTCCTATCTGGCAGCCACCGGTATTCCGCAGGGTGAGGAACTTGCCTTGCTTGAACCCTATCGTTCTCAACTTCCCGATCCCGTTTTTACAACACCTCTGCAACCCTCAACAACTGCTCCACCACGTAGTTTGCGTGCCAATCTGCGACAGGCGAAAAAAATCTTGAGCCAGGCCGGATGGTCGATCAAGGATGGTCTCCTCAAGGATGATAAAGGCCAGTCACTGAGCTTTGAAATCCTCCTGGTCAGCCCTTCGTTTGAACGGGTCATGGCTCCTTTTGTCCGTAACCTGAAAAAGCTCGGTATCAAGGCCAGCTACCGGACAATTGATGCAGCCCTCTATGGTGACCGGGTCAAGAGTTTCGATTTTGATATGATCGTTAATGTATATGGCCAGTCGCAATCACCCGGCAATGAGCAGCGAGACTACTGGACTTCCGCTTCCGCGGCCCGCAAAGGATCACGAAATTTTGCCGGGGTCCAAAATCCTGTTGTTGACGCTCTGGTCGACAAAATCGTCTATGCCCGTACGCAACAGGATCTGACCCTGGCTAGCCATGCTCTTGACCGGGTACTCTGGTATGGATACTATGTGGTTCCTAATTGGTACCTTGCTGCTCATCGGCTGGCGTACAGCCGGAAATTCAGTCAACCGGTCACCCTGCCTCTATACTATAATCCCTACCAGTTTTTGTATACCTGGTGGATAAAATCTCCCGACCAACAATCGGCTCAGTGACCCCAAAAATGAATATTGAACCTCAAAGCATGCCGCCTTCCGTTTTCGCAGAAAAATACCAAGTTCTCTTTGTTGATGACGACCCCATCAACACCGAGACTTTTGTCCTCAGTTTCTGCGAGGAATATGATATTACCACTGCGGCATCAGGTGAAGAGGCCCTGGAAATATTCAAGAACAAACCGGGAATCAGCGTCGTTCTTTCCGATCAGCGTATGGAGGGAATGTCTGGAGTAGAACTGCTTTCAAGTATCTATGCCATTAATCCCGACACTGTTCGTATTATTATTACAGGCTATATTGATGTCTCGGATATAATCGATGCCGTCAACCGCGGACATATCTATCAATATGTCTTGAAACCATGGGATATCGTACAGCTCAGGCTCATTCTCGAACAGGCGACCCAGACCTGGAATCTGACCAGAGAAAACCAAAAACTTGCCGATGCCCTGCGGGAAAAAAATCAGCTGCTCCAGGAGGCGAATACCCACCTTCAGGATTCGGAAAAACGGCTTCGTTCGCTTTCCGGCGCATTGATTCATGCCCGGGAAAGTGAACAGAAACGTATCGCCCTGGAGTTGCATGACGAACTGGGCCAGTCACTGGCCGCCCTCAAATTGCAGATCAGAATTATTGAAAAAGCGCATTCCGGACAGAATCCAGAAGAAGGAGATGCCGTTCTGGCCGGACTTCATGGCCTGCGAGGATTTATTAACGAAATAATAGAAAATGTTCGCAGGTTGTCTAAAAATCTCAGCCCGGTCATCATTGATGATCTGGGCCTGGATTCAGCCATAGAGAACCTGATACAACGTTTCTCCGGAGTGTACGGCATTTCCTGCACCTTTGATGTCAAATCACTGAGCTCTTTTTTTGCAGTCGATACTCACCTGCTCATTTATCGCCTGCTGCAGGAAGCTCTGAGAAACAGCGGTAAGCATTCAGGAGCCTCAAATGTTAAACTCAGCTTTCAGGTTGCCCCGGATTCCGTCACCCTGACGGTTGAGGATGACGGAATCGGATTTTCGGAACAGGAGGCCGCAAAGATACCGGTTTCCATACGTGGGATCGGCATGACCGTCATGGCGGAACGGGTCCAGATGTTGAATGGAAAAATGGACGTCCACACCTCACCCGGAAAGGGTACACGGGTCGTGTTTACCTTGCCCCGCAGTGCAGACTTTTCCGGTACAACCGATGAGTGATGACACCGCACCAACAAAAATACTGAACATTTTTTCTCTTGCCGACACTGAAAAAATCGGCCGGCAGATTGGGCGGCTGCTGGTTCCCGGGGATGTTCTGCTGCTCACCGGTGACCTTGGCGCCGGCAAGACCACCTTGACCCAGTCGATTGCACGAGGACTGGATGTACCGGAAGAGTATTACGTCACCAGCCCCTCTTTTGCCCTGATGCATGAATATCCCGGACGCTGCCCCCTGTATCATTTTGACTGTTATCGATTAAGCGGTGAAGATGATATTGAAGGGGCCGGTCTTTCCGAGTATCTTGCAACCACAAGCGGAGTCTGCGTGGTCGAATGGGCGAGCCGGTTAGGTTCCCTGACTCCTGACAACGCTTTAACAATTCAAATTATTTTATTACCGGCAGAACGGCGACGGATGGTTTTTCAAAGCGATGGAGCATCTTGGATGCAGCGCCTGGAACCTGTTATTGTCCAGTTTGATCTTAACAAAAGTGGATAACCACTGACAAGCCTAATGGAAATTTTCATCGCTCGACAACCCATCTTCAACCGAAGTAAAAAACTCTTTGGTTACGAATTGCTCCACCGCGGCAATACGGACAATGTCTTTCCCGGCACGGATGGAGACAGGGCTACCAGCAACCTGCTGGTTAATACCTTCCTCAATATAGGCCTGGACACTCTGGTCAGCTCAAAGTGGGCCTTTATCAACTTGACCAAAGATCATTTAATTGAAAAAACCGCCTTGAACCTGCCGCCGGACAAAATCATTGTCGAGATTCTTGAATATGTACCGCCCACCCCTGAGATTATTGCTGCCTGTGTGGAGCTGAAGGAAAAAGGTTATATACTGGCTCTGGATGATTTTGTCTTTGCAGAGGGACTCGAACCTCTGGTTGAACTTGCTGATATTATCAAAATAGACTTTCAGGAGCTGTCCCGGGATGAAGTCCTGCAGGAAACGCAACGATTAAAAAACCAGGGGGTCCAGGTCCAACTGCTTGCCGAAAAAATTGAGACCTATGCCCAGTTTGATGCGGCCTGGAAGATGGGGTTCCATTTTTTTCAGGGGTATTTTTTCAGCCAGCCTGAAATGTTGAAGAAAAAGGTCCTCCCTTCCTCAAAAATTGTCTTGCTCGACCTCCTGGCTGAAGTCAACAAAAAAGACTTCAACCTTGAGAAAATAGAAAACATTATCCTGCCGGATGTCAGTCTTTCGTATAAACTTTTGCGTTATCTCAACTCGGCCTATTATTACCTGCTCAACGAGGTGACTTCAATAAAACACGCCCTTGTCTACCTCGGTGAGTCCGGAGTTCGACAGTTTGTATCTCTGGTCGTCACTTCACAGCTTTCATCCGACAAGCCTTATGAATTGCTGCGGGCATCCATCACCAGGGCACGGCTCTGTGAGTTGCTTGCCGACTGCAGTGACCAGGGGCATGACGGTTCAGAGCTGTTTTTAATGGGACTTTTTTCCCTGCTTGGCGCCATGCTTGACATGCCGATGGTTGATATCATGGAACGGTTACCGCTGCCGGTAAATATCAAAAATGCCCTGATTGATTGTTCGGGCCCGTATTATCCATATCTTGCAACTATAATTGCCTATGAAAACGGAGACTGGAAGAACTGTCAGCACCTGCTTGCCGAGATCAACGTCAGCCCTAAAGACATGCTGCGAGTGTATATAGATTCTTTGAGTTGGGCCGATACGTTGACGGATGAGAAACCAGCTTGAGATACACTGTTGTCGGTGTCGTAAAAAGCCACGAAACCGACGGCGGAAAGGTTATAACTTCTTGTCATTCCGTGCAGTGCAAATGGCGTTTTTGCCTTTTTACGAGTCCATCACTTTTCATTTGCCAATCCAACCAGTTTAAACAAGCCTGATGTACATGTTTCCTGAAAATACAACATCTCTGCTGATCAAACAAAAAAAGACTATTTGTGGTCGGAACACTGTCATCCACTTTATGTCTGCAGGGTTGGCTGAAGCGTAGATGCGTCCTTTTTCGCAACATCCTGAAAAAATACTGGTCCGCTCAACCAACTGGATTGGTGATGCGATTATGACCACCCCGGCGGTGCGCTCCATTCGTGAGAATTTTCCCGATGCCGAGATCACCCTGCTTGCGTTACCATGGGTTGCAGATGTTTTTAGTGCCAGTCCAAGAGTCGATCATATTTTTGTGTATGAAAAAAACGGCCGCCACCAGGGACTTCGTGGCAAGCTGACCCTGGCCTCCGATCTGCGGAAAAAACAATATGACGCCACTATCCTGCTGCAGAATGCCTTTGAAGCAGCACTGATTACAACCCTTGCCCGTATTCCGATCCGGGGCGGATACAGCACCGATGGCCGGGGAATACTTTTGACCCACGGCATCAAAAAACATCCCGATATCGGCTTGAAGCATCAGGTACATTATTACCAGGAAATGCTTGCCGGGCTCGGTCTTACTCCGGGAAAGGATCAGCTTGAACTTTTCCTTGCCCCGGCTGTCAAGCAGAGCGCCGAACAGGGGTTGCAGCGCTATTTTTCCCGGCAGGGCAGGGTTCCGGTTGTCGGTCTAAACCCGGGGGCCGCCTATGGGCCTGCCAAGCGATGGCCGGCTGAAAAATTCAGCCGGCTTGCGCAGCTTGTCTGTGCACAAACAGATGCACTGCTGTTGATTTTCGGCACCGACGCCGACCGTGAGGCGGCATCACATATTGCAGCAGCCGTTCCGGAACATGCGGCCGAAAGAATACTCGACCTCACCGGAAAAACTGATCTGGCCACCGCCATGGCATATATTGCGAGGTGTGATGCCTTTGTTACCAATGATTCCGGCCTGATGCATGTGGCTGCTGCCCTGCAGACCCCGACGGTTGCCATTTTCGGTTCAACCGATCATGTCGCCACCGGACCATACAGTGATCGGGCCCAGGTGATCAGAAAGCCCATGGCCTGCAGCCCGTGTAAAAAAACCCACTGCCCGCAGGACCATTTTCAATGCATGGAGCAGATTCAGGCCCAAGAGGTTTTTTCTACCATGCAGCCACTTCTCCATTTGGATTAACGTATGACAAGTCCAGTGCGCACACCAGCTGTTTTTCTTGACCGTGACGGAACCATTAATGAACAGATGGGATATATCAACCATATCTCACGATTCCAGCTGCTCCCCGGAGCTGCCGCCGCAATCCGAAGGCTCAATCAGAAAAAAATTCCGGTCATCGTGGTCACCAATCAGTCCGGCCTGGCCCGGGGCTATTTCCCTGAACAACTGCTCACTGAAGTCCATGAAAAAATGCACCGGCAACTGGCTGATGAAGGTGCCCATGTGGACGGGGTATATATCTGCCCCCATCATCCCGAGGCCAAAGAAGAACGCTATCGATTGGACTGCAATTGTCGCAAACCAAAAACAGGCCTGCTTGAGCAGGCAGCTCAAGAGCTGAACATCAAACTCGAATCTTCCTTCATGGTCGGGGATCGCTGGTCTGATCTTCGCTGCGGAGTCAACGCGCGGACAACGCCCGTGCTGGTTCTGACCGGGTACGGCAGCGGTGACCTTCAGTATATCGGCCCCTCGCAACAGGTACAGCCTGCTTATGTGGCCGATGATCTCTCTGCCGCCGTTTCCTGGATCCTCGGGAACATTCCTTCCAGTCGTTGACCCCAGTCCTACCGCTCTATCCTCCAGCAGCCCTTCCTGATAGGCATATTTTTTTTGTGGATCCCACGGTCTTGTGATACAATAATAACAAAAGAACTCAGGAAACGGCGTCTAAGATGTGCCGGTTTTTATATATTTTCACGGTGTTTTAAAGTTCATCAAGAGGGGAGACAGATGTTCGGATTCTGGAATAGCACGAGTATTAAGATCAAATTCACCATTTTGTTTGGCGGGGGTCTGATTGTCATGCTTGGGATTTTAGGCATGAGTATTATGGGAAACAAGAAAACCTATGACCAGTTTTCCAACTTGATTGAATACGAAATTAAAATTGCCGAACATAGCAAGAATATAGATATCCTGTTGCTCCAGTGTATCCGGAATGAAAAGGATTTTTTACTCAGAAACGATTTGAAGTATGTTGACAAACACAAAAAGACGGTTGCCGCTCTTAAAGAACAGACCAACATTATTGTCAAGCACACCAAGGGGAAAAATGAAAAGATTCACCAGGAGGCGATAGGCATACTCGAGTCAATAGATCAATATCAGCAAGGCTTTCATGCTGTTGTTGAAGCAAAAAAGAAAATCGGTCTGGATAATCTCTCCGGTCTGCAGGGCAAGCTGCGGGAAACCGCCCGTGTGCTGGCGGTGGATCTCACCCAGCATCAGATAGACGACCTGTACCTGGCCTTTCTTCAGATGCGGCGTTTTGAACGGGAGTTTGTCCGCACCGATTCCGAGCGGATGAAGAAAAGAACGAAGATAGCTTTAGATAAGGTCAGAGAGCTGGCAACGG
Source organism: Deltaproteobacteria bacterium (assembly GCA_024280455.1). Taxonomy (GTDB): domain Bacteria; phylum Desulfobacterota; class Desulfobulbia; order Desulfobulbales; family Desulfobulbaceae; genus DRLX01. Next base: position 92,134 of record JAJRQC010000062.1, on the reverse strand, counting down.
AAAACCAATTCGACCCTGCGGCAAAAAAGGTGGTTATGGCGGAGCTCGAAAAATACTCCCAGGCCTTTGCCGCGTACTCTTCCAGCGGTTCGGAAGAAGCTGGAAAACAAATGGTCAGGTCCGGCGTGACTATTGAAAAGACCTTTAATGAATTTTTTGTTCCCCGAGTCAGGGCGATGCTGCTTACTATCCGTAAGAATGAAAAGGATTATTTTTTACGGAAAGATCTAAAGTATGTTGAAAAGGCCAGGAAGACCGCTGATGAGCTGGTAAACGCCTTTGATAACGACATGGTGCTCAAAGAACATTACAGAGCTGTCAAAAACGTCGTCGATGTATACATGAAAAGCCTGGATGAGGTTGTTAGGAGTAGTCAGCATATCGAATCCCTTGTCGGCGAGATGCGCTCGACTGTTCATGCCATTGAAAAGTTGAGTAACCAGATCAGCGAAGACTCACAAAAACAGGAGAAAAAAAAGACAGAAGCCATTGACCAGGCCTCAAAGAAACTGACTACCACTATCTTAATTGTAGCCCTGGTGGCCACGATTTTGACTGTCCTTGTGGTCTTTTTCACCCTACGATCCATTATCGGTAATATTCTGCGCAGTGTCGAGTTTGCCGGTCGTGTCGGTCAGGGAGATTTTACAACCAGCCTCAAGGTTGAAAGTCAGGATGAGATCGGACAACTGACCGAGTCGCTCAATACAATGGTCGGCCGGTTGAACAATACATTCAGACAGTTTTCTGAAAATGCTGAAAAATTACAAAATTCCGCCGCAGAACTCTCTCAGTCGTCTGCCGACATGACTGAAGGGGCGACCCAATCCTCGACCAAAGCGACCAGTGTTGCTGCAGCAGCCGAAGAGATGAGTGCCAATATGAATTCAGTTGCCGCTGCAAGTGAACAGGCAGCAACCAATGTCAATATCATAGCAACATCCTCCGAAGAGATGTCAGCCACTGTAAAAGAAATTTCTCAGAATACCCAGAAGGCAACGGTGGTCACCCAGGAAGCGGTTACTCTGACCACCAGTTCGACCGAGAAGGTTGATGCTCTGGGTAGAGCAGCCGGAGCGATCAGCAAGGTGACGGAAGTGATCACCGAGATTTCCGAACAGACCAACCTGCTGGCCTTAAATGCAACCATTGAGGCGGCCCGTGCCGGTGAGGCAGGTAAAGGGTTTGCCGTTGTTGCCAATGAAATCAAAGAGCTGGCCAAACAGACTGCCGAGGCAACCCAGGAGATAAAGGGAAAAATAGAGGATATTCAGGGATCGACCGAGTCAACAGTTGTAGAGATAAGGCAGATCGCAGATGTTATAAACGACGTCAACTCCATCGTTTCCACTATTGCCACCGCAGTTGAAGAGCAGAACGTGACGACCAGCGAAATCACCAATAATGTGGCTCAGGCTGCAGAAGGTATTTCCGAGGTCAATGAAAATGTGGCCCAGACCTCTGCTGTTTCAGCGGAAATAGCCCAGGATATAGCAGAAGTCAGTCACGTCTCCGGAGAGATAACATCGCTGAGTTCCGGTGTCAGTCGGAATGCTGAACAACTGACCGGGGTAGCCAATCAGCTCAAAGAACTCATAGCCATGTTCAAGGTCAAATAACCATGAAATCTTCCGTCAGTGGTCAGACGGACAGGGCGACGAATCCTATAGCTTGCCTATGTGAGGAGGCCTGATCGAACGAAGAGGGGGGGGCTGGTGAACGCTTACTGTCAGAGCAGGGTGAACTGTACATTCCAGCCCAGGGAAAGAAGCGTTCCGACCAGAGGAGACTTGATCTCCCCTGGTTTAAATAAAAAATCGGAAGGCCTGCGCTCTCTGTATTTTTCGATGCCGTACCCCTCCGCTGCCCTGATGCCGAAAAACAGCCTCGGCATTGCAAGAAAACCTGTTTTGACCCGGATGGGACAGAGATCAAAGTCGACTTTTCTTGAACGATCCGAAAGGGTCACAGTCCTTGTGTTTTCATTAAAACCAAGACGAAGTTCATACAGCCGGGAGATTTTTTTTCCTGCCATTTGCTCACACCAGTCCGGGTCGTCGTAACGCCACTCCACTATCAGCCGTTTACCCTTATCCAGCACCCGGACCGGGGCATGCATCCCATTGACCTTCATCAGGGTCGACCGTAATTCTTTTAAGGAGACCGGCGTTCCAGTTCCCTGAAAAAACCAGATTTTTTTTAACAGCAATGAAAGGGCCGGGCCTAGGGAAAGCAGAACCAGCAGGCCCCAGACCGCCAGCGCTTCTAAATAGGTCTGGTTTGACAGGCCGCTCCGAACCATGAGCAGCGGCAAAAGTGAAAAGAGATATATTGTGGCCAGGATGAAAAAGCCCATAAAGGTGAGGAGGTACCGTTTTATCATGCTCTTTTCATTCTATTCTACAGTTGTTTCGAATCTGGGTGCAGGGTTAATGCAGAGGTTCTGCTCTCCATGGTCGCCTCCATGCCATACGGTATCGCCTGGTTGCTCAAGAGATGGCCGCAAGGAAAGTTCCCCCAGATCGGATAGTCGGTGTGCGCGGTCAATTCCCGTACTCTCTCAAAAAGCGGTTCCTGCAACAGGGTATCCTGAGCAGTAGAGCCTTCGGTGTCAAAAGTACCTAGAACCAATCCGGCCAGATTGTCGAGTCTGCCGCCCAGAGTCATTTGGGTAAGCATCCGGTCGACCCTGTACATAGGTTCTCCCGTATCCTCAAATAGAAGAATACCACCGGCTAAATCCGGCTCCCAGGGGGTGCCGATCAGGTGGCAGATGGAGGTCAGGTTACCTGCAACAATGCGGCCTCTGCAGATTCCAGGTCGGAGCACAGTCACGCTGTTTTCCAGAGCATAGGGCTGGAACGAGCCGGTGAGCAAAGAAAAAAAACGTTTTTTTGATGGGGTATCGGTTCCGGCCAGGGAGGAAACAACGGGTCCATGCAGACCTATCAGCCCGGCTTTAATAAAGGTTGCGGCCAGCAGGACCGTAAGGTCGGAAAAACCAATCAGCCATTTCGGATTTTCTCTAAAGCGGGAAAAATCAATTTGATCCAGCATTCGAAGACAGCCATACCCACCCCGTACAGCCATCAGCGCTTTGATCTCTTCATCGTCCCATAGGCCATGCAGTTGTTCGGCCCTGGTTGTGTCGGGAGCGGCAAGATATATGGAGCTGTCACTCCGGCGGTTCAACTCGTCCAGGACCCGTACTCGAAACCCCATATCCCGCAGAACGCCTATACCGGCTTTAATCCTGTCAATATCACGAACCGGTCCCGCTGGGCAGAAGAGGCCGATAGTGTCACCGGGCTGCAGTGACGGCGGCAGCAGCGGTGAAAACTCAGGATTGGTGGTTTCTTTCATGGATGAGCCGCAATCCTTCCAGGGTGAGCAGGGGATTGATGAGATCAATGGTTCTGGTGTACGGCTCAATCAGGTGGGCCATGCCGCCGGTGGCCACGGTTTTCACCCGCGGCCTTTCCGGGGCCAGCTCGTGGGCCAGAGTGTCGACCATTCTATCGACAAGACCTCCGAAGCCGTACAGCATGCCGGAATGAATTGCCGAGTCGGTGGTGGTCCCGATTTTTTCCGTTGGTTCCGTATCAATATCAACCCGTGGCAGCTTGGCGGTACGACCGGCCAGGGCATCAAGGGAGATCCCTATTCCCGGATGGATTGTGCCACCAACGTATTCACGTCTGTTGTTTACACAGTCAAAGGTAATAGCTGTGCCGAAATCAATGACTATCAGGCGGTCTCGGTATATTTCCCAGGCGGCAACAGCGTTGACAATGCGGTCGGCGCCGACTTCCGCCGGATTTTTGGTCGCCACAACAATGCCGGTATCCGTGCGGTGTGACACCGAAATGGGGTGAACTTCAATTTGCCGGGCCAGGTATTTATCCGCATAACTGAGCCAGGCGGTTTCCAGGGTCGGAACGACCGAAGAGACAATAAAGCCGGAGATGTTTTTGATTTTGAGACCGGCCATCTGAAAAAGTGCATGGTAACGAATGGCAATCTCGTCGGCGGTTCGATCCTGATCGGACTTGAGTCTCCAGTGGGCAAGGAGTTGATCACCCTGGAATACGCCGCTGACGGTATGGGAATTTCCTACATCAACTGTGAAAAGCATAATTTTGCAGCCCGGTATATGGAGTGATGGTTGTGCCTTCTAGACCTGAACTCTTGTTGGCAAGATATTCCACTGGAGAAAAAAATCCAGTCTGATACGATGTCGATGAATATTTAACGACGCTCTCGTGAGCAGCAGGAGAAAAAAATGACCTCATATCTTCAAGTGGCGACAACGGTTGAGAGCAGAGCCCTGGCCGAGGAAGTTGCCCATCATGTGCTTGACAGGCGGCTTGCAGGTTGTGTCCAGATAGTGCAATGTGCCTCCATGTATCACTGGCAGGGAAAGATAGAACAGAGTGACGAGTTTCTCTGTATAATGAAAACCAGGCAGGATTTGTTTGATGAGCTCCAGGCGGAGATTACGGCCATTCATCCCTATGAAGTCCCTGAAATTCTGGCAACGCCGGTAGCTGCAGGAAATCCTGAATATCTGGATTGGCTGAACGGAGAGTTGCGCAAATAATTTCCACAAAAGACTATGGATATGGATACAAAAAAATCGGAAAACGGCCGTAAACGACGACGGCGCAGAAAAGACGGCTACACCTGCCACTGCTGCAAAGAGAAAAAACCCTTTTGCTGGAGCTGTACCTGCGGCTTTGAAATCTGCCCGGATTGTTTTGAAGAGAATAAATGGGGTATCAGCAACGGCCCCACCTGGATCTGCCCGGACTGTGAACGGGTACACTTGATGGAGTAATCAGGTTGTAACCACTTCCATCTTGATATGTTATAAGTTATACAGCATAATGACCACAGTGCCTGAAAAAGGAGCAAACGGTGGTACTGCAAAGTCTCCGTTTGAAATTCCAAATTCCCAACACAAGGAGAATACCTATGATTGGAAAAAAACTACATGGAACAGTACGGATCGTCTTGGCATTCTGGGTAGTGACAGGTGCGGTTTTCATCAGCAGTCTGTCTGCGGTTGCCGCACAACAGGTCGTCGTTATTCCGCTGATTAAAAATCAGGCTTCGGCTATCAGTCCATCCGATGTCCTTAAAATGGGGACGGCCAGCATCGCTCCCGACAGTACTAGTGATGTTGTTGAGGTCACACCACAGGCAGGCAATGCAGGGCAGGTCACTGTCCCAACAGGTAAATACCTGGTTATCACTTCGATGTCCGTATTCCCCGTGTCGCCTGGAACCGGCATTATCGAGATGCAACTCATACAAAATTCCAGTGTAACCGATTACTGGAAACTATCAAACGCAGAACCCAGCCACCTGTCTTTTGGCCCGGGAATGCTGATTGACTCGGGCTATGCCCTTACAATAAAAAACTGGGCATCCTCAGGTGGAAATATCCGGGTGAACCTTTATGGATACCTTACAAACAAGTAAAATCCGGAACACTCAGTCTGATAAGTTCAGACTTAACCCGACAGATTACGTTCTTGATGACAGCATCATCACCCGCAGATCCAATATTTTGGGAATAGATTTGTAAAAATGTAACGAATAAATTATTCGGCCCCCTATTTTTTCGAGGATTTAACATTTGCGGCAGGAAATCAGCATAATTTTCTGCCGCAAATTTGTTTTCATTCCCCAGTATTACTTTTTTGGTGAAGAGTTCACCAGGGGGCAACGCCGAGTATACTACGGTGCTGTAAAAATGCGGGTGAACTTTTTTTTTACTTGCATGCAATGGCTTTAGTCCATGAACGTATTGGATCGACTTGTACAAATACAACGATTGAGCCGATTGAATCAAGGTGAGGATGATCCAACCGGCTGGACTCATATCTTTTGACTTCATATCCACTGGCATGTACACTAAGTAAGTTTATCGACCGGGTTCCGTACAGGATTTCTACTCGTTGCCTGTAGATCATGTATGTGTTCCTCCTGTTGCTCCGTTGCCGGCGCCTGAAAATAAAAATAATTAAAAATGCTTTGGTTATGACCGAACCCCAACACCAGTACGACGAATCAAAGATAAAAACCTTAAGTTCGCTTGAGCACATCCGCAAACGGCCGGGTATGTATATTGGCCGCCTGGGTAACGGATCCCATCCTGATGATGGCATCTATATTCTGATCAAAGAGGTAATTGATAATGCCGTTGACGAATATATCATGGGTTTTGGTAAACGGGTCGACATCGCAATCGAGGAGGATGGACGGTGCCGGGTACGGGATTACGGGCGTGGTATTCCTCTGGGCAAGGTGGTTGAGTGTGTTTCAGTCATCAACACCGGTGCCAAGTACAACACCGATGTCTTTCAATTTTCCGTCGGCCTCAATGGTGTCGGCACCAAGGCGGTCAATGCCCTGTCCGAACATTTCATGGTCTGTGCTTTTCGCGAAGGGCAATATAAAAAAGCAACCTTTGCCTGCGGCACGTTGATCGATGAGGAAGAGGGGGAGACCACCGAGAAGAACGGCACTCTGGTTGAATTTTTACCTGATTCCGATCTTTTTAAAAAATTTGCCTTTGATCCGGAATATGTGGGGCAACGCTTGTGGCGCTATGCCTATCTCAATGCCGGGCTCAGTCTCTTTCTTGGCGAGGAAAAATACTACTCGGAAAAAGGTCTGCTCGACCTGCTGGCCAACGAACTTGACGGCAAGGAGATCTATCCGGCAATCCATGCCTCGGAGAAGGCCCTTGAGTTTGCCTTTACCCATACAGATGATTACGGGGACACCTATTTCTCTTTTGTCAACGGGACCTACACCTCTGAGGGCGGAACCCATCTCTCCGCCTTTCGCGAAGGAATCCTCAAGGGGGTCAATGAGTTTTCCGGAAAAAAATATACCGGTAAGGATGTCCGGGACGGCATAGTCGGTACCCTTGCGGTCAAGGTGCAGGAACCGGTTTTTGAATCGCAGACCAAAAACAAACTCGGCAACACCGATATCCGGCCCTGGATTGTTAATGTAGTTCGCGAAGCTGTTGCCACCCACCTGTATAAATATCCCGAGACCGCCGAAGTCTTGATGGACAAGGTGCAGCGCAACGAACGGATCCGTAAGGAGTTACAGTCGGTCCGCAAGGAGGCCAAGGCAAAGGCAAAAAAAGTTGCCTTTAAAATACCGCAGCTCAAAGATTGCAAGTATCATCCCAGCCGGAAAAATCCCTCAAAAGAGGGCCGGGAGAACATGGTTTTCATCACCGAGGGCCAGTCGGCTGCCGGGTCCATTGTTTCATCCCGCGATCCCATGATCCAGGCGGTTTTCTCGCTTAAGGGCAAGCCCATGAACGTCTTTGGCCAGCGGCTGGATCTGCTGTATAAAAATGACGAGATGTACGCCCTGATGCGTGGCCTCAATGTGGAGGATTCCATTGCCGACCTGCGTTTTGACAAAATCATCCTGGCCACGGATGCTGATGTGGACGGGCTCCATATCCGCAATCTGCTGCTCACTTTTTTTCTCCATTATTTCGAACCGTTGATTAAGCTTGGCCATGTGTACATCCTGGAAACCCCTATTTTCAGGGTACGGAATAAGAAAAAGACCATCTACTGTTACTCTGATGAAGAAAAAGAAAACGGTATCCGTGAGTTAAAGGGCAGGGCGAGCGCAAAGTCCGTGGAGGTAACACGATTCAAGGGGTTGGGCGAGATTTCACCGCCGGAATTCAAGCAGTTTATCGGCTCAGACATGCGAATCAAGCAGGTACATATAGATAACCTGTCCGAAGTCAGCCGGGTACTCAAATTTTATATGGGTAAAAACACGCCGGATCGTCGGCAGTATATTATGGATCACCTGACCCTGAGGCCGGTATGAGCGAGATCACCGAAACCAGACAGCGGGGCAAGCTCCACAAACTCTTTGACCGCAACTTTCTGGATTACACCTCCTATGTTATCCGAGAACGTGCCATTCCTGATATCAATGACGGCTTGAAACCGGTTCAGCGCCGTATTCTTCAGACCCTGCATAATATTGATGACGGCCGTTTTCACAAAGTGGCTAACGTAGTCGGCGAGACCATGAAGTTGCATCCCCACGGGGATCAATCCATTTTTGCCGCCCTGGTCAACCTGGCAAACAAAGGCTATCTCGTTGACCGGCAGGGGAATTTTGGTAACATTTTTACCGGTGACCAGGCCTCTGCCGCCCGTTATATTGAATGCCGGCTGTCACCCCTTGCCCGGGAAACCCTGTTTAACAAAGACCTGACTGAGTTTGTCGACTCCTATGACGGCCGCATGCAGGAACCGGTGTCTCTGCCTGCCAAATTACCCCTGTTGCTTCTGCTCGGAGCCGAAGGCATTGCCGTGGGCATGGCGACCAAGATCATGCCCCATAACTTCTGCGAATTGCTCAAATGTCAAATCAAGCATTTACGCGGCAAAGAATTTACGATCTACCCGGACTTTCCCAGGGGCGGCATTGTCGATGTTTCATCTTATGATCATGGCAACGGCCGCCTGCGCTGCCGGGCAAAAATTGAAAAGGTGGACGACAAAACCATTGCCGTTACCGAGTTGCCCTACAACCTGACCACCCAGTCCCTGATCGACTCGGTGGAAAAGGCCGCCAAGGCCGGTAAACTTAAAATCACCTCGATCAACGATTACACCGCTGAAGAGGTCGAGGTTGAAATCAAACTGCCGCGCGGGGTCCATGCCGATGAGACTATCGACGCACTCTATGCCTTTACCGACTGTGAGTTAAGCGTTTCTCCGAATCTGGTTGTTATTCGGGAGAATATGCCCTGTATCGTCCAGGTTGAGGAGGCGCTCAGGCATAATACCGACAAACTGTTGCAGGACCTGGAAAAAGAACTCCATATAGAACGAGGCAGGCTGCTGGATAAACTCCACGCCCGCAGGCTGGAACAGATTTTCATCGAGGAACGGCTCTACAAGGAAATCGAGGAAAAGATTTCATACAAGGCCGTGATTTCTACGGTTCGGCAGGCCCTTTTCCCCTTTGCCGACCAGCTGATTCGCAAGGTCACCAGAGAAGACGTTGAACGACTGCTTGAGATCAAGATCAAACGTATTTCCCGTTACGATATCAACAAGCAGCAGAAAGAGATCCAGGCCCTTGAGAAGGCGATCGCCATCATTGACAAACATCTGGAGGATATGGTCGGTTTTGCCGTCAACTATATTGAGGCCCTGCTGAGAAAATACGGAAAAAAATTTCCGCGTAAGAGCAGGCTTGAGCAGTTTGACGAGGTCAATGCACGAGCTGCAGCCCTGTCAAACATCCATGTTGCATATCATCGGGAATCCGGATTCTTAGGGCACAAAATTAAAGTAGAAAATACAAAGAAAGACCTGGAACTGACCTGCTCGGAATACGACCGCATTCTGCTTATTTTTAAAGACGGCCTGTACCGGGTCGTTAATGTCGCCGACAAGGTTTTTATCGGCTCCAACCTGCTGTGGATGGGGGTGGTGAACAATGACTTGGTTTTTAATGTAATCTACCGCTCAGGCCTTGAGAACCTAACCTATGTCAAACGGTTCAAGACCCCGAAGTTTATCATTAACCGTGACTACCGGCTGTTCCCGGAGCATAAACGGTCCATCATCCAGTTGCTGGTGGTGGGCGACAAGGATGTTCGAGCCAGGGTCAGCTTTGTTCCCTCTGCCCGGGCCCGTTATAACCGGCTGGAGGTTGAGTTTGACGAATACCTGATCAAGGGTGCGGCTGCCAAGGGAAAACGGGTGGGCAATCGAACCGTACGCAGCGTCGCCAACATGACCGGTAAGCCGCGAAAAGAGCCGCAATCGCTTCCGACTTTGCCCGGATTTACTCCGCCCTCTCAGGATAAGCAAAAAAAACCTCTGGGTGAGTAAAAATCTCCAGGGGGCGAACAACAGACATCAGCCGGTTATTTTTCGTACCAGTACCTGCATATCCTCACGGAGTTGCCTGTAGCGCCCCTCGCTTAAACCGGCGCCAAGAGCCACTTTCTTGGCCATCTCCGGACTGAGGAAATCACTCGGGGTGTGGGCGTCCGCATTGACGGCCAACATAGCCCCGGTTTTCTCAGCTATTTTTACCACGTGGCCATTGGTCAGGCTGTGTCCACCGCGACCGGATAACTCCAGTAGTATTCCACGCTCTGCAGCCAGGGCGGCATCTTCCTCGGTGATAAAACCTGGATGGGCCAGCAGATCCACTCCTGCCTCAAGGGCCGCTCTATTGGTGCCGGGAGCCACCGGTTCAACCGGAGTTTCGCCGTGGGCGACAACAATTTCGGCCCCGAGTTCACGGGCACGGGCTGTAAGTTTACCATACAGGGCAGGGGGCACGTGGGTCAGCTCTATACCGGCTATGAGCCGGGTCGTAGAGACCGGGTTCAAGTCCTTTGCCGCCTGGACAATTCTTGGAATGATAAAATCAAGATTCGAGGAATCGGCGTGATCGGTAATGGCAATGGCTTCATAGCCCATTACCTCGACCCGGCGTAGATGTTCGGCCGGTACCAAGGCGCCGTCACTGAAAAATGTGTGTGTATGAAGGTCTATTATCCTATCCATAATTCACCAAGTTCTCGTTAAAATATAACGTAATACCTTATCTATTGTCAGGCCTTCTCGCCCTGCAGGGAATGTTTGCCGGCACGAGTGATCTGAACGTCCACAGTGTTTCCGGGGTGAACGTCATCGGAGCAGGGAAAGTGGACAATATGGTTGGTCCCGGTGCGCCCCTTGGCCTTTCCGTCTCCGCCTGACTCGACCATAACCTTTTGCACGGTACCAACATATTTTTCATTCTGTTCAAGGCTGATCTGGTCCTGCCTGTCCTGAAACTGTTTCAGCCGTTCTTTTTTAACGGTTTCCGGAACCTTATCTGCAAAATCGGCAGAGCGGGTATTGGGCCGATCTGAATATTTAAAAGAGAATGATCCGTGAAACCGGACCGTTTCGAGAAGATCCATGGTCTGGGTAAAATCTTCGTCACTCTCACCTGGAAATCCGACAATTATATCCGTGGCCAGGGCGATATCCGGTCGGATCTCACGAAGTGCGGCAACTTTTTCCAGATAACTTTCCCGGGTATACTTACGGTCCATTTTCTGGAGGATATGATTAGAACCCGATTGAACCGGAAGGTGGAAGTGCGGGCAGAGGATGTCGATTTCAGCAAAGCAGTTAATGAGTTTCTCTGAGAGATCCTTGGGGTTTGAGGTTGTAAATCGCAGACGTTCAAGTCCGGGAATCTCGGCAACCCAATACAGCAGGTCGGCAAAGGAAACAGGGTGTTCATCGACAGCGTTGGTCTGGCCGTATGAGTTCACGTTTTGTCCAAGCAGGGTAATCTCTTTAATCCCCTGTTCAATGAGAATTCGAACCTCTTCAACAATGTCGACAACCGGGCGACTGATTTCACGGCCCCTGGTTGATGGAACTACACAGTAACTGCAGTAGTTGTTGCACCCCTGCATGATTGTAACAAATTTTCGAAATTCAGCCGGAGCAGGGGAGGGGGGCTTGCCCCGCAAGAGTTTCTGAAAGGCTGGAATAATAAAAGAACCTTCGAGATCAGTCGCAATCTCCCGGGTGGTCTGTCCGTCGGCAAGCCGGTCGAGCATGGAGGGGATCCGGTAGATTTGCTGCGTGCCGACAATCATATCCACATACGGAGCTCGTTTGCAGATTTTGTCGCCTTCCTGCTGGGCAACGCATCCGATTACGCCGATCTTGAGCTGGGGGTTTTCTTTTTTAAGAGGTGCCAGTTGGCCAAGCAGGCTGTAGACCTTTTGTTCGGCCTTGTCACGGATGGAGCAGGTGTTGATCAGGATAAGATCAGCGGTTTGGGGTTCGCTGACCAGGACATAATCTGATCTTGCCAGAAGCTGCTCGATGATTTCAGAATCCCGTTCATTCATCTGGCAACCAAAGGTTTTTATATAAAGATGCTTAGCCATTTAGTTCATAAATATGATAGGTTGAGATGCATTACTCATGTTTTGCATCAAAGAATTATTTCTGCACTTTCTGGTCGTCGGTTTCACCTGGTGACCAGTACGGTGACAGGTCCGGGCTGAGCGCGGCAAGAAGGGCAAAGAGTTCCGGCGCGCTCGATGAATGATAGTTGACCGTGACAAGCCCCTTGTCACGGTCAACGGTACTCAGTATGCACAGGCCATCGTATCCTTCAAGGATAAACTTGAACCAGGCTATCTTTGCACGGGCAATGTGGAGAAATATTTTTTGCATGATAGAGAAAAACGTTCGATAGGTTCGCGGCTCAAACCATTTGATCGGCTTGAACAGTCAACCCGGTTCATACGGTTAAACTCGCATCAGTAGAGCCGATCAAGTCACTGTGCCGTTCAAGTACCGACGCGACAACTTCCCGAAGGTATTCGGTAGTCTGCTCACTGGCTCGCCCGGTAAACTCCTGGTAATTTGAAATCAGCCCATTGATTTCGTTAAGTTCAAAGGGGATACGATCATCTTCGGCCAGCCGTTCAAGTAAATCATTTTCTTTTCCCTGTTCCTTCACAGCCAGGCCGGCGGCTACAGAATGTTCCCGGATAACCTCATGCATCTCCTGCCTGCTTTTTCCGCGCTCCACACAGGCCATAAGTATCTTTTCCGTGGCCATAAAGGGAAGTTCAGCCCTGAGATATCGTTCAACCTGTTTCGGATACACAACCATGTCACTGGTGATATTTACATACAGCTTAAGGATTGCATCGGTCAAGAGAAAGGCCTGGGCGAGATCCATTCTCCGGATAGCTGAGTCGTCCAGGGTTCGTTCAAACCACTGGTTGCCGGCAGTTGCAGCAAAGTCGGCAGGCAGGCCCATGAGTTTGCGGGCAAGTCCTGTCATGCGCTCGGATCGCATGGGGTTACGCTTGTAGGCCATGGCTGAACTGCCGACCTGTTGTTTTGCAAAGGGTTCTTCCTGGACCTTGAGATTGGAAAGCAACCGCAGGTCGACTGCAAACTTGTGCGCAGGCATGCCGACTCCGGCCAGGGTTTCCGCTGTTTTCATATCGAGCTTGCGCGGATATGTTTGACCTGTAACTGGAAAAACGTCGTTAAATCCAAGCTTTTTGGCAACAAGTTCATCAAGAGCGCGAACTTTAGCATGGTCGCCTTCAAACAGCTCTAGAAAGGTTGCCTGGGTGCCGACCGTACCCTTTGCTCCGCGGGCAACAATCTTCAACTCAAGTTGCTCAATATACGCAAGATCCATGAGAAGGTCTTGAATATACAGGGTATTACGCTTGCCGATGGTTGTTGGTTGAGCGGCCTGATAATGGGTAAAGCCCAGGGTGGCCATATCTTTGTATGTGTTGCAGAAGCGGGCCAGATTGGCAACAACATTGACAATACCTTGCTTAACCAGTTGCAGGGCCTTTTTCTGGATATGCAGATCGGTGTTGCAGACTACGAACTGTGAGGTTGCGCCCAGATGAATAATAGCTTCAGCTTTGGGGCATTTCCGGCCGTAGGCAAAGACATGGGCCATCACATCGTGACGGATTTCCTTTTCCTTGGCTGCGGCAAGCTCAAAATCAATATCTTCAACGTGGGCCTTGAGTTCATCAACCATTTCCCGGGTAACAAGTGAAAGGCCGAGCTCGCATTGTGCTTCGGCAAGGGCAACCCAGCACGTACGCCAGTGGGTAAACTTAAAGCGCTCGGAAAACAGGTGCTGCATTTCCGGGCTGGTATAGCGGGAGACAAGGGGCTCCTGGTAAATATCTCTGTTCATGATGGCCTCAAGCTGTATGTAAAAGATAAAATATTTGCGTTATCGAGCTGAAATATCGAGCATCTTCCTTCTGCGAAAGTAGGTACCCGAGGGGCATTTTCACCTGAAAAGCAGTTATTTAACCCCAGGCCGATTGAAAAGTCCATCTATTGTTTGGGCAAAGCGACCCTGGCGGCTAAAATACACAATGTCGCATAATATATATTATGTTGAATTTATCCTTTTGTTGAAATATCAGTATGTTGGAGCTATGTCGACCACAATCAGCTCAACTCGCTCCCTTCCCCTGTAGACCGAATGTTTAAATGTAAAAGTAAGATCGACCTGCTGTCGTGTTACGTTCAGGTGCTCTCCCATGCCAAAGCCGATTCCCCGATATGATTTTCCATTAAGCTGTAGGGAAAATTTCAAATGGTCACCCTTGATCAGCGCAACCTGGGTAAGCCGTACATCTTTAATAAGAAAAACCGGTTCGGGATTCTTTTCGCCAAACGGTTCGAATTGACGTAAAAGCCCTATAAATTCTGGATTTACAATATTCGCGCCGTTTTGTAAGTGATGGTCGTATTTGATTAGTCTGGGTTGGTTTAAAACGTCGCCGGCCTGATCATCTACTGCAGCGCAAAATTTCTTAGTAAAGTCCAAAAGCACTTCACGCCGCAGTGATAAGCCTATAGCCTTTGGATGACCACCGAATTTTACAAGATGAGCACGGCATTCCTCAACTGCATCATAAATGTTGATTCCATTGGTTGTTCTGCCGGATCCTTTAACATGGTCGTTATTTGTCGGATCATCGGTAAGTGCTAGAGCTGGACGCCTGAATTTTTCACAGAGTTTTGAGGCCACGATGCCGATAACACCAGGATGCCAGGAAGCATCGTAGACAACAAGGGCCGATGCCCTGTTGCTTACCTGTTGATGGCTCTGGTTGATTGCACCCGGTATAATTTCCGCCTCTATCCGTCGCCTTTCCATGTTCTTCAGGTCAAGGGCCCTGGCAAACTCAAGTGCATTTTCGACATGTTTGCTCATGAGTAGACCGGCCGCGGTTTCAGGTGTTCCCAGGCGCCCGCTTGCATTGATTCTTGGTGCAATCCGAAAAGAGATATCTTCTGAAGTAATATCGCCCTCTTTCAAGCCAATATGTTCGCAAAGTGCCCAGATTCCCGGACGCCTGCGCTCGGTCAATATCTCAAGACCGGCCCTGACAAGTATCCTGTTCACTCCGACAAGCGGCATGACGTCTGCTACCGTACCTAGTGCGACCAGGTCAAGGTAGTTTTTCAGATTCGGGGAGCTGTTTTCCTGCCAGAAGCCCTTTTTTATAAGGGTAGAACGTAATGCAATGACGAGGTAAAAGGCAACGCCTGCCCCTGAAAGTTCTTTGCAGGGGAAACCGCATTCCTTTTGTTTCGGGTTAATCAATGCGTCTGCGGGCGGGTAGACTTCCGGGGGTTCATGGTGATCGGTTACAAGAACATGAAAACCTGCAGAGCGTGCCTCGGCAACTTCCCGGGCAGCGCTGATTCCGTTGTCGACCGTAATAAGAAGAGCCGGAGCTGCATGTTTCTCACTTAACTTCCGTACCGTTTCGGACGATAATCCATACCCCTCGGTCAACCTGTTTGGTATGTGCCAGTGCACTTCCAGATGCAGTAAGGATAAAAAATCAACAAGAAGTGCCGTGGCGCAGATACCGTCAACATCGTAATCACCATAGACAATGACGGGCTGCTGCTCCTCCATGGCCTGCACGATCAGCTGTACCCCCTCAGGCATACCTTTGAGTAAAAATGGGGACGGCAGTCGTTTAAGTTTTGGCGACAGGTACTCGGTGGCCTGTTTTGGTGTTGATATTCCACGTTGACAGAGGAGGACGGCAGCTGCAGGCGGAATGTTTAATGCCCGGGCCAGTTCTTCACAGGTGTTTTCACAGATTGATTCAGGGTACGGGCGCAGGGAATAGTTCATATATCCTTGCCCTCCCCTGCTCTCACCAACTGCATGGTCAACGTTAACTGTATATCGCAATTCATCATAATTGCGCCCTTAATGCCATTTCGATATGGCCGATTACTTGAGAGCTTTCTGACCGCTCATACCAGTGCATATCGTTGCTTCTGCGAAACCATGTGAGCTGCCGTTTTGCATATCGCCGGGTGTCGCGAACAAGATATTCCTTCATCTCACCATAGCTCCATTTACCATCAAGCAGCTGATTGGCATGGCGATACCCTATTGACTGCATGGACGGGAGCGAACCTCCATACCCCATAGCCCGCAATTTTTTGACCTCATCAATGAACCCCTGTTCAAGCATAATGTCGGAACGCTGCTCTATTCGCTGGTAAAGAAGTTCACGCTCACAGGTCAGTCCGATCTCAAGCAGCCTGGTGAACTGCACCGGCGGCTGACGTTTTTGTTGCTGCTCCAGATGCCTGGACCATGTCGTTCCTGTGGAAAAGTAAATTTCAAGGCCGCGAAGAATTCGCTGTTTATCATTTTGATGAATACGGCCGGCCGATACCGGATCTACAGTGCAGAGTTCTTCGTACATTCCCGGCAGTCCTCTACCAGCCAGTCTGGCTTGAAGCTCTTTTTTTACTTCTTCCCTCACTGGAATATCAGCAAAAAGCCCATTCAGCAGTGAAGAGAGATACAGTCCGGTCCCACCGGTAATCAGCGGGATCTTTTTACGCTCGGTTATGGTTCGTATTGCTTCCAGGCAGTCCTTGACAAAGCGGGCCGCATTATACTGATCATCGGGTTCAATAAGATCAATCAAATAATGGCGAACACGCATGAGTTCATCTTTACCTGGTTTGGCAGTACCGATATCCATGTGGCGATACACCTGCATGGAGTCCATTGATATTATTTCACAATCAAACTCACGAACAATTTCTAGCGAAAGCGCTGTTTTACCGATGGCGGTTGGGCCAACCAGCACCAGAACCGGCTCGTCAATTCGTATGTGTTTTGTTCCCGTCATGGCTGTGAGAATGTGACAAACCCGCTGAATTTACGACTGAGCTTTCTGCCGATCCCAGGTATCTGTTCCAGGTCGCTGCGGTCATTAATGCCGCCGTTCTTGTCACGAAAGGCAATAATCCGCCCTGCCAGCTGTTCCCCGATACCCGGCAACAGGGTGAGGTCCTGAATCACAGCTTGGTTTATCGGTACGGGCTGATTGAAAAAAAAGGCAAGGCGCGGTGAAAGGACTGCAGGGCTTGCCCTTTCAATATGCTCAGGCTTTTTCGCTGTGGAGGTAAGCAACGGCCGGGTAATGTGGATAAAGTCGAAGAGCAACACAAACAGTCCAAACGCAAAAAGGACAAGCATGCGCTTGTCCTTTTTGTGTTCCAGACGGTAACCGGTCATTGCTTACACGGCTTTTGATTTTTCATCATTCATCAACTTATAGTTGATGGAGTCAACCAATGCCTGCCAGCTGGCCTCGATAATATTGACCGACACCCCGACTGTTCCCCATCGGTGTTCCCGGTCCTTACTCTCAACCAGGACCCGAACCTGGGCCCCGGTACCTGATTCACCGGACAGTACCCGAACCTTATAGTCGATCAGCTCCATGTCTTCCAGGTTGGGATAAAACCGGGTAAGGGCTTTGCGCAATGCCTTGTCCAACGCGTTAACCGGACCATCGCCCATGGAGGCAGTATGGACCTCGTTTCCACCGACATACAGCCGGATGGTCGCCTCGGTAAAGGGGGTTTTGTCCATGCGATACTTATGATTCATAACCCGGAATCCTTCCAGCTTGAAAAACGTACGCTGCAGGCCGAGGGCTCTACGCATCAACAGTTCAAAGCTGGCCTCAGCCGCCTCGTACTGGTACCCCTTGTTTTCCAGTTCCTTAAGCTCGTTGATTATGGAGGACATGAGCGGATCGTTGGAATCCAGGGTCAGGCCGTATTTTTTGGCCTTGTGCAGAACGTTTGAACGGCCGGCCTGATCGGAAATCAGAACTCTTCTGATATTGCCCACTTTCTCCGGCTCGATATGCTCATAGGTCAACGGGTTACGCTGCACTGCACTGACGTGAATGCCGCCTTTGTGAGCAAAGGCTGATTCGCCGACATAGGGTTGATAGCGGTTGTGCGGCAGATTGGCTAATTCATCGACCAGACGGGAGGTTGAATAGAGCTGGTCAATATTCTTACCGACCTGGCACTCAAGGCCCATCTTGAACACAAGTGCAGGGATAACCGAGATCAAGTTGCCGTTTCCGCACCGTTCTCCGTACCCGTTGATAGTTCCCTGGACCTGGGTCGCGCCAAGGGAAACCCCCATCAGGGCGTTGGCAACGGCCGTGTCAGAGTCATTATGCGGATGGATACCGAGTCGGGCATCACTGCCGATTTCCTGGAGGTACTGCTTGACCCGTTCCATGATCGGTGGAATTTCATGGGGTAAAGTACCGCCGTTGGTGTCGCAGAGAACCAGGGTCTCGGCACCGCCTGCCACCGCCTTGCCAAGAGTTGCCAGGCAGTAGTCCCGGTTATTTTTAAAGCCGTCAAAAAAATGCTCGGCATCATAAATCAAATGCTGCACATTGGGCCTGAGAAAAGCCAGCGAATCCTCAATGATCAGAAGGTTGTCTTCCAGTTCGATCTGGAGGGCATCATGGACATGAATGTCCCAGCTCTTACCAAAAATGGTGATGGCCGGAGTTTTGGCGGCAAGCAATGCCTGCAGATTGGCATCCTTGCCGGGAGGATTTTTAAAATGTCTGGTCGAGCCGAATGCCGTCAACTTCGCATGTTTGAGCTCGACATCCTGCATGGCTTTAAAATAGTCAACCGCCATCGGGTTGGAGCCGGGCCAGCCGCCTTCAATAAAGTCAATCCCAAGCTTGTCAAGTTGCCTGCTGACGCGTACCTTGTCATCCACGGAAAGGTTGAAGTTCTCAGCCTGGGTGCCATCCCGCAGGGTTGTATCGTAGAGTTCTATGGTTTGTGCCATCTTTCTTACTCTTCTTCTGCCGGCATGTTCTCTTTGTCCAAGGCAAAGGCATCATGCAGGGCCCGTACGGCAAGTTCGGTGTATTTCTCTGCAATAACGCAGGAAACCTTGATTTCAGAGGTGGAGACCATCTCCATGTTTATCCCTTCTTTTGCAAGGATCTGAAACATGGTTGATGCAATACCTGAATGGTTGCGCATGCCGACGCCGACAACGGAGATCTTGGCAATATTCTTATCTCCACTTACGGATTCAGCGCCGATTTCATCGGCAACTTCTTTCAACAGCTCAATTGCCCGGGCATAATCACTGCGCATGACCGTAAAGGTCATATCGGTCAGGTGCGAGTCGCGGGTATTCTGAATAATCATATCAACCATGATTCCGGCATCGGAAATGGGGAGAAAGATTTTTGCCGCAATTCCAGGCTGATCCGGAACATGTTTAATGGTTATTCTCGCTTCATTTTTATTATACGTCACACCGGAGACCAGCATGGATTCCATTATCTTATCCTCCTCAACAACCCAGGTTCCCTCGTTTTCAGAAAAAGTTGACCGAACATGTAAAGGCACGTTATACCGTTTGGCCAGACCAACAGACCTGATGTCCAGAACTTTGGCACCAAGGCTTGCAAGTTCGAGCATTTCATCATAACTGATCCGGTCAATTTTCCGAGCCTTTGTGCAGATGTTAGGATCCGTAGTGTATACACCGTCAACATCTGTGAAAATTTCACAGGCATCAGCTTTTAAAGCAGCTGCAAGCGCAACTGCGGTGGTGTCCGATCCGCCTCGACCAAGCGTTGTTATGTCTCCCTCTTCAGTGACCCCCTGGAAACCGGCAATGGTGACGATCTTACCTGCATCCAGATGCTTTTGAATCAGTCTGGTGTCAATATTCTTGATCCTGGCCCTGGTATGCATGTCATCGGTGCGGATTGCAACCTGATCGCCAAGCAGAGAAACGGCATCGGATCCGCCCTCTTTGACAGCCATGGCAAAGAGAGCAATGGTGACCTGTTCGCCGGTCGACAGCAGCATGTCCATTTCCCGGCGGTTGGGGATTTCCTGTATATCCTGGGCAAAGCCGGTTAAGCGGTCGGTTTCTCCCGACATGGCCGAAAGAACGACAATCACCTGGTTGCCCTGTTGTTGATAGGCGGTGACTCGTCGGGCAACCGCCTTGATTTTTTCTGTGGAACCAACTGAGGTGCCACCAAATTTTTGCACAATAAGCGCCATTTTTCCAATACCGGATGATTCTAAAATTCAGAGAAAACTGTTGTCTATTTGTTGTAACTGTTCAGGTGGGGCAACAAATCACCCTCAACTCTGACCTGTGACTGTTCTGGAGTGCCTTAGATTTGTTCATTTAGGACTGCAAAGCGTACTTGTGTACTCGAGCAGGCCTAAATGGACGAAGATGAGGTGCTCCAGAATAGTTACTATTTGCCTTACATGGTAAATCGAAGTAGTAAAGCTGAAAGGTTGAATGTAAAACGTATTTCTAAATTTGCAACTCAATTCAACCTTTATTGAGAACCTTTCTTTAACTTAATACGACAAATTTTAAAACTCCATGAATGTCGGTGTCGTAGATAGCGAGTGTGGCGAGACTTCGAAAAGCCACGAAACCGACGGCGGAAAGGTTTAACTTCTTGTAATTCCGTGCAGTGCAAATGGCGTTTTTGCCTTTTTACGAGTCCATCATGAATCATACTCTACATATTGTATTGGTTGAACCTGAAATACCGCCGAACACCGGATCTATTGCCCGCCTGTGCGGCGCCACCAATACGGTCCTTGATTTAATCCATCCACTTGGCTTCAGCACGGATGATAAACATCTTAAACGAGCCGGGCTTGACTACTGGCAGCACGTGTGTATAAATCACTGGCAGAACCTTGAGCAATTTCTCGAACACCACGATGAAAAAAATCTGTTTTTTTTTACCACAAAAACAAAACGTTCTTATACAGCAGCTCCTTTTCACTCCGAGAGTCTTCTTATTTTTGGCAGAGAGACCAAGGGACTGCCCGAAGAAATTC
This sequence comes from Deltaproteobacteria bacterium, assembly GCA_024280455.1. GTDB lineage: Bacteria > Desulfobacterota > Desulfobulbia > Desulfobulbales > Desulfobulbaceae > DRLX01. Next base: position 71,306 of record JAJRQC010000062.1, on the reverse strand, counting down.
TTGCGCTGTATCAGGAGCGCTGTTATACCATTCCGATGCAAAATTCAAACATTCGCAGCCTCAACCTTGCCATGAGCGCCGGGATTGTCCTTTATGAGGCCTTGCGACAGATTGAACCCCGCTAAAGAAAATGCTTCTCGTTTGAGAATCGGCTCGGCAATACGAGTCGATCCATATGAAATTGAAGTTATTTTTGTCGGTGTCGTAGATAGCGAGTGTGGCGAGACTTCGAAAAGCCACGAAACCGACGGCGGAGAGGTCGTATCATCTTGTAATTCCGTACTGTGCAAGTATCGATTTTGACTTTTTACGAGTCCATCGCTTTTTAAGCGAGTCCAAAGACAAGGAGAAAAACATGTCCGAAAGAATTTATAATTTCAGCCCCGGTCCCGCTACCCTGCCCCCTTCCGTGCTGCAGGAGGCCGCAACAGATATTGTCAACTTTCACGACAAGGGAATAGGGCTGATTGAACTCAGCCATCGATCTAAGGAATTTATGGCAGTTGCCGAAGAGACTGAAGGATTGATTCGAGAACTTCTTCAGGTTCCTGACAACTACAAGGTTCTTTTTCTTCAGGGCGGGGCCTCTTCGCAGTTTTATATGGTCCCGATGAATCTTCTGGGAACCGGTAAAAAGGCGACCTATCTGAATACCGGAGCCTGGTCTAAAAAAGCCATCAAAGAGGCAAAACTCTTTGGCGATATCAAGGTCGCCTATTCCAGTGAAGAGAGCACCTACAACAGGGTGCCGACTGATGATGATTATTCGGTTGCTACGGAAAGTGAATATTTATACTTTGTCACCAACAACACCATTTACGGGACTCAGTTTGCCGACATGCCGAAATCAGACACAATGCTGGTGGCCGATATGTCGTCCGATATCCTGTCGAGACCTGTAGACGTGAGCAGGTTCGGGATTATATTTGCAGGGGCCCAGAAAAATATGGGGCCGGCCGGCGTGACCGTGGTGATCCTCAGAGATGATCTTCTGGATTGTAATGCCGAGACCGTTCCCACCATGCTCCGGTACAAGACCCATGCCGATAAGGATTCCATGTTCAACACCCCACCCTGTTTTTCGATCTACTGTGTGGGCCGGGTCATGAACTGGCTCAAAGAGCAGGGCGGTGTTGCGGCCATGGAAAAGATCAATCAGCGTAAAGCCGGCATCCTGTATGATGCCATTGATGGCACCGATTTTTATCGTGGTCATGCGGAAAAGGCGTCGCGTTCGCTGATGAACATATCCTTTAACCTGCCGACCCCGGAGCTGGAAGCACGGTTTATTTCCGAGGCGGCTGCGGTTGGTTTTGACGGCCTGAAAGGACATCGATCCATCGGCGGTTGCCGGGCCTCGATCTACAATGCCTTTCCCGAGGAAGGAGTGCAAAAGCTGGTCGACTTTATGGCGGATTTTGCCGAAAAAAACGGCTGAGATACAATTCGACCATGCGGGTCGGATTGTAAATCGACCCGTATGAAAGAGATGAGCCGACCAGCCTGGCCAAGCCAAGTCTTCTGGATGCCCGACAAAAACACTCGGGCATGACGGCCACGGCTACAAACGTTACGTCATTCCCGCAGTCTTTTAGCAGAAGTTAAGCGCTGACTTCGATCCAGAGATGCGGTTCAGACTCATTCCCTAAATAAACGCTATATGGAATTTCAACGTATATTACCCCGAATCGGTGGAACCTTTTAGGGTCACTCGGGCAGAGCCCGAGGTTTAATAAATAAAATAGAAAAAATATGCAATACGAAGGAACTGTTATCCGGCCGCCAAGTGAGTGGAATTCGATTATTCTCCAGGTCACCGTCGGCTGTTCCCATAATCGGTGCACGTTCTGCGGTGCCTATCGGGACAAGCAGTTCAGAATAAAAAAGCAGGCTGAGATTGAACAGGATCTTGAATTTGCGGCACAGTATTGCAGGCGGCAGAGAACGGTTTTTCTTGCCGATGGCGATGCTCTGGTGATTCCGCACCAGCGGATGGTGCTGTTGTTTAAAGCGATTCGACAGCAGTTGCCCTGGATGCGTCGAATCAGCCTGTATGCAAACTGCCGTGACATTCTGGCCAGAACGACCGAGCAGCTTGCCCAATTAAAAGAACTCGGGCTTGGCCGGATCTACATGGGGCTTGAAAGCGGTCATGATCCAACCCTTGCCGCCGTAAAAAAAGGTGCAAATGCAGCAGAGATGATCAAGGCGGGGCAACGCGTTCGCAGGGCAGGAATTTTTTTGTCGGTCACCTGTCTGCTTGGCCTGGGCGGCAGACAACATTCGCTTGCCCATGCGGCTGCTACTGCCGAACTTCTCTGCGCAATGCAGCCCTCACAGATTGCGATACTCACCTTAATGATTTTAAACAACACGGAGCTGGCCGCCCGGCAGCAAAGCGGCGGTTTCATCATGCCCGACCAAAAGGAACTCTTTACAGAACTCCGAACTCTGGTTGCCGGCCTTGAAGGGATACGGGCGCAATTTCAGGCAAATCATGCCTCAAATTATTTCTCCCTTGACGGTCGGCTGCCAAGAGATAAAAACAAATTCCTCGCCATCATTGACCGGGCCTGCTCCGGTGAGATGCTCCTTAAAACTGAAAATCAGCGCGCGCTGTGATCCACAGCCAAAGAACGACCTGTATAATGAAAACAAAAGAAACAAAAAAAATAAAAACCGACCTGAAAAATCTCACCCAGGAGCAGCTGATACCCTTTACGGAGTCACTGGGCCAGCCTTCTTTCCGGGGACGCCAGCTCCTGGCCTGGATCTACCGGTCTGGAATTACAGGGTTTGACGAGATGACCGATCTGGCCAAGGACTTTCGTGCCCTCCTGCCTGATCACGCATATATCAGCCGATTTGAGAATCCGGTCACTGAAACTTCTCTGGACGGTACGGTTAAGTTCGGTTTTTTCCTCAAGGATGGAAAGATGATAGAGTCGGTTATGATTCCCGAAGAGGAACGCAGCACGCTCTGCGTTTCTTCACAGGTCGGCTGCGCTATGGGATGCAAGTTCTGTCTTACCGGCGCCATGGGCTTTTTCAGAAACTTAACCACAGCTGAAATCGTTAACCAGGTCTGCGCCGTACGCGACTATCTCATTGCTGCCGACAAGCCTCGGTTAACAAATATAGTCTTCATGGGAATGGGTGAACCACTGGCCAACCTGGACAACCTGATTGATACCATTTCGATCCTTACTGAGCAGCGAGGACTTGATTTTTCAAGCAGGCGGATAACCGTTTCTACCTGTGGACTGGTTCCACAGATGATTGCCCTTGGCGAAAAGACAAATGTTAATCTGGCCATTTCACTGCATGCAACCGATGATGAGATCCGGAGCAGGATTATGCCGGTCAACGACCGCTACCCCATCGCGGAGTTATTAGAGGGCTGCAAGCGGTTTCCCCATAAGAAAAGACAGCGCATCATGTTTGAATACACCATGCTTGAGGGGATTAACGACAGTGATACTCAGGCCATGCAGTTGGTCGGCCTGTTACGGGATATCCCCTGTAAGATAAATCTGCTCTCCATGAATGAGGCCGAAGGCTCCGTCTACAGGAGCCCCGGAAGGCCCAGGGTACTTGCCTTTCAGAAAATTCTCAGGAATAACGGCTTTACGGCCTTTATCCGTCAAAGCAGAGGTGCGGATATCTCGGCCGCCTGCGGGCAGCTGGCAGGTAAAAACCGGGGAGAAGAATAGAAAAAAGAATGGCTCTTGTTTCCATAAGTGAAGACTGTGGCTAGCCCGGATATTTCAGAAAGATCGTCGCGAAAGGGTTGAAAGGGTCGTGGATGCACGGAACAGCTTCAAAAAGCCCGCAGACATATTGAAATATTTCGAGGATACTTTTTGAAGATGTGACACAGCAGGCATGGTGCTTTCAATCCTTGCAGCAGATCGCTTGTGAAATATCCGGGCTAGCGCTCCACGACGATACCACGTTCTTCCAGGGCTGATTTGTAATCCCATTTTTTCAGGACCGCCCTGAACTTCTTTTCCATCCTGTTTTCAATGACCACATTCCAGACGCATTCGACAATGGCGGCAGCTATTTTTTCACGGGGGGCATCATCGGAAAAACCAACCTGACCGTCGGTATAGTCGAACATGGCCTTAAACGGATCAAGAAAGGGATACTCATCCATCTTTTCAACAAATTGTTGCTTTAACAAGATAACCGGGTCTGTTTTCTTTTTTCTATAAAGCAATGTGACAAAGTGGCCGAGAAACTCCTCTAACGCGATGTCGAGGTTGGAAAACAACATCGTTTCACCGGAAGGTTCCCCTGCTGAGCCAGTTCCTGCCTTGGCGGTTTCCTGCTTCTTCTCCGGAAGAAAATGACCAATGGCAAATGTTGCCCTGTTTTTCTGCAACTGCTTAAGCAAATCATTATACGTTCTGTCAGAGGAGTCCAACCCTCCTGCCCCCAGGGGGTAGGATCCGCCGACTCGTTGTCCCTTATGAAAAAAAAGTAATGCTCTACCCTTTTCATCTGAAAAGCGAATATGAATAAAGCCGGAAAAACTCTTTTGCTTTAACCGGAAGATAAGATCAGGCAACTGAATATCTTCGGAATTGAGTTCTTTTTTCGCCCGCTGAAATTGAGGCATCTGGCCCCAGAAAAATATTGCATTAGCATCGAGCCGGTAGACTACAACCCGGAAATTTTTAAAATTCAGGGCATCAAACACAGGCTCCAGGGTCGGAGACACCTGGGCATGGGCACCATTATCCTGGACCACCCCGCGCAGAATTTCCTGCTCATCAAAATAGATAAGAATTTCCTGGGATGAAGATTTGAAATAGAGACAACCTGAACCTATTTCCCCTTGAAGATGTTCAACAAATTTATCAATCTGCAGGTAATAGCTGTTGAGTCCTTGCAAGTAGGGCTGCTCCAGAGGAATGAGCATCTATACCGCTCCTTATTCGTGTATTCTTAAAAGTGATGGACTCGTAAAAAGTCAAAAACGCCATTTGCACAGTACGGAATTACAAGATGACACGACCTGTCCGCCGTCGGTTCCGTGACTTTTCGAAGTCTCGCCACACTCGCTATCTACGACACCGACAAAAGTATCAAACTACCAACAACCATCTGCCGGCCACCTATTGGACAATAAGCTTACGCATAATATCATAATCGCTGTCGGTGGCGGCTTTAAACCCGGAAAGCCCCATTGCTTTCAGGACACCACTTTCTTTTTGAAGCGCAAGTAGAGAATTTAGTAAAGCTTTTTTCTGTTCTTTAGGCATCTTCCGGTTAACGGAAAATGCCCAGTTCGGCAACCATGCCGTAGGAGTAAGTACCTTTATCGACCTTGGTACTATATACTTATCGGCTTTATGCAGTGCCGATTCACGGATAAACCCGGCATCGGCATCACCAATGCTGACAGCAATGATTACGTTCTCCTGACGATTATCCGCCGCTGCCGACAAATTTTCACTTGCAAGTGGTATTCCCTGCTTTTGAAGGGTGAGCTTTTGTGACAGATAACCGCCTGCTGAGGTCTTGCCGACAATCATTATTTGTTTATCCTTGAGATCAGCAACACTCTCGATTCCGGAGTCCGGTCGAACAATAATGATCCCCCGGAATTTATCACCACCCTGCCCCTTGATCGCTGTGGCTAAAACTTCATGAACTGCGCTGACATTGACATAGACCAAGGGGTTTTCATAGCCGATATCAATACTGCCGTTATTCACCTTTTTTTCGTATTCTGCAAAGTTTGCCGTCAATATAGGCTTAACCGAACTCCCTGTTTCTTGAGAAAGATGTTCGGACAAAGGGGTGATCATGGCCGTGAGTTTTTCAGGAAAATATCTGGGCAGCATGGACAGGGTATATTCTCCGGCTTGTCCAGCCCCTGAAAGACAGGTACACAACAGAAACAGTGATACTTGTAGAAACAGTTTTTTCATTTTTATGGCAGCCTATTCTGTTGGAAAGTCATTAACCATCGGCAGAGCTATGCCGGCGGCCTTGCGGATACTGTTGTACTGTTGATCGGTAGCAGGAATGAACCTGTTTATTTTAAGGGCCTGAGCAGCAGGAGACTCTTTGTTCAAGGCAAAAATAGCATCAGCAATTTTTTTCCTGTCACCAGGAGGCATTGTCCGGCTGACGGAAAGCGCCCAGTTCGGCAACCATGCTGTTTCCTTAAGAACTTTTATTGCTGTTTGTGGAATAAAATTTTTCGCCCTCTGTAGAGCTGATCCTCGGATAAAACCTCCGTCGACATCGCCGGTATAGACGGCAAGAATAACATTTTCCTGTTTGTTATCCGCCGCCTCGACAAGCTGACAGTCCGTTTTGACATTTATACCCTGTTCCGCAAGTGTAAGTTTTTGCGACAAGTAGCCACCGGCACTGGTATAGCCGACAATAGAAATTGTCTTACCCCGCAAATCCTCCAGGGTCTTTATCGGGCTGTCGGACCTGGTTATGATGATTCCCCTGAAGCGTGTGCCGCTGCGTTCCTTTTCGGCAAGGGCAATGACTTCATGTGCTTTTGAGGCAAGTACATATATATATGGATTCTCATAGCCGATCTGGATGGCGCCGCTGAGCAGTTGCTGTTGATACTGGTCAAATGTGGAAATAACAATAGGTTCAATCTCCAGCCCTGTTTGTTTGCTGAGGTAGTCGGCAATAGGGACGATCCGTTTATGAATTTCTTCCGTTGAGTATCTGGGCAGCATGGAAAGTTTATATCCGGCAGAAGCCGTGACAGGACTCAACATCACACAGAGAAACAGTACACCCAGCCTGAGTATGATTTTCATTTTTCCCTCGGGATACATTAATTATTTTTAGACACAAAATGTGAATGTGCAGCAAAGAGCGTCCTGCTGAACTCGTATCCGCTGCCGGAAACTCAGCACTACTGATATTGAGTTTGCACTGTACACATATATTTCCGACGTCGGTGGCGAGGTCTCTCCGAGTTTCATGCTCGAAGTTTCAAGGGTTCGCTTACAGGAATCTTCTTTGCACTCGCCATCTACGACAGCGGCAAAACCGGTTATGATGTTTTTCTCAACCGTATCATTGCCGCCTTGATTGAATAGCGCATTCGTTCAAAGGCTACGGCAAGTTCCTGCACCTCTCTGGGGCCTTTTGGCTCAATTACTAAATCAAGTTCACCAAGGCTGATCCGGTTGACGACATCGGTTAATTCAACCAGTGGTTTGGAAATTGATCGTGCAATAATAAGAAAAATAATCAGGCCACCGAAAAAGATGCCCCCCATCAGTGACAGGGATAGTGGAGAAAGTAGAGCAGTTTTTATGGCCTGCTCAACTTCCGAAATGTAAATGCCGACATGAACAGTCCCCCCGGTCTCCGGAAGAATAACAACTTTATCCTGAATCTTCTGACCACCGACAGTGAATCGGGCAAATTGTTCCAGTGCTCCTTTCTTAATTGTATTTTTTTCAATCACGGAAAGGGGGAAGCCTTCGGTTTTAACCTGAGCGGAAAAAACCTGATCAAATCGGGAGAGATCACTGAAAAAACCGGCAACAACGATTCCTCGTTTATTGACAACGGCGGTATAGGCCACACCCGGCAACTTGCTGACACGTTCAGCCTCCTTGTTGACCTGTAGATAGTTACGTACAAGAAGCGGTTGTTTGATAGCACCTGCAAACACCGTGGTTATGGCTGAAGTCCGCAGATCAATCTGCTCATTCATAAGTTGAGGAATATATTTCAGGTACAGGTAGGAAAAAGCTGCGGCAATGGAAATAAAACCGATTGTCAGGGCAAAAATGAGATAAAAACTAACAGAAGCCGTCTTGCCTTTCTTTACTTTTTTACGCCCTGTTGCCCCTTCGCTCTCTGATGTCTGTTTCACTTCCAGAACATTATCAACCGAACTGCGGTCTTCAGTTTCTTCAGTTGTCCCGGTTGTCTCACCAATCACCTCATCAAGAGCGGCAGGCTGTAGTTCAACCGGTTTTTGAACCGGCTTCTTTACCACAATGATATGTCCACATTCCTGACAGGAAAACCGGGCCCGATCGCCCTTGATCTTTGCTTCGTCAATGTTATATTTTTTGGCACAGTCTTCACAAATAACCAGCATCAGCCTTCTCCTTATCCGGTGTACAGGCGTACTTACCTTAACATCTCTTTTACGTAAAAATTAAACTATATATAGATGAACTTTTTACTTTGACAATAACTTGAGAGGATCTGTGAAAGAAAATTCAAATCTAAAATTCACCGTATATCTTGTTATATATTTAAAAAAATTCGAGGTCAATTTTTTTTGTGATTAAATGGAAAGCCTGCATCGATGAGCTCCATGGTATGCACTGATTTTTTGAAAAATACGAACGTGCAAAGCATGTCTGCAGAAATAGAGGAAAGGAGAAAGATCGAAAAATGGAGACCAGGGGAGGATTGAGACGACACCCGCCCCTGGGTAACTGATTATTACTTGTGAAGTATTTCCGGCACGTCAATTCAAAGTATGGAATGTCTGATTATCAACTTCCATGCCTTGATCACAATTTAGGCGTGAACCTTCTTTAACAGCCAGGCCATATTTTTACCAAGTGTACGCATGGTTTCCACGCCTTCATCATCACCGGCAACATCGCCCTTGTCACGGCCGACGCCTATGTTCCAGTAGGAAGATCCGACAATGATCATCTGGCCGATGGTAAAAAAATGATTGATGGAATCAAAAACATGAATTGCGCCCCCGCGTCGACGGGCAACCACCGCTGCCCCGACCTTTCTTCGGTACATGTCGCCATTGGCCCTGGAAACCATACCGGTTCGATCGATCAAGGCCTTGAGTTCAGTGCTCAGGTCGGCAAAGTAGGTTGGTGAAGCCAGGATGATGCCGTCAGCCGCCTCCATCTTTTCAATGCACTCATTGATACAGTCACTTTCAACGGCGCACCTCCTGTCTTTTCTTTTAAAACATTGATAACAGGCAATACAGCCATGTGGATGTTTCCCGGCCAGCTGTACAAGCTCAGTCGAAATGCCCTCTTTTTCCAGTTCTTCAAAAACATACTCGACAAGTTTTGTGGTGTTACCATCTTTGCGTGCACTACCGTTAAATGCTACAACTTTCATTGTCCCCCCACTTTAATAGTATTGATCGGAGTTTACAGATCATCATCTTCACTCATCACGGCACGAGGCAGCCCCTGTACGTCAATTTTTTGGGCCTCTTCAATTCCTCGCTGCAGGGCCCGACTGTTCATCTCTTCAGTGCCCTTGGGCACTCTGGCCAACAGGGCTTTTTCGAGATTGGCAAGGTCCACCCGCCCGCAAAGAAAACCAATGGTGCCGAGTGCCACCATGTTGGCAACCAGTTCACGGCCGATTTCCTCCTTGGCTATCTGAGTAAATGGAATGGTTATGATTCTGCTGGTCGGATACTGCTCAACAAGAGATGAGTCAACCACCAGGAGACCGTTTGCCTTGATATCAAAAAAATAGGCGTCACAGGCGGCCTGATTCATGGCCAGCAACAGGTCCAGTTCCAGAGCCTTGGGATAATCGATGGGCTGGTCACTGATAACCACCTCGGCCTTGGACTTGCCGCCCCTGGCTTCGGGCCCGTAACTCTGGGTCTGGCAGACATATTTACCGTCATATACACCTACTGCTTCGGCAAACACAACTGCGGCGGTTATTAATCCCTGGCCGCCAGAGCCGCTGAAACGAATTTCATAGCGATTTTGTTTCTCTTTCTGGATCTTCATACTTTATCCCCGGATTCATGGGCACGACGGCGAACCTTTTTATACTCTTCGGTGGAGACCGGAAGTTCGCGATCAACAAGCACACCAATAGTTGTTTTACCCTCAAGCTCTTCAGGGCTGAGCTTTTCCGCCCGGCTCACCGTAACAGCCTGCTCCTTGAACTGCTTTAACATATCCACGGCCCCACCGAGTTTATTCCTTCTCCCGTACTGCACATGACAATTCGAAATTACCTCGACCACGGCAAATCCCCTTTTTTGCATGGCCTGTTCAATAAGTCGGTCGATGAGGTCTGCATGGTAGACCGTGGATCTGGCCACAAATGATGCTCCTGCGGTGACAGCCAGTTCGGCTATGGAAAAGGCGTGTTCAATATGTCCGTAAACGGAAGTGGTGGATATGGCGCCAAAGGGAGTGGTGGGTGAATACTGACCGCCGGTCATACCGTAAATCGAGTTGTTGATAATAATAGCGGTCAGGTTCAGATTTCTGCGGGCGGCATGAATAAAATGGTTACCGCCGATTGCGGTTGCATCTCCGTCACCCATTATTGCCACCACATTTAAGGCAGGATTTGCCAGCTTGACCCCGGTGGCAAAGGTGAGCGCCCGACCATGGGTGGTATGCAGGGTGTTGAAATCGAGATAGGTCGGCATCCGTCCGGAACAACCGATGCCGGAGGTGAGGACGACTTCGTCTTTACTGAGTTCTAGATGATGGATGGCGCGCAGCAATGCCCCCATGACGATACCGTTGCCGCATCCGGGGCACCAGACATGGGGGAATTTTTTATTATGCCGCAGATATTCGTGTCGGATGGCCTGTGCAGGAGTGGGCATGATGTGATTCCTGTTAGAGTTTAATGAGATGTTTAAATATCTCCAGAGGGGTAATGAACTGTCCGTCGACCCGGTTATGTTTTACCACCGCGCAGTCGAACTGGTTCACCCGCTGGACCTCACGACTGATCTGGCCCATGTTCATCTCCGGAACCAATGCGGCCCGACACTGTTTAAGCAGGGTAGAAACAGTTCCTCTGGGAAAAGGGAAGAGGGTGATCAGCTGGAGCAGTCCGGCCTTCACACCCTGTCTGCGGGCATCCTCAACCGCCCGCAAGGCGGGGCGGGCAACAGAGCCGTAGGCAATAACAACGATTTCAGCATCCTCAAGAAGAAAGCCACGTGACATCTGAATATCGGAAAACCCTTTGGTGATCTTTTTAGTCAACCGTTTATGGAAACGCTCAATTTCATGACGGTTCTGAGTGGGAAAACCGTGTTCATCATGGATCAGCCCGGTAATATGGTGCCGATATCCGTCACCAAGTGCAGCCATAGGAGGAACTCCCCGGCTGTCTCCCTCGTAGGGTTTATACCAGTCTGGAGGCACACTGGGTCGGATCCGGTCAACGACTTTAATTTCTGTTTGCGCAGGCAGGCGGACACATTCCCTGGTGTGGGCAACGACTTCATCAGAGAGCAGGATTACAGGTACTCTGTATTTTTCGGAAATGTTAAAGGCCTTGACCGTAATCGAAAAGCAGTCCTCAACCGAAGAGGCCGCAAGGACGACGACAGGATGATCTCCATGGGTGCCCCAGCGTGCCATCTGCACATCGCCCTGGGCAGGACTGGTAGGCAGGCCTGTTGAAGGACCACCGCGCATCACGTTGACGATCACCAGCGGTGTCTCGGTAACACAGGCAAAACCGAGATTCTCCTGCATCAGAGAAAAACCCGGGCCGGAGGTTGCGGTCATGGACTTTACGCCGGCCAGCGACGCGCCTATGACGGCTCCCATCGAGGCGATCTCGTCTTCCATCTGAATAAAAGTGCCGTCAGCTGCCGGTAAAAGAATGGAGAGCAGTTCGGCGATTTCAGAGGCGGGAGTGATCGGATATCCGGCAAAGAAACGGCATCCGGCGGCCATGGCTCCGTGAACAATTGCCTCGTTCCCCTGCAGGAGACGACGCGGCGTTGTGGTCTCAGACATCATTAATTCTCCTTTTGGGTTTACGGTCGGAGACGGTTATGGCAAAATCCGGGCAATGGATCTCACAAAAACGGCAACCAACACATCGATCGGCGTCTTCTATTACCGGCCTGCCTTTGCTGTCGGTGCCGATAATTTTCTGCGGACAAAATGCCATGCAGATGCCGCAGGATTTACACCAGTCGTGATAGAAGGAAACATCAAAATATTTTTTCTTACGACTCGACGGAGTTTTATCTTTTGTGTCGGTGACAGGTTCAGACTTTTTTGTTGCTTTGCCCATGATCGTCCTCCGGGTTTTCCGAAACCTGATTCTTCCAGGAATCAGCTGCCCGATGTAATGAATTAATTTATTTCTTCCGCATACATCCTTCACCTGTAAAAAGCAAGACAATCTCCTGAAGGTAATAAAAAAAAATCTACTCTCCGGAATATTTACTTGTCAACAAAGGATCGGTTGAATATAACAAAAAGTTGTCATGAATAAACCGTTTCTTCTCAATCAAATCAAAAGGAGGTCTTGATGAAAAAAGGACTGTTTTTAGGTGTTGCTCTGGCAACATCCATGCTGATGAGCTTTGGTATGGCCCAGGCTAAAACCCAGTTTGTCACCATAGGAACCGGTGGCATTACCGGAGTGTATTACCCGACCGGCGGTGCCATTGCCAAGATGGTCAACAAGAAGAAAAAAGAATACGGCATCCGGGCTACTGTTGAATCCACCGGTGGTTCCGTTTTTAACGTCAATGCTGTTATGAACGGCGACCTTGAATTTGGTATTGTTCAGTCCGACCGCCAGTATCAGGCTATTAATGGTCTGGCGGAATGGAAAGATAAAGGCCCGCAAAAGGATCTGCGTGCCGTATTCTCCATTCATCCGGAAGCCGTCACTCTGGTTGCAGCCGTTGATGCCGGTATTAAAGATATTAAAGATCTGAAAGGCAAAAAAGTCAATATCGGTAACCCCGGATCCGGTCAGCGGCAGAATGCCATTGATGCGTTGGAAGCCGTGGGCATTAATATAGACAAGGATCTGCAGGCTGAATCCATTAAGGCATCTGAGGCTGCCAGTCTGTTGCAGGATGGCCGTATTGACGCCTTCTTCTATACGGTTGGTCATCCGTCAGGAGCTATCAAAGAGGCAACTTCCGGAGCACGCAAAGTGCGTCTGGCTACAATTACAGGGATTGATGCCCTGTTGGCAAAATACCCCTATTATGCCAAGGCCACCATACCAATAAGCCTCTATCCCGGAGCTCAGAACGACAAAGATATAGAGACCTTTGGTGTGAAGGCAACCTTAGTTACCTCTGCTAAAGTGCCGGATGAGGTGGTCTATGCCATCACCAAGGAAGTCTTTGACAATTTTGACGAGTTTAAAAAACTGCATCCCGCGTATGCAACACTGACCAAGAAAAATATGCTTGAAGGACTCTCCGCGCCCATCCACCCGGGCGCCATGAAGTATTACAAGGAAGTCGGCCTGATGAAATAAAAAAGGCATTTTGTATTCGGCGATGGCAAGAGCCATCGCCGAATTTCTTTTATCTGCTGCCGACACTTTTGTACCTGCCGGCAGCAGATAAAAGAAATTCAGCTGCAGCATCAGCGTTTAAAACCAATGAGCCCTAAGGAGTATCGAAAAAACAGGAGGAATCAGCACATCTTGCCAATAGAAGAGTCAGCTTGAAAAGCATTTTTTTTGAAGGAGACCAGGTTTATGAGAAGATTCCCGTCATTCTTTATTCTTGCATTCCTTATTGTTACATTGCTCTTCTGCCTGCCGGCGCTTGCCGGTGAACGATTTACCGATAATAAAAACGGCTCCATTACCGACCATCAGCTCGGCCTGATGTGGGCCGCCACTGACAACCTTGGTGATATCGACTGGCACCAGGCCGAAAAATGGGTTCGCTTTACCTTTCCTCTGTCTTTGCCTGTTCAATATGAGAACTGGCGCCTCCCTACTCTTAAAGAACTCATCTCGCTGCACGTTAAGGACAAAAACTATCAAGGCTATGAGTCAACCTGCGGCCAGCAGCTGAAAATCATCCCGGAAATACAGCTCAGTTGCGGCTTCATCTGGACCGGTGACCGGCGGGGTATATCGGCCTCTGTCTTTAACTTTAACCGCGGTACATTTTACAGTGACCGACTGGTGCATAAACGTGGATATCGTGTACTTGCTGTCCGAAATCTCAAGGAATAATTTGTGCGATCAAGCTCATCGCGCGTGCTGTACACAATGGAATTGACATTAATCCAGGGTAAGAGGAATTCATGAGCAAAATTGATGTGCAATTTGAAGACGATGGAATGGAATTGGCCAAAAAAATGGCCGAAGAAGAGGAAGGCGTCGGCAGAAAACCGATCGGCTGGCAGAAATACATCATCCCCACTATCGCCGTTGCCTGGAGTCTGTATCAACTGGCTCTGCCTAAATTTATTGTTCTTGATACGACCTATATCCGAGCTATCCATCTGGCCTTTGCCCTGACTCTGGTGTACCTGAATTATCCACTCTTTAAAAAACCGGTTTTCGGCATAAAATATTTTTCCCGCCACAGAACAATCCCGCTGTTTGATATGGCCATGGCAGCCATTGCCTGCTTTGCCGCCCTGTATCTCCTAATCTTTCTTGATGCCATCAACAGTCGCCAGGGATCACCTGAAACCCAGGATATCGTATTCGGTATCCTGCTGACGGTTATGCTCCTGGAAGCTGCCCGCCGTACCATCGGTCCGGCGCTGCCCATTATCGGTGGTTTTTTTATCGCCTACTGTTTTCTCGGCCCCTATATGCCGGATCTGATCGCATTCAAGGGGACGTCACTCAATCGTTTCGTCGGCCAGATGACCATGTCCACCGAGGGGATTTACGGAATCCCGCTCGACGTATCGGCGACCATTGTCTTTCTCTTTGTCCTGTTCGGGGCCATGCTGGATAAGGCCGGGGCCGGCTACTACTTTATACAGCTGGCCCTGAGCCTGCTGGGCAAGTATAAAGGCGGCCCGGCCAAGGCGGCGATTATGGGAAGCGGCTTGACCGGCATGATCTCCGGGTCCAGTATTGCCAATATCGTCACCACTGGAACTTTTACCATCCCGATGATGAAAAAGGTCGGTTATCCGCCGACTAAAGCCGCTGCGGTCGAGGTAGCCGCCTCCACCGATGGCCAGCTGGCTCCGCCGATCATGGGTGCGGCCGCCTTTATCATCGCCGAGTATGTCAACGTTCCGTATATTGAAGTGGTCAAGGCCGCTGCCATTCCAGCCTTTGCCTCCTATGCCGCCCTCTTTTACATTTCCCATATAGAAGCTTCAAAACTCGGCATCAAGGGGTTGCCCAAAAGCCAGCTTCCTCTCTTTTTCAAGACCTTAGTCACTGGATTACATTTTCTGGTGCCATTGTTCATGCTGCTCTACGAATTGATCGTTGTCCGTCATTCACCCGAGTTGGCCGCTTTTAACGCCATCTGCGTACTGGCCGTCATCATGCTGTTCCAGGAACCGATCAAAGCCTATCGAAACAAAGAACCTCTTGGCGAAGCCTTCAAAAAATCCATCGTCCTGATCTTTTCCTCCCTGGCCTCCGGTGCCCGTAATATGGTGTCCGTTGCCCTGGCCACGGCAGCTGCCGGGATCATTGTCGGGGTTGTTGCTCTTGGTCTGGGTAATCTGATTTCAGAGATCATCGACGTTTTGTCCATGGGCAATGTGTTTCTCATGCTTGTAATTACCGCCATGGCCAGTCTGATCATTGGAATGGGCCTGCCGACAACCGCCACTTACATCGTTATGGCTGCATTGACAGCGCCGGCAATTGTCACCATCGGCGGCATGCAGGGATTTGTGGTCCCGCTGATGGCCGCCCATCTGTTCTGCTTTTATTTCGGTATCCTGGCCGACGATACTCCACCGGTGGGCCTGGCTGCCTACGCCGCTGCAGCCATTGCCAAATCGCCGCCCATAGCCACCGGCGTGCAGGGATTCATGTATGATATCAGGACCGCAATCCTGCCGTTTATGTTCATTTTTAACACCGAACTTATCCTCCATGACATCTATTCCTGGAGCCAGGGTATTCTGATCTTTATCATGACCTGCATGGGCAACTTTGCCTTTGCTTCGGCTACCCAGGGCTGGTTTATTGCAAAGAATAAAATCTGGGAAATCCCACTGTTTTTGACCGTTACCTTTATCCTCATGCAGCCCCAACGTATTGCTCAATTCATAGGGCTTCCCCATGACCAGCGCTATTGGACATACCTCATCGGTCTTGCCCTCTTCGGCCTGATTTTTATTTTCCAGAGGATGCGTGGCCCGGAAGCCAGAAAGCCGATAGGTTCTCCATTTATTCAGGTGTGATACATGAAAAAGATAGAAAAAATACTGGTGCCGCTGGCATTTTCCCCATACTCAGAGGGAATTGTTCAATATGCGGTTATGCTTGCCAATTCCTTGAACGTGCAACAGTTGATCTTTGTCAGCGTTATCAACCAGCGCGATGTCGACGCCGTAGAAACCATAACCTCGTTCGGCTATGAGGTTGATGGTGTTCATTACGTACAGGAAATTAAGAAAACGCGAGTTGCCGAACTTGATAACATGCTGAAAGAGATTGGTTTTCCTGAAGAGAAGATGAAGCTGATCATAACCGTTGGCAAACCTGCAGATAAATTGCTCAAGTATGCTGTACAGGAAAACGTGGATATGATCGTCATGGGCGTAAAGGCTAAAAGTGATATTGTCCACGCCTTTACCGGTTCCGTTGCTGAAAAACTCTTCAGACGTTCACCGATTACCATCGTTTCATATCGTGAGGAATCCATTGCCGATAAACTGCGTAAGCGTATTACTGACAAGCTCTGATGTGCAGTACAGGTCTTGATCGTATTCAGACCTTGAGGCGGCTCCGACTAAAATGAGAAAGATGTAAAAGAAGGATACTTGTCGGCTTGGACCTTGTTGGCGTTCGAAATGGTGTACGGAAAAATCAGGGTAATTTTTTCTCAGAGAGTACAACAGGACCACTAAGTTCCAAAATGGAGGCTGCCAGCAGGCGGCAGCGCTGGGGAAGGCTGTCCTTTATCATGTACTCTTTACTGCTGTGATCATGCTCGCCAACAGGGCCTAGTCCGTCTAATACGGCAAGCCCTGTTCCGGCAAGGGTGTTGGCGTCGGATACCCCGGGGCGGAATTCTTCGAGCACCGGAATCTTCAACAGGTCGGCTTGATCTTTGAAGATCCGGTAGAGTTTTTTGTTCCGGCCTGAGGGTACCATGACCGGTCGCTCGTTGGTTATGCTCAGAGAAGTTGCTGTTCCTTCCTGAACCGGTTCTTTACAAATCTGTTCTATTTCTTGCCGCAGGCTGATGCCGTCGGCCTCGCTGGTGTATCTGGTGTCGATCAACGCGGCAGCATGTTCCGCCACCGTGTTGGGGCCGATACCGCCCTCAACCTTTCCCACGTTAACCACAAGCCCCGACTTTAGATCATTGAGGGCTTCAAGAGCAATGGTTTTATGGGCAAGTTCCAGAATACTGCTGGCCTTGCTCCGGCCGGCAAAGGCGGCATGCCCTGCCCTGCCGGTGACCTCTAGTCGATAACCGCACTTGCCACGGCGCCCGGTGACCACTTCTCCCTGGAGTCCGCCGCACTCGGTCACCAGGGCGGCCTTGCTGCAGGCAGCCAGTTTCTGCAAGACTGGAATGGACGAGGGAGAGCCGATTTCCTCATCGGAATTAAAAAATAGAACTACCGGCAGATCGGCAAGATGCCCGGATGCCGCCAGGGCCTTGACCGCAAAAATTGTGGTCACCAGCCCGCCTTTCATATCGATTACGCCGGGACCATAAACTTTGTGTTTGTCTTCATGGTACCCGTTAAAATCGGTATCTTCGGGGAAAACCGTGTCCATGTGGCCGGTAATCAGGATGTTCTGTTTACCTTTTTTACCGTTATTACACTCTGCAGCCGGGGTGGAGAAAACAAGGTGATCTCCGTACCGGTCCTGGGCAATGGTTGACCACGTCAACGGTAACCCCTCCAGGGCCTTGCCGATTGCTTTACCAACCAGGTCAACCCCTGTTTTATTGCCTGTACCGCTTTGAATGCAGACCAGTTCCCTGAGCAGGTCGAACATATCCGGTTCATGTTCAGTGAGGAAATGCTGCCATGTGGAACTCATCAGCTCTTGTAACGGGAAAAAGAAAACTGATCATCGCCGTACAGGTCGGGGTCGGCATCGGGATAGCGCACCTCTTCCCCGTTCCATGGTTTTTTGAGTATCAGCTCGTTGCCTTCCCGGCCGACTACGTTTGAGCGATGCATGGGAATCTTGCCCCCGGCCGTGGCGATGTAACGGGGAATCGCATCACCGGCGATATTACCGTACATGGATTCGACAATATCTCTTCCCCGCTCAACCGGGACCCGGAAGTGGACAAACTGAGGGTTACGGTAGGAACAGTTAAAGATGTAATAGGGCCTGACGTACGCCTCCTGGATGGTCTCGCAGAGCTTCCACATCTTGACTTCCGAGTCATTGATCCCGCGTAGGAGAACGGCCTGGTTGAGCACCGCAAAGACCCGTTTGGAAATCTGTTTGAAGGCCTCTTTTGAGACCGGAGTTATCTCCCGGGCGGTGTTGATCTGGGTTACAACCCGCAGGGGTTTACGGTCATTGGACTGCTCCAGGATATCGAGCAGCTCATCATCAATGCGCATGGGAACCGTGACCGGAACCCTGGTTCCCAGGCGTTTGAGGCGGACATGCTCAATTCCGTCAAGCTGTTCCAGCAGCCATTTGAGCATGGAGTTGGGCAGGACAAAGGCATCGCCGCCGGTGACCAGTACGTCTCTGATCCGGGTATTGTTGCGGATATAATCAAGGGCCTCGCCGTAGGCCTGTTTGGAGAACATCTTGTCTTTTTTGCCGATATGGGCGATCCGCAGGCAATGGGTGCAATACATGGCGCACATGTTGGTCGACTTGATGGTCACGACCCTGGGGTAAAACTGATCAACCAGACGGGCCGGCGAATGATCAGCGGCAACCGGCGGAATCTCGACCCCGGCATTGTCGATCATCTCCCCGGTGGGAATGGACTGGAGCATGATGGGATCATTGACACCTCCGGGCATGATCAGACTTGTATAATACGGGGTCAGCCGCATACGATAATTTTTGGTTACCCGAACAATATCCGTTGCCGCCTCCGGGGGCAGATCAATCAGATCGGCCAGCTGATCAACGGAAGAGACCGCATGACGGATCTGGCCGGAAAAGGAGTTCCAATCCTCCTCACTCATACCGAGCTTTTCCTGAATCCGCTGCCGGTTTTCCGTTATTTCATCCCAGAGTTCGATCCCGCTCGGGGCCTCGATATCCTTTACCTTGAGATATGCCTCCACTCTGCTGTTGGCCTCACTGACAATGGAAAGGGCCTGCCCTACCCTGCCCCCGACCGACACCATGTGCTCATCGATCTCCTGATGCCTGCGGGCCAGTTCTTCTAGTTGCTCCCGACTTATATTAAAGACTTCTGCACTCCAGCCTTCCCGGGTGCGCAGATTTTTAAGACGGGAAAACAGAGCGATAATCGGGGTGGTCAGGTCTGATTGCTCGGCCTTTATCAGTAGCTGCCTCACCTCCTGCTGCAATGTTTCAGGAACTCCTGTATTCTTTTGCGCATCTTCCTTGCAGAGAAAATTGAGTAAATCGATGGTGTATTGATCAAAGACTGCTGCCATATTTTCCTCCTCAGCTCTCAGCTGATGGTGTGTGTGATTTTTTCTCTGGCCTGAATTAACCCGGTATGAACTGTCTGCATATCCTGACCCACCGACACGGTACGGGCAAGAAAGGTACCCGGCAGCACCGTTTGATCGGCCCCGACATGTTCAAGCAGAACAGCCTCGCCGGCCAGTTCGTGTCGGGCGACCTTAGCGAAGATTTCCCGTTCATGCCGATGCTGGGGCAGTTGTTCCGTGGTCAAGACTTTGGCCGATATTTTGTAATTATAGGTTCCCCAGCAGAATGCGGAGCCGGGCACGGACGGCGGTTCAACCGTGTTTTCAGGAAACCCGCCCTCTTGAACGGCACAATATTCAAGTTCCAGCAGGGAAGGAGAACCGGTCGGCAGAATCTGCTCCAGGGCGTAACAGAATTCCAGGGTGGTTCCCTGCTTGCGCGCATTAATTTCAATAAATTTGACCTGATTATCCCGGTCGACAATATAGTCACAACCAAAAATTCCGTGATACCCCCGGCAGGCCAACACCCTGCCCACACGACGGGTATAACGATGCAGATCGTCGACAAGTTCTTCAGACAGAACAGTCGGCCAGGTTGAGCCGACAAAACGATTACCACCCTCTATGCATTGATCGGCAACACCGGCAATATAGACCTCGTCTTCACCTGCAACAACGGCAAGGACCGTCGGATCATAGGTGTGGGGGATATAACGGCTCAAAAGAAATGCGGAATCCTGGTCGCCGAACCTGTCCATGATCTCGGTTTTTGAAAAAGTGATGGCGCTGGCAGCCCCGGCCGCACTGTACACCCTGCTGACAAAGATTCCATCCTGCCAGGCGGCACGTAACTGTTCACTGACATCGAGCAGCTCGGCAAGGGATGAACAGAGCCGGAAATCAACCACGGGAATTTCATTCTGCAGGAGCTTAAATTGAACCGCCTTGTTGTTCAATTCCCTTGCCTGCATTTTCTCCGGTCCGAGCAGTCTGACTCCGGGCAGCCGGTCAAGGGTCATTTCCGGCATGGATTCAAACATGGAAATAAAAAGTTCGTTTTGATGGGTAAGTATCTTCTCAATGATGTCCAGAATCAAAGGATGGTTGGAAACCATCTCCATGAACTTTTTGATGTCGGTTCGGAAACTGACATGGTCACCATACGTATCCCTTTGGGTGTTGAGCAGCGGTGAGAGGGCAACAATATTTGGATAATTATACCGGCTGAGGATATCAGGAATAAAAGAGAGAAAGGAAACAGGTCTGTTCAGCCGGCGGGCAAGAACATCCTGAAGGTAATAATTCAGGTCATGGTTTTTCAGTTCACCGACATAGAGAAAATAATACACGTCGGGAGAGTAGCTGAAGTTTGAATAAAACAGTTCATCATCCATGGGCAGGGTCTCTAAAGATAATCATCGGATCAACATGACCTTTACCTGATCTATCTGTCCGCTACATAACGCTGCGCCACAGTACAATCAAGTCTTTTTTTCTCCCCTTTTTTCCCCGCAAGCCGCTTGACAGAGCTGCCCACACTATATTACAATACCTATACATTTAATACTTTTTATATACTTTTGGGGAATGTGGCCATGACTCCGGCACCACTGACGGAAAAACAAAAGAATTTTTTCACCTATCTCAAGGGAAAACTTGCCGATAAGGGCTACACGCCGAGCCTCAGACAGGCTGCCGCCGAGCTTGGTATCAGCCATACCGCTGTGGCCTCCCTGCTGCACACCCTGGAGCAGAAAGGGTGGCTGCAGCGTGACGGCCGCTACAGCCGCACTATCCGCCTGTTTGAAGAACCCGTTTCTTTTGGCCGGGAAATTCCCATTGTCGGTCAGGTTGCGGCCGGGCTGCCCCTCTACGCCCAGCAGGAGTGGGCGGGAACCATTCTGGTCGATCAGCGGGTGTACCGGGGCGACAATCTGTTCGGGTTGCGGATACAGGGCGATTCCATGCAGGATGCCGGTATTCTCCATGGAGATCTTGCCATCTGCGAACCCAGGCAGTATGCCGAAAACGGCGAGATTGTCGTTGCCCTGATTGACAATGAGGAGGCAACGGTGAAACGTTTTTTCTATCAAGGTGACCATATCAAACTGCAACCGGAAAACACAAAATACAAACCCATCCGCTATGGCCTGGGCCAAGTCCTGATCCAGGGCCGGGTTATCGGTGTCCAGCGCGGACCGGAGCAGATGGCGCTTGCCTGAGATGTGCCCCGCCGCCTGCAACATAAACGGACGCTCTTTTTTGATCGGTACCAGTGGCTACTCCTACCAGGAATGGATCGACAGCGGCTTTTATCCTCCAAAGACAAAGTCCGCCCACATGCTCGAACTGTACAGCCGCTCTTTCTCCCTGGTTGAGCTCAATTATACCTGGTACCAGATGGTCCGGGCCGAGGCCATGGAGCGGATGCTGACCAGGGTTCCCGATGATTTTTATTGTACCGCCAAACTGACCAGGACCATGACCCATGATATTAGTGACAACTGGCGTGCCCAGGCGGAATTGTACAAACAGGGCATCAAGCCCCTGTTGTCAACCGGTCGCCTGTTGACCGTGCTGATTCAGTTTCCCCCGTCCTTTCGTCGCACCCCGGAAAACAGGCAGTATCTTGGCCGGCTCCTTGACTGGTTGCAGTCACTTCCGCTGGCCGTGGAGTTTCGGCATTGCTCCTGGGCGCATGAGCGGGTCTACTCCGGCCTGCGGGACCGGGGCGTGACAATGGTGACCGTTGATGCCCCTGCCCTGCCGGAGCTTTTTCCACCCCTGGATGTGGCCACCAGTCCGGCTCTGTTCTACCTTCGCCTGCACGGACGCAATGGGCGGGACTGGTATTCCGGCACCATGCAGAAACAGTTTAACTACAGTTATTCGGAGCAGGAATTACGTGAATGGGTGAAGAAAATTACAGATACCACGACCATAAACAGTGAATGCCGCCGGGGAATTGTTGTGTTCAACAACCATGTGGCGGGCCAGGCCGTGAACAACGGCCGCAGCATGATCCGTCTCCTGGAACGGCAGGCCGGCTGAGCATCTGATTTTTTTCTTTACTTTTTTTACCCTTAAACTTTACATTACCTGTACATTTACCTGTAAGATACAAAAACCTGTAAGATACAAAAAAAATACAAAAAAAACAAAATCTGTGGAACGTAAAATTATCCATCTCAATGTTGCGGACTTCAGCGTTGCAGTTGAACGGCTGGTGGATCGCAGCCTGATAACCAGACCGTTGATTATTGCACCGCAAGTTGCCCGGGCCAGAGTCTACGACATGAGTGAAGAAGCCTACCAGGACGGGGTCCGCAAGGGCATGTCGCTTGCGCGGGCCCGTAACCGATGCCGTCGTGCCGTTATCCTGCCGCCGACCCCCGAACGCTATGAAAAGGCCATCAGCTGCTGTTTCCGTCACGCCCTGCCCTTTACCCCGCAGGTGGAGCGGGCTCCGGGGTCGGGCCATCTCTATCTCGATGTGACCGGAACCCACCGACTTTTTGGTCCGGCCCCGGATATCGGCTGGCGTATCCGCAAAACCATGCGCCGCGACCTGGGCCTTAATCCCATCTGGTCGGTCGGCCCCAGCAAGTTGGTAGCCAAAGTGGCCAGCCGGGTCGTTAAGCCCGCAGGCGAATATATAGTGGCCGAGGGTGAAGAACAGAGCTTTCTTGCCCCTCTGCCGCTTTCCCTGCTGCCGACTGTCGGCCACGATATTGAAAACTGTCTGCGCGAAGTCGGCATCCGCCGCATTGCCCAGGCCGCAGCCCTGTCCAGGCAGGATCTGTACCTGTTGTGTGGCCGCCGGGTGGAGACGCTCTATCAGGCCCTGCGAGGCATTGACCTGTCTCCGGTCCATCCGCCGGCTGAGGTGGGAAAACATTTTTTTTTCCAGCACTACTTTTCCCCGGACAGCAACCGGGAGGAGATCATCCAAACCGCAGTGCTTGACCTGGCCCGGCAGGCGGCCCGTAGCCTGCGCCGTCACGGGATGTGCTGTTGTCGCATTGGTGTGACCCTGACCTACAGCGATACGGTCAAGGTTACGCGTCAGGTCGTCTGTAAACATCCCGCCACCAATGACCGTGAACTGGAACAGCTGGCCGTGACCGGGCTCTTTCGCTGCTGGCGCCGCCGGGTGCGGGTGCGGACGTTCGAGCTTGTCTGCATGCGTGTCAGCCCCTACGTGCAACAGCTTTCCCTCTTTCAGGACATCAACAAAAAACAACAGAAACAGAAAGAGTTAGAGGACGCTATCGATGTTCTTCATCAAAGATTTGGCACCTCTGCCCTGACCAGGGGAATGACGAAAGAATGATCCCCCTGACCGTCCATTCCCACTTCTCTCTGATGCATTCAACCATTGCCTGTTTGGAGCTGTGTGAACAGGCAAGAAAACTGGGCCATGCAACCATCGGCCTGACCGATATCAACAATCTGTATGGATTATGGAACTTTCTTAATGCCTGTAGGGAACACGCAATTCGGCCGATAATCGGCGCTGAACTGCGCACAGCCGGGCAGCGGGTTTTCTGTCTGGTCAAAAATAAAGACGGCTACCAAAACCTGTGCCGCCTGGTCACGGACCGGCACTGTCGGCCTGATTTTTCCCCGGCCGCAGTTTCGGCGGACCGACTGCAGGGGTTGATCCTGATCACAGCCGATACCGCCCTGCTGACCACGTGGAGGGAGCAGGAGCTGGATATAGCGGCCGCGATCGTGGACCGGCCCACCCAGGCAGGCAGCTCCCTGCGCAATGCTGCTCACCGGCTGGGTATTCCCGCCACAGCCATTGCTGATGTCTTTTTTTTACACAAACAAGAGTATCAGGCCCATAAACTGCTGCGGGCCATAGCCCTCAACACCTCCCTTTCCCGATTGCCTGCAGCAAAAACAGCTTCCCCGCAGAGCTACCTGGCGACTGCCGGGGAATACAAACGTCGTTTCCAGGTCTGGCCCGAGGTCATCCGCAACAGTCATGCCATTGCCGAACGATGCTCTTTCCAGGGCCCGCAATTCGGGCTTGTTCTACCTCCGTTTAATAACAAAACTCCGGCAGAGGCCGATGCCCTGCTGCGGCGAGCCGCCTTTTCCGGGGCAAAAAAGCGCTACGGCGACCAGTTGCCGCAGGCGGTGATCAACCGGTTGGAACATGAGCTGCAGGTTATTGCGGCCATGGGTTTTTCCAGCTATTTTTTAGTTGTGCGCGACATTGTCCGGCCGGTGGCCCGTACCTGCGGCCGCGGCTCAGGCGCGGCCTCGCTGGTGGCCTACTGCCTGCGAATCACCAATGTCTGTCCAATTAAATATAATCTCTACTTTGAACGCTTTCTCAATCCGGGCCGCACGGATGCGCCGGATATCGACATTGATTTTGCCTGGGATGAACGGGACATGGTTCTCCAATCCGTGTTTGAAAAGTACGGATGCCGGGTGGCCATGGTCTGTAATCACGTCACCCTGCAGCCCCGGATGGCGATCCGGGAGACCGCCAAGGTCTTCGGCCTGCCCGCCTATGAAATCAACCGGGTCACAAAACAGCTGTCCGGCCTTCGTCATGGCCCGGGCCAGGGGAAAAATGATCTGTTGTCGCAGTTAAAAAAAATGGAGAGCCTGCGTGGACATTCTTTTGAAAAACCCTGGCCGGAAATTCTCCACCAGGCCGAACGGATTATCGGCGCGCCCAGGAATCTGTCCGTCCATCCCGGCGGGGTCATCATTACCCCGGATCCGGTGACCGATTATGTGCCGGTAGAATATGCGGCCAAGGGGGTCCCGGTTATCCAGTGGGAAAAGGATGGCGCCGAAAAGGCGGGACTTATCAAGATCGACCTGCTCGGCAACCGCAGCCTGGGTGTTATCCGGGACGCGGTTGCCGAAGTTCGGAACAATGCAACACCGTTTAATGAAGACCGGTGGCTGCCGGAAGATGATCCGAAAACACAACAAATGGTGCGGACGGGCCGGACCATGGGCTGCTTTTACATCGAGAGCCCGGCCATGCGATTACTGCAGAAAAAGGCGGATCGTGGCGATTTTGAATCCCTGGTTATCCACTCCTCCATTATCCGGCCGGCGGCCAATGAGTTTATCCGGGAATACCTGCGCCGGTTGCACGGCGGCAGCTGGCAGCCTCTGCACCCCCTGATCGCAGAGACCTTGAACGAAACTTTTGGTATTATGGTCTACCAGGAGGATGTCTCCAGGGTTGCGGTTCAGCTGGGTTTTTCTCCGGCGGAAGCCGACCGATTACGTAAGATCATGTCCAAAAAGGATAAAGAAAAGCAGCTGATCGACTTTCGGGATCGTTTTTTTGCCGCAGCCGCAGACAAAGGGATGAAACAGCAGATTGCTGAAAAAATCTGGGAGATGATGATGAGTTTCAGCGGCTATTCCTTCTGCAAGCCGCATTCGGCAAGCTATGCCCGGGTTTCCTTTCAGGCCGCCTATTTAAAGGCCCACTTTCCGGCCGAGTTCATGGCCGCCGTCATCTCAAACCAGGGCGGTTACTACTCCACCTTTGCCTATCTCTCCGAGGCCAGGAGGATAGGTTTGCAGATTCAGCCGCCGGATGTCAACGGCAGCCGCATCTCCTGGAGCGGCAGCGGGCAACAGCTCCGGGTCGGGCTGATGGCGGTTCGGCACCTCTCGGCCCATGCCAGCAGGCGGATCATCCAAGAACGGACAAAGGAAAAATACTCATCCATGCTGGAATTTCTGCAAAGGGTTTGCCCGGCAGATGATGAGACCAGGGCGCTTATTCATGCCGGTGCGCTGGACAGCCTTGCGCAGGCCACGGACACGAACACGGACACAAAAAGTTTAAGACCCGGCCTGCTCTACCAACTGGCCCACTGGCGACAGACCCGCTCCCCGGCGGGGGGGCGGTTATTTCCACCCCGGCTCCAGGTACCAATATTTCCACCGCAAGATCCTCAGGAGCGGCTGCGCAACGAATACCGATCACTGGGGTTTCTCTGCAGCATTCATCCGATTCTCCTTTTTGATGAATACAGAAAAGAACTGAATACCGTTCAGGCCCGGGACCTTCCAAAATTTGCCGGAAAACGAAAAAGGATCCGGTTCCTGGGCTGGCCGATCGCCGGAAAAGTTGTGGGCACCAAGAGCGGCCGGCCCATGGAATTTCTGACCTTTGAAGATGAAACGGATCAGGTGGAGTGTACGTTTTTTCCCGAGACATACCACCGGTTCTGCCGGCTGCTCCACGCAAAGGGGCCGCTGCTTCTTGAAGGAATCGTGGAGCAGGACTTCGGGGCCTCTACCCTGACGGTTGCACAGGCACAACCTGTTCCCGGCATCAAAGCATCACGGGAAGAGGTGCCCTCAGTCCTTTGATACCGGATCAGGGCACGCCAACGGCAGCCGGGTTGTATTTTTCACCTCTCGGAGCGAAAGACTTGACTGAATGGATGTGACTCCCGGAAGCTTGCGCAGTACCCCGCTTAAAAAACGTTCGTAGGCAACGAGATCCGGGACCAGGATTTGCAGAAAATAGTCGGCGGCGCCGGTTACATTATGGCAGGAGAGTATCTCCGGAATGCCGAGTACTGCTTCTTCAAACTGTGACGGCGCATCATCGGTATGGTTGGCAAAGCATATCTGGACCAGGGCCAGAACTCCAAAACCCAGGCGCTGACGATTGAGATTGGCCTGATAGCCGTCAATGTAGCCGTCGGCCTCAAGGCGCTTAAGCCTGCGCCAGCAGGGGGTCTCGCTCAAATGGAGCGCCTCGGCCACTTTGACGTTGGATATACGCCCGTCTTCCTGCACCAAGGCCAGCAGGGCATAGTCTGTGGCATCAAGTCCTGGTTGGGGTGGATTCCCCCTCATAACACCCTCTCTTTAGAATATTCTTGCCTTTTTATCCCATGTTTTACGCAACAAAGCAAGCTCATTTCAAGATACGTCCGATATACTGCCTGCAATACAGCTTTCTACTGGAGGGGGATTGATATGATTGAACCGGCTCTGCTGTCGCTCTACCTTGGCGCACTGGTTGCAGTCTACCTGTCACCGGGCCCGGACATGGCACTCATCATGGCAGTTTCTGCCGGTCAGGGAAGACGGGCAGGTCTGCACACTTTGGCGGGTATTGGAGCAGCCCGCTTTCTGCATGTTCTTGGCTCAGGCCTGGGGCTGGCGGCTCTCTTTGCCGCCCACCCTTCTTTTCTGGAAATCGTCAAGTTTACAGGCGCCGGTTATCTGTTATTCTGGGCCTGGAAGATGATGCACGCAGGACCTGTGGACATTGACCCTGGCCAAACGTTTTCCTCAGCAGGCTCGGATATGCTGCGCGGCTTTCTTACCAATCTGCTCAACCCCAAGGCGCTGCTGTTCTGCAGCCTGCTGCTTCCCCAGTTCACATCATCAGAACGTGGCGCCCTGCTGCCGCAGTTTATTGGGCTTGGCGTGATACTGGTCAGTGTGGGAATTGTTTTTGATGTTTTTTATGTATTTCTTTCAGATGGAATGGTGCAACGGATATGGGCAGGATCAGGCCCGGGAACGCGGACCGGATTGCACCTGGAAAAAGCCAGAAACTGGCTCATGATGACAGTGTTTGCTGGCATGGCGGTTAGGTTGTTGGTCGGCTAGCCCTTCAATAAGGTAAGGCACGGTAGTGTAAGGGAGGCTTATATTGTCATGGTTAAAGATTTGACCCCATGTCGCCACACTTTTTTGATCGGCGGCCGGTTTTTTCTGACAAAGCTATCAACTTGTCAAGTCGCCTGTTCGTACCAATGATTTCATTCCTGATCCGGTACACCCAAAACGGTACAAAGATTGCCATAACCCCGGCGACAATCAGGAAAAGCCATACCGCTAGCATTAAAAAACCGCCTATTCCTGCCCCTGGGTGATTCACATTTGTACTCCTATTTTACAATCCCCAGCATTGAACGGTTTCAACTTCGTCAGCATAGCCGCCAGGAACCCTGATGATGATTTTATCAGTGTTTGGCCATTTTATGGTCACAGAGAAAGCGAAACTGCTCTCCGGGCGCCTGCTTTTCCAGACGTGCCCGCACGTCTTTAAAGCCCCATCAACAGTCTTTTCGATAGTCTATGTCTATTTTAACCCGCTTTCTCATCAAAAAACCTTATTGGATCAATGGGAAGTCAGGCCAATATAACAAAAAATATCCTGGAAATCCGTTTAACCAAATCTACTAAAAAAACCTTATTTGCGTTTACGTTTGGCGATCTTTTTCTTACTCTTTTTCTTAAATAAACGCCGGGCCTCGGCCAGCCTTTTCTCCGCCATTTCCATGAGTTGTTCCTGAGCACTGCGCTGTTCTCCACGGGCGGTGGGCTGCAGCTGGATATAGGTGCCGTCGGGCTGCATTTCCCAGGCACCTCGCCGGTCTTTAAGC
This sequence comes from Deltaproteobacteria bacterium, assembly GCA_024280455.1. Taxonomy (GTDB): domain Bacteria; phylum Desulfobacterota; class Desulfobulbia; order Desulfobulbales; family Desulfobulbaceae; genus DRLX01. The sequence goes on along the minus strand of JAJRQC010000062.1, from coordinate 42,394 downwards.
TGTACATCAAGGATTTTGCGGAGTTCGACCTGCAACACCTTAGGTTCCACCGGAGTCATGACCTCAACCCGTTCCTCAAGGTTGCGTTTCATAATGTCGGCTGAGCCGATATAATATTCCTCATTGCCGTTATTTTTGAAGTAATATATCCGGCAGTGTTCGAGAAACCGGCCGACCGTGGAAATAACGCGTATATTGTCGGACAGCCCTTCGATTCCCGGCCTCAGTCTGCATGTGTCCCGGACAAGAAGATCCACATGAACTCCGGCCTGAGAAGCCTTGTACAATGCCTTGGTGATGTCCTTGTCTTCCAGGGCATTGGTTTTAAACTGGATCAAGCCGTTTTTTTCTTTTCTGTGATACTCAATCTCATGCTCAATGCGATTGAGGAGCCCTTTCTTGAGGATCTTGGGTGAGGGCAGCAATTTTTTATATTTCCTGGCCGGGGCATAGCCCATGGTCAGATAATTAAACAGTTCGGTCAGGTCGTCGCCGATATCCTGGTCACAGGTCAACAGGCCTAGATCGCTATACATACGGGCAGTTCCGGCATGATAGTTGCCGGTGCCGATATGGGCATAGCGCTTGAGGCCGTTGTAATCCCGCCGAACAACAAAAACAACCTTGGAATGGGTCTTCAGGCCGACAACGCCATAGGTTACATGGACTCCGGCCTGTTCAAGGTATCCGGCCCAGTGGATATTTGCCGATTCGTCAAAGCGGGCCTTGAGTTCGACGACCACGGCAACCTGTTTGCCGTTCTGGGCCGCATCAAGCAGGTACTGGATAACACGCGAATCCGAGGAGGTTCGATACAGGGTCATCTTGATTGCAAGCACCTTGGGATCAACACTGGCCTCTTTAAGAAAACGTTCCACCGAAGACTCGAAAGACTCATACGGATGCTGAAGCAGAATAGCCCCTTCTTCCCGGATAACATGAAAAAGATTGGGCGAGTCACCTGCCAGACGGTAATGATCAAGAGGTTGATGCGGCGGATAATGGAGCTCGGGCCGGTCAATGGAGGCAATTTCAAACAGGTCGCATTTGCCCATGATACCGTCAACGGTAAAGACATCGGTATCCTTATCGATACCAAGCTCTGCCGTCAGCATTCCGCGATGATTCGGGGTCATGCAGCTACCGACCTCAAGCCGCACGATTTCAGCAAATTTCCGATCCCGCAGGGCGGATTCAATCATGGCCAGCAGGTCGTTGGCCTGATCCAGGGTCTTTTCGGTGATGGCATTTCGGGTGACCCGGAACAGCTCACAGCTTTCAATAACCATGTCCGGAAAAATCGCCGCCAGATTATTGGCAATGACATCTTCAAAGCGCACATACAGAGGCCCTTTTCCTATCTGGATAAAGCGCGGAATCCCGATTCCGGTTGGTACTTTGATACGATTAAGATAGACATGATCATCCTCCTTGAATCGGGTGGAAACCAGTAGATTCAGAGAGAGATTGGATATAAACGGAAAGGGATGGGCAGGATCCATGCCCTGGGGAGTAAGCAGAGGGTAAATATTTTCAAGGAAATAGCCCTCTACCTCCTGCTTCTGTGCCTTGGTCAACTGATGATAGTTGACGATACGAATGCTTTTTTTGGCAAGCAGCCCGAGCAATTGTCCTTCAAGTTTCTGCTGCTGGCTCAGCAGGTCACGGACAACCTCGTAACATTCGGTAATCTGCTGGCCCGGAGTACGCCCGTCAACGGTGAGTTTTCGTAAACCGGCGCCGACCTGCTGCTTGAGGCCGCCGATCCGCTTCATGAAGAACTCATCAAGGTTTGAGCCGACAATGGACAAAAACATGATGCGCTCAAGAAGCGGCGTTCGGGCATCCTGGCCCTCGTGCAGCACCCTGCGGTTAAATTCAAGCCAGGTCAACTCACGATTGAGATACCACTCGGGCGAGGTCAGATCAAATTGACGAGCCTTTTTTTCCGGTGCCTGCTGTTGTTCGGCCATGCTGTTGCTCCATGAAAATATCTGATTACCCACAATCCTCAGCCTGATATAGGGATACCATCGCTGAATATCAAAGGGCGTTACCAACCCAATGAATTTATACCTAAATATGAATTCATCGGCTGTTACAATCCAGTTGAACAGGCGATGTTATCCCTGATTCGTGACAAGCTGAGCTTTGCAGGTAATCAGTTCAAATTTACGTGTTCAAAATCCGGACACATGAAAAAAAATTCTTGTTCAAGGACCGCTTACTCAGGTTTATACCCGGGCGGAAACCGGTCTAATATCTCGCCGACATATTCATTAACGGCTTTTTCCATTTTTCCCGGATCGGAATACTTGTGGACAATGGAGGTTCCCAGGCCGCGCCAGATAAGTTCGTGCCGCCTGCGATCAACAATGTCGATCACCAGGGTTCCTTCGGTATAGTAACTGACGTCGACCCGGCCGCCGTAGGCGCTGCCCCCCCACCAGGGATCATACCAGGGATCTCTGTAGTAGCCGCGCGGTCCGCCCCAGTCCGTCACCCGCATTTTTTCTTTTGTCACAGCGTGGATGGCAACCAGGATGTCTGCAACGCCCGGATCCGCCTGTTGATAGCCCCTGTCCTGTAGATAGCCGTCAATGGACTTGACAATCCGTTTATACAGTAAAGGGTTGTTGGCCAGGGCATCTCCGGAAACATTAACCGCTTTCCAGCTGTAGGTGTGAATTGCCGAAAAATCGGCTTCGTCGTCAAAATCCGTGTTGACCTGAATCGAACTGCAACCGTACAGGGTTAAAAAAAGGATCAGGAACAAACATGGGCATGATCTACGCAGCATGGTGAACCTCCTGGCAGGATTAACACGCGAGAATAATTCCTTTTAATCCAACAACGGCCATTTGTACAGAATAAATTGTGGTAGCTCTCTATTTTGGCGACCGGCACCAGAGATGTTTGCCGTTCCCGAAAATAATGCGTATACTCTTTACAATAGAAAAAAATTTCCCCGAGCAAGTAACAGAGACCATCAGAAGGAAGAGCACATGAACATTGCCATGGCTGCCGAAATGCAGCAACTCGATCGACTGACTATTGATGAATATGGGATCCCCGGCATTGTCCTGATGGAAAATGCCGGCCAGGGAACCGTTGCATTCATGGAAAGGGAACTGGGCTCCTGTGCCGGAAAAACCGTGGTTCTTTTTATAGGGCCCGGCAATAACGGTGATGACGGCCTGGTTATTGCCCGCCGCATTCAACAGGGAGGAGGGCATCCGTTTCTTCTCTTTGCCCTGCCGCCTGAACGGCTTAAAGGTGATGCTGCAATCAACGCCTTGATCGTAAACAACCTCAAATGCGATTCCATTGTTCTGGGTGATTCCTTTGACAGGGCCGAAATCACCACGACCATTCTCCGCCGACACGGGGAACATCCGGTTGGCTGCCTGGTCGATGCGCTGTTTGGTACCGGGCTTGGCCGTGAGATAACCGGTCATCTGGCCCGGGTTATTGCTCTTATTAATGACCTGCACAACGAGTTCAACTGGCCGGTTGCGGCGGTTGATCTCCCATCCGGGCTCGAAGCTGATACCGGTCAGGTTCTCGGCACAGCGGTTCGGGCGGACTTAACCGCAACCTATGGACTGGCCAAACCGGCCCATTACCTGGATGGCGGAGCTGCCATCGGCAGTCTAAAGATCGTTGATATCGGTATCCCGGATGCCGCTGTGCAGCAATCAGAACTTAGAGGTGAGGTGCTCACCCCGGCTGTCGCAACACGACTGCCCAAACGATCAATTGATTCACACAAAGGCAGCCATGGCCACCTCCTTGTGCTTGGCGGTTCAACCGGCAAGACCGGGGCTGCGATTTTAAGCAGCCGGGCCGCACTCCACAGCGGCTGCGGGCTGGTCACTGCCGCTGTGCCCCATAATTTAAACACCGTCTTTGAACAGAACCTGATTGAGGCTATGACCATTGCCCTGCCCTGCTCAGTCGGTTGCCTGTCTATAAAAGACAGCACGCTTATTTTCGACACCCTGACCGGGAAAACCGCGGTCGTTCTCGGTCCCGGCCTGGGAACAGGGCAGGAAACCAAGGAGCTGGTTGTCCATCTGTACCGAAACGTCCCCTTGCCCATGGTGGTGGATGCGGACGCTCTGAACATATTGAGCGAACATAAAGATGTTCTTGCCGAACCAGGCGGGCCCAGGGTATTAACCCCACATCCGGGTGAGATGGCCAGGCTGACCGGACAGACGACTCCGGATATCCAGCGCCGTAGAATTGCAACGGCCGGAAGTCTCTGCCTGGACTGCAGGGAAGAGGTTGTTACAGTGTTAAAAGGTGCAGGGACGATCATTGCCCATAATCATGGGAACTGGGCGATAAATCCGACCGGAAACCAGGGCATGGCCACCGGTGGGATGGGTGATGTGCTTGCGGGTTTGATCGGCAGTCTGCTCGCCCAGGGGCTTTCCTCCTGGGATGCCGCCTGCACCGGAGTATATCTGCATGGGCTTGCTGCAGATATTCTTGCCCGGAAAACGGCCTATGGCTATACGGCCTCGGAAGTTGCGGCCATGCTGCCGGAAGCTGTCAAAGAATGTATTCAACATAAACAGGAGACAATATATGAAAAAAGCACAAGATATCATGACAACCGAAGTGATCACGGCAAATGCATCCATGCCCGTCAAAGAGCTGGCCAAGCTCCTCTTTGAACACCATATCGGCGGGATGCCGGTTTATGATGATGATAAAAAAGTCATCGGGGTGGTAACCGAAAGTGACCTGATCGATCAGAATAAAAAAGTACACATCCCCACGGTCGTGGCCATACTTGATTCATTCATCTTTCTGGAAAGCCCGGAGAAACTCGAAAAAGACATCAAAAAAATGGCCGCAACCATTGTCGGCGATATCTGCTCTCGTGAACTGGTCTCCGTGCAGCCGGATACTCCGCTTGATGAAGTGGCGACCCTGATGGCCGAGCAGCAGGTGCATACCCTGCCGGTTATGGATGATGATAAACTGGTCGGGGTGATAGGTAAATCGGATATTATCCGTACTATCGCCCAGGGTGGTTAATCTGTTTTTGGGGCGTTATCGCCGAAGGTTCGTTTTGGGAAAAGCGCTGCCAGCGGTTCCGCCCCTTTTTCTTGGCCTCATACATGGCAATATCTGCATGGCGAAGCATGGTTTCCGCATCTGCGCAGTCGTCGGGAAAGATGGAAATCCCGACACTGGCCCCGATATAGCAGACATGATCATCGGCTTCTATCGGTTCATTCAGGGTTTCTATGGCCTTTGCCGCCACATGTTCAGCCCCCTCTACAGTATTTGAGCTTTCCAGCAGAATAACAAACTCGTCTCCACCCAGCCGACAGACCGAATCCGAGGAACGGAGTATTTTGGTCAGGCGCCGGGCGACCTTGCGCAGGACAATGTCACCAATGCCGTGACCATAGGTGTCATTGATCGGTTTGAAACGGTCAAGATCAACAAAAAGCATGCAGAGCAAGCGCTTATGTCGAGTGGCTAGAGAGATAGCCTGGGGCAGACGCTTGCGAAGATAATTGCGATTGGGTAGACTGGTCAGCGAGTCATGATTGGCCATGTAGCGAATAAGCTCGGCCGCCTGCTGGCGTTCGGTAACATCCTGAAAGACGATCACCCCGCCGGTAACTTTGCCGTTCCGCTGAATAGGGGTCGCTCTGAAATCAGCCGGAAAACTGGTCTCGTCTTTTCTCAACATTCGAACTTCATCAAAATGCCTGGACCCCACCATGCTCTCGTCATGGAAGAACGGGCAGCAGTCAAGATCAAAATCATCGGATCCGGGCATGGAGAGCTTGAAGATTTGAATATATGGTCTCCCCTGCAATGATTCGTTCTCATAGCCGAGCATGGTAAGACCGGCCGGGTTGATGTACGAGATACTTTGATTTTCATCAACCCCGCAGATTCCGTTACCGGCGGCATCCAGAATCATTTCGTACTGCCTGGACAACAGTTCAAGCTCCAGCTTTGCCCGGTGCGATCCCAGAATATAGCGAATACGATTTTTCAAGACCGACCAGTGAATGGGCTTACGGATATAATCCACGGCCCCGGCCTGGAATGACCGATCAACAAAGGCCTCGTCATCCAGAGCCGTGATCATCAAAACGGGAGGGGGGGTCTTGATTGAGGACACGATACTCTGGCAGATAGCCGGGCCGTCGGCCCCGGGCATTGCGATGTCCAAAATGACCAGATCAAAGGTCCAGCCGCTGAGTTTGTGCAAGGCCTCTTTGCCGTCGGCGGCTTCGTCTACGTCGTACCCCTCCCCCTCCAGAAATTGCCTGAGGAGAAGACGAATAACCTCATCGTCGTCAACGACAAGAACAAGAGGAGTCGTGTCTGCAAAAAAAGAAGCGGTCATAGACTTAAAGCTCGTTCGAATTGATAGAACCTGAATCGGGATGGCCATAGGACCCATTCCCGGGTATTTTGCAAAACCGTTGCGACCCGGAACTTTCAACCATTGTCGGCGCATAAACCAGGGGGTATGCAGTGGCAGCAGCCATAGCACAGACGCTCTGCGGGCCGGGCAACAGTTACCTGTATACACTCTATAATGCAGGAAAAATGAATGTTAATCAAGCTCTTTACTCAAAACCTCCCGTAGACGTTCCGATGCCTGTTGAATTTCAGTAAGGAGGGTCGATGTTCCTGTAATAGATCTCTCCCGTCCCAGATTTTCCATCCGGCGACAGAGGCCGACGAGTTCTTCGGCCCCAAACTGGCTGCTGCTTCCCTTGAGTGTATGGGCGGAGCGAGCTATATGTTCCGAGTTCTTTTCCCTGACCGCCGCCTCAATCTGCTGCAGCCTGCTCTCTATGGTCTTGAGGTATACCTTTATTACCGGACCAAGGTCGCCGATGTTCTGACGCAGTTTCTCTATAACCAGAGGGTTGACCACTGCGTTTTCAAGGACATCTGCCTCACCTTCCTGCAAGATTATATGCCGCCTGGGAACCCTTGCCTTCAATCCCGGGAGAAACCTGCCGACAACCTTCTTTAGTTCGTCAAAATCGAGAGGCTTGAGCAGGTAATCCACCATGCCGGTATCACGACATCGCTGTTGGGTGTCCTGGGTGGCATCAGCAGTCAGAGCAACAATCGGCGGAGGTGCCTGTTTTTTTTCATCGGCCTGGGCTAAGATCCTTATTGTCGACTCAAAGCCGTCCATGACCGGCATCTGGCAGTCCATGAATATGAGGTTAAAAGCCGTTTCCGCACATAACTGCACGGCCTCGCGACCATCAAGGGCCTCGGCGACGTGGACCCCGGTCTTTTGCAGGCTTTCCCGTAAAACCATTCTGTTGGTGGGCTCATCATCGACAATCAGGATGTGGATTTTTCCTTTGGATCTGTTGTGTTGTTCAACCTCTGCCGTTTCCTGCAAATCATGGCCGCTAAGCAAGGGATCAGAGGTATCGCGGACAACCTCCCAGGGCAGTCTGACCTGAAACCAGAAGGTACTTCCCTGCCCGGGTTCGGAGGTCAGGCCAACCGCACCTTTCATCAACTCGATCAGCTTTGCGCAGATGGAGAGACCAAGTCCGGTCCCGCTGTGACGCAGGCTTGACGGCCCATCAAGCTGGGTAAACGGCTGAAAAAGCTGACCCTGTTTTTCCCGGACAATGCCGAACCCGGTATCCTTAACCTCAAAACGCAGCAGATCCTTGCCGTGTTCCGTCTTCATGACCTTGACGATGAGTTGCACCTCTCCCTTTTCAGTAAACTTGATGGCATTGCCGAGCAGATTGACAAGTATCTGGCGGATACGATAGCCGTCTCCAATGTACACAGAACGCAGTTTAGATCGATTTGAGCGGAAACCTGAAGATTTTTCTGGCGGCCGGACAGGATGAACAGTTCCATGATCTCGGTAAGCAATGCCCTGAGGTCAAAGGGGTCCATGTCGAGGATCATTTTTCTGGCTTCTATCTTACTGAAGTCAAGCAGGCTGTTGATCAGGGTCAGGAGGTTCCGGGCCGAGGCCAGAATCAACTCGGCAAAGTGTTTCTGCCGCTCCTCAAGTCCGGTGCCAAGCAGCAGTTCGCTCAAGCCGATAACCCCGTTCATCGGGGTTCGAATCTCATGGCTGATCATAGCCAGAAAATCGGATTTTGCCTTGTTGGCACTGTCGGCATGTCGTGCTTTTTCCTGCAGTCGACGATTTTCCTGGCGGAGCTGTTCTATCGTTGCCTGCAGTTGGATAACCTGATAGGCCTGTTCGGTATGCTTGTCTGTCATGTCAAAGGAAAGAGGGAGAGTTGTGTATGTCTGGAACGTTTCTTTTTCCGGACAAGAGATTGTGTTATCAGTGCAGCCGGGATCTCACCGATAAACCGTGATGGTCTTTTTGAACCGGCCAGTTCCGGGCCCTGTGGTGACCAGCTGAGGTAGAGCTGATGTTTCGCTCTGGTCAGGCCAACGAAAAAAAGCCTGCGCTCCTCCTCGACATGGGCGAGATACTCAGCCGTGGTCAACTCTTCTCTGGGCTGCAGGGGCAGCCTGTCATCTTCAAGGCCGACCAGGAAAATAACCGGGAATTCAATCCCTTTGGCAGCATGCAGCGTCATGAGGGTTACGGCTTCGGCCTGATCATCAAAAAGTATGGTAGTGCCGTTGTGGAGAAGATAGTCGGCAAATGATTGTAAAGAACCGGCAATGGCCCCGGCCAGACGCAGAAAACGCTGCACTTCCACATCATCTTCGGCAATGTGATAGCGCTCAAGGATGGGTAACAGGCTTGCCGTGACACCATGTTCATGGGCCGGAATCTGAACTGACCGGGCAAGCACCTTGAAGGATGCCGCCGCCTTGCCGACTGCTCCGGGCTGCCTGGAAAGTAGACTCAGCAGGGATGCCGATTCGCTGCTGACGTCTTCCATTGCCTGCTCAATACGAAGAAGGGTTGCCGGGCCTATTCCCCGCTCCAGACCAAGAAGAAAGAGCAGGTGGGAAAGGTCGGCCAGCCCGGCGGCAACAAGGATCCAATGGTAGAGGATTTTCAATGAACCCTTGGTATAAAAAGGGTCGAGGTCAACCAGCTGGCATGGGATTCCCTGTTTATGCAGGGCCTCGGCAATCACTTCCGCCTGTCTCGTGGTGCGATAAAGCACACCGATATCCTGGAGGGCAAAATGATCGGTGCCCTCGCGCTTCGTCAATCTGTCGATTTCACGGTGGGAGGTACCACCCATGAGTTCCTCGATCATCCGGGTGACAAAGGCAGCTTCGGTGAACCGATTGGCTGATTTATGTACAAAAATTCCGCCGTCGGCCCGGCTTTCCGGTACCGCCTCCTGCCCGGTAAGAGTGTTTACAGCAATGACTGCCGAGGCTGCCCTGGCAATATTTTTATCCGATCGATAGTTGCGCTGTAAACGATGCACCTCCGGTGCAACATCCTCCACAAACTGATAAAACCATCGTGGATCAGCACCGCGAAAGCCGTAGATTGCCTGATCAGGATCGCCGATGGCAAAAACGCTGGAACTCTCGGCAAGTGTTTTAACAAGCGCATATTGAACCGAATTCAAATCCTGGAATTCATCAATGTAGAGCGCCCCGGTATCCAGGCGCATGGCCTGAGCAGCCTGGAGGTTATCAGAGTTCAGCAAGGCCAGAGCGGAAGGGATAACAGCGGTCAGGTCGATCAGGTGACGAGCCGCAAGGGCATTAAAATATTCCTGCGCCCTCTCATCGGAAAAATCATATTTTTCAACATGTTCCAGGACGGCGGACAGCTCTTGAGAACCAAGACCAGGAAAGAGCCGCCGCAACATAAGAGCTCGCATCTCAGGTCCGGCAACCCGAAGTGATGGGTCCTGCAGGCGCAGGAAATACAGGCAGTAGCTGTGCAGCGTTGTGACCAATACGGCCTCTTTGGCAATTCCGGTCCTGTTGAGACGCTCGCGAACCTCATTTGCCGCCTTGTTGGTAAAGGTGATAACCGTGGCCGGTCCTGGATCATGCCGGAGCTGATAGAGCAGTCGTGCAACCAGGGTATGGGTTTTTCCGGTTCCCGGCCCGGCCTGAACCAGGATATGGCGGGCAGTGCTGGTCACTGCCGCCTGCTGAGCGCTGTTCAGCTTTTTTTTACTTGCGCAATCAGTTTCTTTTTTTTAACCCGTGGTTTTACAGCCGCTACCCGTTGCGCCTTTCTTTTCTTTTTCGGTGGCCTGGCAGTCTCACCAAACAGGTTCAACTGACCGGAGAGTCTGCTCAACTCATCCTCAGCAAACACCCGAATGACACCAAACTCACCATCATAGCCGGGCTGCCGGATAACGTTTCCACTGCGGACCCGCCTTATGGCCTCGGCAAGAAAGGGGGAGCCGAAGTCGGATATATCCTCAAGTTTGGCATTAAGTAATAGATTAAATTCAGAAGTGAAGGTGTTGATTAAACGTCCATACGTTCGCATAACTTTTTTTGATCCCGGCCCGACCCCCAACAACTCACTGAGGATTTCAGGAAGCGGAATCAGACTATGAACCGCTGGAGAGTTTTCCGGATACTGAGGCGATTTTCGATCGGCCAGTTCCATAACCCGGTGCAGAACACCAACAGTCACCGGCCTGCCGCAGACCGGGCAAAGACCTTTGCTTTCTATTGTCTCGTGGGGTTCAAGACAGGCATGGCATTTCCGGTGCCCGTCACAGTGATACTTGCCCTCTTCCGGGTAAAATTCGATGGTCGCCGAAAAAACCTGCTGCCCCTGCCGGTCAACCGGTGAGCGCAGGGCCGTCTGTAACGAAGGAAAATCAAAACTGGTGGTAAAAACATTGGCTTCCCGCCCGAGCTTGGATGGAGAATGGCAGTCTGAATTGGAGATCAGGGTGTAGCGATCCAGGGCTGAAATACAGCGGTTCATGGCCGGATCGGAAGAAAGCCCGGTTTCAAGAGCAAAAATCTCGGGACTCAAATCGCCAAAACACTCTTCAAGAACATCGAAACCCGACTTTGAACCAAAAAGGGAAAACCAGGGGGTCCAGATATGGGCCGGAACCAGAAATCCGTCCGGACCGTGCTCAAGGAGGATTTCCAGCAGGTTGCGGGCATCAAGACCAAGGATCGGTCGGCCGTCGGATTCAATATTCCCTATTCCCGCCAGGGTCCTGTTGACCCGGCGAACGGTTTCAAAGTCGGGAGCATAGAGGATGTTGTGAATTTTCCGAACTTTATCGTCTTTCTTGTAAATGGAACTGATTTCGGAGCTGAGAACAAAGCGAATATCGCCGATGGGTAGATCATCAGGATTGAGCCCCTCCGGGATCACCGCTGCTATTTCGTCATTGTTCCAGGTTGCCAGTTTAAAAAAACCAGGTTCCGCCGGGACAAGGTATTGGGTTAAATGCTGCACCCAGCCCGGATGGGTAAAGTCACCGGTCCCAAGCACCTGAATGCCCTTGATGGCGGCCCAGGCTGCAAGCCCAGGAAGCCGGCTGGCCTTACTTGTTGCCCGGGAAAAGCAGGAATGAATATGAAGATCAGCTATGTAGCGCATGATCCCCCTTCACGCCATAGAGTTTATGCGTTTGGATGTAGGCCAGCACTTCCGGGTCCACCCCACGTGGACGCTTGTTCAAGGCCAGTTGGCGCCGGACTTCGGAGGAGGAGACAGGTGAGGAAAACCCGGTGAGGTACCAGACCCCGGCCCCGTCATTTCGGGTCCATTTTCGACATTCGGAATCCGGGGTGAAGTGGCCTGGCAATTCTCGAAGAGCCTGATAACAGAGTTCATCATCCAGCCCGGAACGGGCAACAACGATTAAATCGGCAAGATTAAAGAGTTCCGTAAAACGATACCACAGATGAAGCTCAAGCAGAGAGTCCGCACCAAGCAGGAAAAAAAGATGGGCATCGGGCAGTTCGTCCTGCAGGGCCCTGAGACTGTCTACGGTATAGGACGGTCCATGACGTCTGGATTCAAGCAAAGAAACCGTCATGGCCGGCTGGTCGGCAACAACGGTTTCAAGCATGTTGACCCGGTGAGAGAACGGGGCTGTTGCCACCATCTTATGCGGCGGCTGGGCAGCGGGTAGAAAAAGAATATGCTCAACAAGCTCCCCGGCAAGAACAAACGCAGCCAGACGCATATGTCCTTCATGCACTGGATCAAAGGTTCCGCCGAAGATTCCGACCTTGCGACATTTTTCGAGACCCGATAAAGACAAACCGATTATTCCCGAACCTCACCGTCCCCATAAACAATAAATTTCCGGGTTGTCAGCTCTTCAAGCCCCATGGGACCATAGGCATGCAGTTTGGTTGTTGAGATACCGATCTCGGCGCCGAGTCCGAACTGCCCGCCGTCATTAAACCTGGTCGAGGCATTGACCATCACGGCGGAGGCGTCCACCTCTCTTAAAAACCGCTGGCTCCGGCTATAGGATTTGGTGAGAATTGTTTCCGTGTGCTGGGAGCCGTATCTGGCAATGTACTCCTGGGCCTCCTCCATTGAGTCGACCACCTTTACGGCCAGTATGAGATCAAGAAACTCCGTGCCCCAGTCCTCTTCCGAGGCGGGAACCATGGCAGGAACCAGGGAACAACTGCGGCCGCATCCCCGCAGTTCAACCCCTTCGGCTATCAACCGCTCGGCAACTGCAGGTAAAAATACAGGGGCGATTTCCCGGTGTACCAGCAGCCCTTCCAGGGCATTGCAGACTCCGGGGCGCTGAGTTTTACCGTTGAGCACGATCCGTACGCCCATATCGATATCAACCTCTTCGTCCACGTAGGCATGACAAACGCCCTTGTAGTGCTTGAGGACCGGAACCCTGGAATTTTCAGCAACAAAACGAATCAACCCTTCACCGCCCCGGGGAATAATAACATCCAACAACCCTTCAAGGGCGATCATATGATTCACCGCCTCCCGATCCGTGACCGGAATAACCTGAACCACAGCCGGGTCAACAGCAAACGATTCAAGGACAATATGAAAAATCTTAGCCAGGGCAAGATTTGAATGAATGGCCTCGGAACCGCCCCGTAAGAATACGCCGTTGCCCGCCTTCAGACAGAGGGCGGCAGCATCAATGGTTACATTGGGCCTGGACTCGTAAATCATCCCCACCACCCCAAGCGGAATCCGCATACGGCCGACGGTTATACCGCTGGGCAGCCGTTTCATGTCGGCAACCTCTCCAACCGGATCAGGCAGCGCAGCCACTTCGCGCAGGCCGGCAACCATGGAGCATATGCCCTTGTCACCGAGTTCAAGCCGATCAAGCATGGCTGCGGAAAGACCCTTTTCCTTACCGGCAACAAGGTCTTATCATTTTCACTCTGGATATAGGGACACTCTTTCATCAACATTTCAGCAGTCTCTAAAAGAACATTATTTTTGACTGCTGTGGGCAAAGCGGCAAGGGAACGGGAGGCTTCCTTGGTCCTGGTTGCCATGTCAACGACCATTTGCTTTATGGTTTTTTCGCTCATCTCTGTCTCTCCTGATATCTACAGCTCACGCAGAAAGTCATCCAGCAACACAAGATTGTCCCGGTGAATGACCTCGTCACTATCCTTGTATCCCAGAATTTCCTGGATCCGGCTACTCTTGCAGCCCTTAATCTTTTCAATGTCCCGAGACCGGTAATTACTCAGTCCGGCGGCCACGGCCTCGCCATCTTCCCGCAAACAGTGCACTGGCGCCCCAACCCCAAACCTGCCGCGGACCTCAATTATCCCTGAAGGCAACAGACTTTTCCCCCGCTCAACCAGGGCCTTGCAGGCGCCGTCGTCAACGACCAGAAATCCCTTAGGCCGCAGGACATGGGCGATCCAGTGCTTTCGGCCGCCCATCTTTTCGGACATGGGCAGGAAAAAGGTGCCCACCAAATTACCACTGAAAAGCTCCTGGAGAATGTTTGTATTTCTGCCCGGGCCGATGAACGAAGAGCCGCCGCAGGATGCTACCATTTTTGCGGCCCGGATTTTGGACTGCATGCCGCCGGTTCCAAGCAGCGAGCTGGTACTGCCGGCCATTTTTTCCACCTGCTTATCAATGGTGGCAACGGTATACACCGGCCGGGCCGAGGTATCATCTGCAGGGTTGGCGGTACACAGACTGTCAACGTCGGTCAAAATGATAAACATATCGGCCCCGATCATGTTGGTGATCAGAGCGCCCAGGGTATCGTTGTCTCCAAAACGGAGCTCTTCAACCGAAACCGTATCGTTCTCGTTGATGATCGGCACCACCCCGAATTCAAAAAGGGTGTTGATCGTATTGCGGACATTGAGGTATCGGTCCCGATGGGAAAGATCACTGTGGGTCAGGAGCACCTGGGCAACCTGTTGCTGATGTTCGGCAAAAGCCTGCTCATAGGCCTGCATCAACAATCCCTGGCCAATTGCCGCCAGCGCCTGTTTGACCTTAAGCCCTCCCCGGCGCTCTCTGGACACACCAAGCCTCTGCCTACCGGCTGCAACTGAGCCGGAGCTGACAAGTATCACCTCGCGGCCGGTGGAGCAGAGAAAGGAAATCTGCCGGGCCAGACTCTCTATCACCGGCTGATTCAGGCCTTGATGATCGGTCAACACCGCACTGCCGACCTTGATGACCACTCTTTTGGCCTGATCAAACAAGGTCTGCCTGTAGAAAAGGCCGTCTTCTTTACTTACCTGAAAGGTCATACCTAAATCCTGCACTTCAGAAAATGAAAAAATGATTTTCTCATTTTAAATCAATATTTTTCGTTATATTGTCCACTCATATTTACTCACTGTCTTGGTGAGTACGGATTTTTTCATTTTCTTTACCCTGCGGGATTGACAATTTCACCGAATCTACTTCGTTATCAATGGCTTGAAGTATGCTATACGTCTGTGCCATTGATGCCTCGCATCTCCGGCGAACTTGTCAATTGCAGAATTTAAGTCATGTTCAATACATAACAGGGTCGATGAGTTCTGCAAGTGTGTTTTTCAACTGATCGATATTTTCACCGGTCTGGGCTGAAATGGGAAAAACCTCCAGACCTTTGGCCGTAAACATTTCCTGTAGTTCCTTAAGACGGTCCCTGTCAAACAGGTCGATCTTGTTGAGCAGGATAATCTGGCGCCGATCCAGCAGTTCATCCTTAAAAGCGGCCAGCTCCCGCTCCAGAATCTGCAGATCAAGGAACGGGGCATCCTCTTCGCCCGCACCATCCAGAACATGAATAAGCACCTTGGTTCGTTCAATATGCCGGAGAAATGTATGGCCGAGGCCGACCCCCTTATGGGCACCTTCAACCAGGCCGGGAATATCGGCTACAATGAGCGGCCGATGATGCCGGACCTGCAAGACCCCGAGTTGAGGCTCCAGGGTGGTAAAAGGATACGGTGCCACTTTGGGCTGGGCGGCGGAGAGTTTTGAAAGCAGGGTCGACTTGCCGGCGTTGGGCAGCCCGATCAATCCTATATCGGCAATTAATTTAAGCTCGATCTTGAGCCAGTGCTCTTCCCCTTCAATCCCTGGAGTCGCCTTGCGCGGCGCCCGGTTTGTCGAGGTAGCAAAACGGGCATTGCCAAAGCCGCCCTTCCCTCCTTGTGCGGCAAGGAAGCGAACACCGTCTTCGGTGAGATCAGCCAGCACTTCACCGGATTCCGCATCTTTCAGCACAGAACCAAGGGGCACGCTGACAATACAATCCTTGCCGCCCTTGCCGTGTTTGTCACTGCCCTGACCGTTACTTCCACGCTCGGCCTTGAAATGAGACCGGTACCTGAAGTCAATCAGGGAGTGAAGCCTGGCATCTGAGACCAGGTATACTGAACCACCCTTGCCACCGTCGCCACCGTTGGGCCCACCACGGGGGACGAACTTTTCTCGGCGAAAGCTGACACAGCCGTTGCCGCCATCCCCGGCCTTTACAAAAAATTTTGCTTCGTCAATAAATCCCATGTGCTAAAGCGTACCCCGCAATGACGCTGTTCCTTCACGCCCGATCAAAACAAAAAGGTGCCTTGAAAAAATACTACAGGCAGAATATTCCCAGTATAAATTTGAGCATAACGCAGAAGTCAACGAGCAATCAGATCGCGAAGACTTCGAGTCGTTCAACCGGCCGTAACTACACTTTTCAATGTTCCCATAAAAAAACTCGACACCAATTATCTTGATGTCGAGTTTTTTTTGTGTTTCCCGAGTCCGGCTGTTTAAGGCAGAAGCCGGAAATCGCCTTGTCCGATATACCGTCAGGCAGGATAGACGGATACCCGCTTACGATTCTTGCCGAAATTTTCAAACGTGACAACACCATCAACTTTGGCAAACAGGGTGTAATCCCGACCACAACCGACATTCTCACCAGGATGTATCCTGGTACCAAGCTGCCGAACCAGGATATTTCCGGCCCTGACAATTTGTCCGCCGAATCGTTTCACACCCCTTCTCTGCCCTGCACTGTCACGGCCGTTTCGTGAACTGCCGCCTGCTTTTTTATGTGCCATTTTATATTCTCCGTTACTGTTCCTTCCCGGATGGTTGCCGGTGGCTTACTTTACGCAGCTATCTCTTCAATGGTCAGAGCTGTGTACTGCTGCCTGTGACCATTTTTGACCTGATAGCCTTTACGTTTTTTCTTCTTAAAGACCAGGATTTTCTTTTCCCTGCCCTGTTCGGCAATCTTGGCAATCACCTTGGCTCCGTCAACCAGAGGCTGTCCGACCTGAACAACGTCCCCATTAGTTACCAGCAGAACATCGTTGATCTCAACGGTATCCCCGACTTCGCCTTTAAGTTTTTCCACCCGCACTGTATCCCCGGCTGCGACCTGATACTGCTTGCCGCCGGTACGAATAATAGCATACATGCGAATCCTCCTCTATATTAGAATAATTTCATGTCAAAAGTTATACGAAACATTTGAATAAACAATAACTCATGAAAAAATGCAAGGCAAAAAAGCCCGGCTTCGCACATTATTGAACATAAGGCAATATTTCATTCTCAGCTTATTGATTAACGTCACAGCCACAACCAGGGATAAAAATAGCCGGGAACGACCGGAGAGGAATAATGACAGGAATGACAGACAGTCAGCAGCAAGTATAATAACGTAACAAAGCGGAGTGTTAATGGTAATCAGAAAAAAGATATCAGCTTGCCGCCGGCAGTGATAAATTTTCAATCACCGATTAACCTTCACGTCGGACCTGCTCGCTGCCTGAAAAATCCTCGTCGCCCCGGGATAAGTTCTTAAATGATAACACCTTTTTTATGTTTGTATAAACCGTTCTTATTTATTACATTTGTTGGTATCG
The DNA here is from genome assembly GCA_024280455.1 of Deltaproteobacteria bacterium. Taxonomy (GTDB): domain Bacteria; phylum Desulfobacterota; class Desulfobulbia; order Desulfobulbales; family Desulfobulbaceae; genus DRLX01. The sequence goes on along the minus strand of JAJRQC010000062.1, from coordinate 25,114 downwards.
TAGACAGCGAGTGTAACGAGACTTCGAAAAGCCTCACCACCGGCGGAGGAACGGTTATAACTTCTTGTATTTCCGTACAGTGCAAAATGGTGTTTTTGCCTTTTTACGAGTCTACCACAATCAGCTGTCAGTTTCATGAACTGTACAAAAGTGATCTCTTCTTGCTATGACAAACTTTTTTCACATATTCGGATTCAGATCGACTCAACCCCACGACCATATTCTTCTACCAGGAGCACGACAAATGAAACACACACTGACAAGATTTTTATCTATGTTAACACTCACCTGCGTCACTCTTTTCACAGCTACAGCTGGACAGGCCGGAGATTACAGTAAACCTCAGGAGCTTGTTGCCAAAGGCACAGCCGTTTTTAAGAGTTTTATGCAGGACCCGAATATGGAATGGTTCAGAAATAATGTTCACAATGCCAAAGGAATTTTTATCGTCCCGCAAATGCTTCGGGGCGGTTTTATCATTGGCGGCTCAGGCGGCTCAGGATTGCTGGTGGCACAAGATCAGAAAACAGGGGAGTGGAGCTACCCGGCCTTCTACACCATGGGAGCCGTTTCTCTTGGATTACAGATTGGTGCCGATGCCTCTGAAATTATCCTCATGGTCATGACCGAAAAGGGAATCAATGCCATGCTCTCCACGGAATTCAAACTTGGCGGTGACGTTGCCGTTGCCGCCGGACCGGTTGGAGCCTCCGCCAAGGCCCAGACTGCCGACATCCTTGCCTTTGGCCGCTCAAAAGGCCTGTTCGGCGGCATCAGTATTGAAGGCGCCGTTGTTGCCCCACGCTATGAATGGAACAACAGCTATTACAACACTCCAGCCAGCCCGGTCGATATCCTGATCAAAAAAACCATGAAAAATCATCAGGCAGACGAGTTACGAGCCGCCCTGCCTAAAAAACAGGGATCCAGGACCAAGCCTCTGGGGAGCTGACCCTTCCCTGTCTGCTGCCCGCTCTGCAGCAGGCAGCAGACGGATCCGTCACCTGTTCATTTTTTTTTGAGGAAACCAATGAAAGCACGAGATGTGATGTCACCTATTGAGGACTATCTTGCCCCGGACATGCCTATTTGCGAGGCAGTCATTCGCATGCGCAACATAAAACGCCACCATGGCCTGCCCATCAAGGGCATGCCTGTAAAAAACGAGAAAGGCAAAGTAGTCGGGATATTGTCTATAAAAGATATAATGCGGGCGGTTATTCCCTCATACCTCTCGCCGGATCTCAGTATGTTCTCCTGGGAACACATGCTTGAGCAGATGACTGATCGGGCAAAAGACAAGGTGGTCGGAGATATCATGGTTCAAGATGTCATCACCATTGACGGTGATGCTCCGCTCATGGTCTGTGCCGACCTGATGATCAAAAAAGGACTGCAGCGCCTCCCGGTAACCGACGAAAACGGCACCATTATAGGAATGGTATACATGCGTGATATTTATAATTTTATTGCAGACATCCTGACCAAGGGGGAAAAGGCTAATGGCACCTGTTGAATCCGCGCAAGCGGCCCAGACCCTGGTAATGGATTCCGGTTTTTACATTGCCTGTGGAATATTTTTTATTGCGCTGGCAATTATCATCTCAGAAAAAATCCATAAAACCGTTGTCGCCCTCTTTGGTGCATCACTGGTCCTGGTCCTGAAAATTCTGGAACAGCAAGAGGCCTTTCACTTGGAAGAGTTCGGGGTTGACTGGAACGTTATTTTTCTTCTGATCGGCATGATGATCATCATCAACCTGATGCGTCCCACCGGCCTGTTTGAGTATATTGCCATCCGCAGCGCCAAGCTGGGCAAAGGCGAACCCATACGGATCATGGTCATCTTCGCCGTCATTACTGCGATTCTTTCCGCCCTGCTCGACAATGTCACCACCGTCCTGCTGCTGGCTCCCGTCACCCTGCTGATAGCCGATGCCCTTGAAGTCGACCCGATCCCCTTTTTAATTGTCGAGGCTCTGGCTTCGAACATCGGCGGCACGGCAACCCTTATCGGCGATCCGCCCAACATCATGATCGCCTCCAAGGCCAAACTCAACTTTATGGATTTCATCGTCAATCTGGCCCCGATCGTTATCGTTATGATGGTTGTCTTTGTCGTCATCATCAAAGTTGTTTTCGGCAAGAGGTTGAAGACCCGGGATGAGCTCAAAGAACGTATCATGATGATGGATGAGCGCGAGGCAATCAAGGACCCGGTCATGCTGACCAAATCACTTGTGGTGCTTGGTATCGTTCTGATCGGTTTTGTCCTCCACGGCGTCTTTCACTACGAGCCGGCAACCGTAGCCCTTTTCGGCGCCGGTCTCCTGCTGCTGCTGTCAGGAACCCGTGAACCGCACCACGTGCTGGCCGAGGTGGAGTGGACGGTCATTTTCTTTTTCATCGGCCTGTTCATTATGGTCGGCGGCATGGTGAAAGTCGGCGCCATCGGCCTGATGTCGCAAAAAATGCTGGCCCTTACCCAGGGAAATCTCTTTGCCACCTCGATGGTGATCATGTGGTTTTCCGCCATTGCCTCGGCCGTGGTCGATAACATTCCCTATGTTGCAACCATGAATCCACTGGTCATTGATATGGCAAGAGAGATGTGGCCTGAACTGTCCGGCAAGGATTTACTCCAACACGCCGACCTCATGCCCATCTGGTGGTCCCTGGCCCTTGGTGCCTGCCTGGGTGGAAACGGTTCCCCCATCGGGGCCTCGGCAAATGTTATTGTTGTCGGCATGGCTGAAAAGGCAGGACACCGGATCAGCTTTATGAAATTCGTCGCCTATGGCGTTCCGATCATGTTTATAACGGTTTTCATCTCCATGGTCTACGTCTGGCTCAGGTATTATGTCTTTGCCTGACAGCTTTCATCAGGCTCTGCAAACGGCGTCGTGTTCTCCACCGCAGCGGTGGAATTCACGGCGCCTGTCCCGAGATGTATTGTATCCTGCAGCTTGTCTTCACTTCCTTCTTCGCCCGTGACTCCTTCCGCCATACACGTTTTCACCTCCACAGGCCCGGGCCGATCAAGCGTTCCTGTGGACAGTGACGGGTTTACAGGATATGTTACGGCTGCATCAACTGCAATTTCTCAGTTAAGTAAACAAATCAGTTCTTCTCTGCAAAAGATCCGGGAGACACCATGAGCCGACAGTTAACTCGCAGAATTTCCTGCTCCACGGCATTGGCTTTCACTTTCCTCATGTTGCTCCTCTCACCGCAGGTGCGGGCCAGTGGAATAACACGATGGCTGACGCAAACCGTCTACGTGCCTCTGTACTCGCATATTTATGCTGATGAACGGTATCGAAATAAACCGTTTAACCTGACGGCCACCCTTTCCATCCGTAATACCGATCCTGAAAACGGCCTGATCCTGCAGAATGTGGATTATTATGATTCAGAAGGTAAGCTCCTTAAAAAATACCTGGGCAAGCCGGTCACTATTGCCCCTCTTGCCTCCACTCGCTTTATTGTCCAGGAATCGGAAAGCAAAGGCGGCTCCGGGGCTAAATTTATAGTTATCTGGACGGCAGCAAAACCAGTGGTTGAACCGATCATCGAGTCAGTCATGATCGGCACCAAATTGCAGCAGGGGATCTCCTTTCTCTCTCGCGGCAGGGTTATCGCCGGGGAATCCGCCGATTGAGTCAATATTTTTTTGCCTCAACTGCTGCATATACTGCAAGTTGATTTGTTGAATGAACAAAAAAAGTACTGCCGGAATTAATGGGCTCGTAAAAAGGCAAAAACGCCATTTGCCCTGTACGGAATTACAAGAGGAACGACCTCTCCGCCGTCGGTGGCGAGGCTTCTCGGAGTCTCACGAGTTCGCTCGTCATATGGACATTGCCACATCACTACCGGAAGTCTCCGCTATCTACGACACCGACAAGAGTTGAAATACAATGAAAACTACGTTTTCAATATGACCAGGAAATAACCATGTTACGAAACCTCTTCTTTTCTTTATCTATTGCCGGCATCCTCTGCAGCGGCTGCGTTGCCTCTCATCAGTCGGCCGTATCTTCTGATCTTCCCGGGGAGCAACTTCTCAAAGTCGGGATCACCACCAATGCCCCGCCCATGGCCTACAGGGAAAACGGCAAAATCACCGGCCTTGAGACTGAATTTGCCAAGGGACTTGCCGAGTACAGCGGCCGTAAACTCCGTTTTGTTGAACTCAAATGGAAAGAACAGATCCCGGCCCTGCTTTCAGGAAAAATCAATATTATCATGTCGGCCATGACCGTGACCGATGCCCGCAGATACCAGATAGCCTTTGCCGATCCGTACATGGTGACCGACCAGGTTTCTCTGGTACGCCTTTCTGAATACAACAGATTCAGCAGCGGCTTTACCGACCTGCTGACCCCGACGGTACGGATCGGAACGGTTAAGGCAACGACCGGTGATTTCCTGGTCACCAGGGATAAATCAAAAGGATTGATTATCCATTATGACAGTGTCGCCCAGGGCGTACAGGGCCTGCTCGACAAAAAGATAGATGCCTTTGTCTACGACCTGCCCATGAACTTCTACATGGCCGCCAAATATACCGACCAGGGATTGACTGCGGTCACAGTGCCCATGACCAAGGAGTTTATTGCCTGGGGCATACGAAAAGATGATACCAAACTCCTTGCCTTGGCAAACGGGTATTTACAGGAAATAAAATCCTCCGGCAAGCTGCAGCAGATGATTATTCGCTGGATTCCCTTTTACGAAAGATTATTCAACAAATAACGGAATCCATTATGGAAGCAACACCTCTGTGGCTGATCGATGCATCCTGGCTCAGCTTTGCCTTTATCTGCGGATTTATCGTCCGCCTGATCAAACTGCCGCCCCTGATCGGTTTTCTGGCCGCCGGTTTTATCCTCAATGGCCTCGGCATCCGCCAGGGTGGTGAAGCCCTGCAGGAACTTGCCGATCTCGGCGTGACTCTGCTGCTGTTTACCATCGGCCTCAAACTTGACATCAAAACCCTGCTTCGCAGGGAAATCTGGCTGGGCACGACTATCCATATGCTGGCAAGCATGATGGTTTTTTCAACCTTTGTCTATCTGTTGAGTTTGAGCCCCCTGCTGACCACCATTGCCCCTTCAACCGCCCTTCTGTTTGGCTTTGCCCTCTCTTTTTCAAGTACGGTGTATGCGATCAAGATCCTTGAAGAACGGGGTGAGATGAGCTCACTGCACGGGATCACCGCCGTCGGCATACTGGTCATGCAGGATATTATTGCTGTTGTTTTCCTGACCATTTCAGCCGGTAAAGTTCCTTCAATATGGGCACTCTGTCTGCCGCTGTTATATTTTCTCCGGCCGCTCTTCTTTAAGCTGCTCGACCTCACGGACCACGGCGAGCTTTTAGCTCTTTTCGGCCTGTTCATGGCTATGGTCGTCGGTTCTTTCTCCTTTGAGATCGTTGGTCTGAAACCTGATCTCGGGGCGCTTATTGCCGGTATTCTTATCGGCAGTCACCCAAGAGCAAAAGAACTGGGCTACAACCTGATGGGATTTAAAAACCTCTTCCTGGTCGCTTTCTTTCTCAGTATCGGCCTGTCCGGTCTACCCGATATCAAAATAATAATTGTCAGCCTGTTGCTCGGTTTATTTATCCCTTTTAAAGGGGGGCTGTTTTTTCTGCTGATGAGCCGGTTTGATTGTCGTGCCCGCACTGCATTGTTTACCGGATTTCCACTGGCCAATTACAGCGAATTCGGCTTGATCGTTGCTGCCGTCGGCGTAAAAAACGGCTGGCTTGAGCCGCAATGGCTGGTTCTCACCGCCCTGGCACTCACTTTTTCTTTTGTTGTCGGCGCGCCGTTAAACGGCTCGGCCTATACCCTGTATGCCCGTTACAAAACCATTCTCAAACGTTTTGAAACTTCACGCCGGCATCCGGCGGATACGCCTCTGGATATTGATGCAGATGTCCTGATTTTCGGTATGGGCCGCATAGGGACCGGGGCCTATGTTGAAGCCTGTAAAAAATTTTCCGGCCGGGTCGCCGGAGTCGACAACAATAGAGAAACCGTTGCCCGTCTTCGCAAAGACGGGATGAAAGTCTACCTTGGCGATGCCTCTGATATCGATTTCTGGGAGAAAATAAATCCCGGCCAGATTGCCATTGTTTCCCTGTGCATGCCGAATCACGCCGCCAACATGACGGCGGTTGACCAGCTGCAGCAAAGCGGCTTTACCGGCTATATAACAGCAACGGCCCGTTATGCCGATGATGCCCGGGCGCTTGAAGAGGCCGGTGCCCATATCGTTTATAACATTTTTGCCAATGTCGGAGAGGCCTATGGACAATATGTCCGGCAGCAGCTTGCAGCTCTTGGCGCTGTTGATACACATTCCGAAATCATTACAACGAAAAATGCCGCCTGAAAATAAAACTGAAAAAAAGTATTCACTGCTCTGGTCGCTGGCCCTTTCCCTGGTCGGTTTCCTTCTCATCCTCTTCAGCCTGAATATCTATCAATATTTCCGGGTGAAATCCGATATAGCCTCCACATTGCTGCAGAGCATCAACGAAAAGGAACTGGGTGAATTGCGCAGTTTCTTAAACAATATTGGAGATAAACTCAATATTGTCAGAGACTGGGGAAAAAACGGTGTCATTGAGTCTGACGATATCGTCTCCTTAAATAAAAAACTTTTCCCCCTGATAGACCACCAGGAACAGGTCAGCGGAGTTCTGCTGGCGGATAATTCCGGCCGGGAATACTTTCTGATGCAGGAAGAGAACGGCTGGCTGACCAGGGTCACGCTGCCGGGTCCGAAAGTCGGCAGGGCCGTGTATAAAATTTGGAAAAGTCCTGAACAGGGGCGTGATGTTCGGGAAGTTCAAACCGACTACGACCCGAGGAATCGGCCCTGGTTCCATCGTTCTCAGGAAACCGGAGAGGTCTACTGGACCTCTTTATACACCTTTTTTGAAAGTCGGGAAAAGGGGATGACTGCCTCGGTTTCCTGGGATGCTCCCGACAGGCAAAAGGATTTCTTTGTTTTCGGGATAGATATCTCGCTCAAGGGTATACAGAAGTTAATGAGCCTGAAAAAGAAGGATACGACCGGGATCATGTTTCTGGTCAATCCGACCGGCAACGTCATTCTTCCCGGCTTAACCGCAGACGACAGCGCCACTGATTACAATAAAGTCCTGTCGATACTTGTCGAACAGTGGATAGTCTCTGAACATCCTGCTGAAGAAACCATTAAATTCACCTATGACAACCGGCAATGGCTCGGCTCTTTGCAGCCGCTGGTCCGGAACAACTCCGTTTTCTGGATCGGGGTAGCTGCGCCGGAAAGGGAACTGCTTGCCCAGCTCAACCAGACCCTGCTCAGACTCGACCTTACCGACGTCCTGGTTGCCACGGCCGGGGGCATGCTTTTGCTCTTTTTTATCTGGAAAAACGGAGGATTCCGGCCACGGCGTCAGGTGGTTGACCCGCTCATTCGACTGCACCGGCTGATCAATCAGGGCGAAGGGGCAAAGGTGGAATTCAAATCGACAATCCGGACCAACCTGAAAAGCGGCAAAAAGGGGAAGGAAATTGAACTTGCCTGGGTGAAGGCCATTGTTGCCTTCTTAAACGCCGACGGTGGCGTTCTGCTCCTTGGCGTTGAGGACAGCGGCCGAATCGGTGGGCTGGAGGTTGACGAATTTGAAAACAGTGATCGTTGCCTGCTCCATGTTAAAAACCTGATTAACCAGCATATCGGGGCAGAATTCTCAGGATTTATCAATATCAACCTGCTGACAAGTGAGGATAAAGAACTGGTGATGGTCGATGTCCGCCGCGCCGGTCAGCCGGTTTTCCTTAAGATCGGGAAAAATGAAGAATTTTATATCCGTTCCGGGCCATCCTCGGTCAAGCTCAGCCCCAGCCAGATGATCAGTTATGTCCTGCAGAACAGGATGGGAAAAAAGAGGAAGCCGGCCTGAAGAACCAGCCAGTGATGGTTCTTCAGGCAGACGTATTAAGTAGGCCGGTCCGGCCGGATGTATGAGTACACGGTTAGCGACTGCCGAGCAGATCTATTTCCACCAGTTTTTTATACACCCCGTTTTTTCCCATCAGAAAGTCATGACTTCCCTGCTCTACAATCCTCCCCTCTTCCATGACCAGAATCAGATCCGCCCGACGTATAGTGGAGAGTCTATGGGCTATCACCAGAACGGTTCGGTCGGAAAACCCCTTCTCAACCGCTTTTTCCAGAATATTCTCGCTCTCCGTATCAATGGCTGCCGTTGCCTCATCAAATATCAACAGAGCCGGATTTCTTGCCAGCACCCTGACAAAGGAAAGCAATTGTTTTTCACCTGCAGAAAGTTCAAGTCCGCCCTCGCCGATAACGGTTTCAAGACCTTCGGGCAAACGATCAATAAGCGGTTTCAGGCCGGTCTGCTCGACAAGAGACTGCACATCTTCAGCGGCCAGCACACTGCCGGCAGTGATATTGGCCCTGACCGTAGCGGGCAGAATAAAAACATCCTGCATTATTATACCGACAACGCTACGCAATATCTCCAGTGGATACCTGCGGAGGTCGACATCATCAAGAAATACAGTCCCGGCCAGCGGATCGTAAAATCTGACCAGCATTCCGGCAAGGGTAGACTTTCCGCCCCCTGTCGGTCCGATAAGGGCGGTTACCTTACCAGCAGGAAGTTCAAGACAGAAATCGTGCAAAATTGGTTGTTCCTGATCATAGCCAAAACTCACCTGTTCAAACCTGACCGCACCGGTTATCGATTGTGGGACATAGTGGGGCTCAATCACCTCCATGGTTTGTCTGGTGTCCATGAGTTGAAAAATACGCTCAGCCGAGGCCATGGCGGACTGGACGATGGAATACTTCTGGGACAGCTCACGCATGGGCTGAAAGAAAAGACGCATGTAGAAAAAAAAGGCAACCAGCTCGCCCATGGTCAATGTCTTCCTGATGACTTCACCACCACCGTACCAGAGGATCAGGGCGACTGCCGTTGTTCCCATGAATTCGGTCAGGGGAAGAAAGGTGCCGAACAGGCGGATCTGGGCAAAGGTGCGCTGCAGATACCCTTGAGTTAATCCGGAATATTCCGCCGCCAGCTTCTTCTCCCTGCCGTAGAGTTGGACGATGGACATGTTCGACACCGCCTCCTGCAAGAAACTGTTCAACCTGGCCAGTTGACTGCGAATAGCCCGAAACCGTTCTCGAGCCATCTTCGAAAACCAGACGGTCAAGGCCAGAGACGCCGGCAGAAAAAGAGTCATGATCAGTGCCAGGCGCACATTCATCAGATAGAGGATAATCAGAATGCCGGATAATTTAAGCAAATCATTGAACAGGGTCACCATCACCGAGGTGAACATTTCATGCATGTTCTGAATATCATTAGTCAGGCGAGTCACAAGTTTGCCGGTTGGCTGCTGCTGAAAAAAACCGACCTCCAGGGTAAGCATGTGAACAAAAAGTTCCTGCCGCAATCTGTGCATGACCATCTGCCCGATCCACTCAAGGACAACCACCTGAAAAAAACCACTTAAAAATATCAACCCGACCAGCAAGCCGTACTTGACTCCCACCCGGCCAAGGCCGCTGATCTGCTGCTGCAGGCCTAAATCGGCCCGGCTGATAAAGCCGTCAATGCCGACCTGCATCAGTCTGGGCAAACCAAGAGTAGCCCCTGTAACCAGCAGGGAAAGCACAACGGCGAGTACAAGACCAGGCCAATACCGCCTGCAGTACCCGAGAATCCGTTTCCAGATATGCAGGTCAAGCAGAGAACCTACCCGGCCATCTTCCGTGTAGCCGTAATTACGCATTATCCTGTTGTTTATCGGTCATGATTGTATACAGGGAACTGGCCATGCGCATCTGCTCGTGGTTGCCGGAGGCAAGAATTTTTCCATGGTCAATCAGAAAGATTCGGTCTGTTTTCCGTAAAAGGTTGACCCGGTGTGAAACAAGCAAAACCAGGCGGCCCTTATACTGCCGGCAAATGTTGGCAAACACCTCCTGTTCGGTTTCAACATCAAGGGCGGACAGGCCGTCATCAATAATCAGGATCGGCCGGTCACAGAGCAGTGCCCTGGCCAGGGCAATCCGTTGTTTCTGCCCTCCGGAAAGCCTCACTCCGCGTTCGCCGACAAGGGTTGCATACCCATCGGCAAAGCCGACAATGTCATTATGAATTGAGGCGGCCCTTGCTACCGCCTCAACCTGATCACGATCAGCATCGGGCCGCCCAAAACAGATATTATTAAAAATGGTCTCGCTGAAGAGAAAAACCTGCTGCCCGACATAGCCGATTTGTTCACGAACGGAGGGTACCGAGACCGTATTGACATCCCGACCGCCGATAAAGAGCATACCGTCTTCTACCGGATAGAGCCTGGCCGCCAACCTGCAAAGCGTTGATTTCCCGGAACCTGTCCGTCCGGTAATCCCGTAAATACCCTGGGTAAGATCAAGGTTTATCCGCTCCAGAGCTGGATTCTTCATGTCAGGGTAGGTAAAATTTAGATTTCGGCAGCAGATTGCAGGAATTGCCTCGGCCTGACTCAACAGACCCTTACCGCCCCTGATGGTAGATTGTTCTTCAAGAAGTGCTGCAACGCGACGCAGTGAAGTCAGGCCGCGCTGAACCAGATTTGCGACCCAGCCAATAGCCATCATCGGCCAGACCAGCATGGCCAGATAGGTAACAAAGGCAACAAAGGAACCAAGGGTAATTTTTCCCTCAATAACCAGCAGGCCGCCAAAGTAGAGGATCAGCAACATGCCGGCATTTCCGGTGAGCGTTGCCAGGGGATGAAGAAGGCCCTGGATAACCGCGACCTTCAAATTGGAGTGTACATACTGTGTACCCAGGCGTGCAAACTCTTCCCCCTGCTGACTCTCCAGAGAATAGACTTTGAGCAGACGAATAGAAACCAGGGCATTGCGGACGAATTCGGTCATCAGGCCGAACTGTTCCTGCACCAGGTTAAAACGATTATGCATCCGTCCGGCCAGAATTTTGGTACAGATCGCAAGCAGGGGCATGGGGAGTAGTGCGATCAAGGTCAATTTAACATCAATGGCCAGCATGAAACAGATTGCTGCTGTCGACATAACCAGAGCGTCTACCGCTGCCACCATGCCCATGCCACATGCCATCTGAATGGCGGAGAGATCATTACCGGCGTGAGCCATCAACCCTCCGGTGGACCATCGGCCGTAGAATTGACGATCCATCCTGAGCAGATGGGAAAAAATCCGATCCCTGAGGGTTTGCTCAAGCAGACGGGAAAAACCGATGATCAGCGTCCTCCAGATAAATCGAAGCACGGCAACGGTCACGGCTATCAGTAGAATAAGCAGGGCAAGATTCAGTAGAGATGTTTCATTTGCGGTCTTCCGGCTGAGGCCGTCAATGCCGCTTTTTAACAGCATGGGGATCAGGAGCTGGAGGAAATCAACTCCGAGCAGGGCAACAAGTCCAAAGAGCAGGCGAAGACGATGACGGGCAAAGATGGGTACCAGAAGCCCAAATGGAGCACGACTCCGGTGAAAAAACTTCAACTTTGTCACACCCTTGTGCGCAGCAGTTCGTTATAGGCCGCGGTCAATTCAACAAAACGGTCATGATCCCCGCCTTTATCCGGATGCAGTTCATGGGCCTTTTTCCGATATGCCTTTGTCAGTTCTTTTTTATCCATACCGGCAAGTTTGGCCCGGCTGACTCCAAAAACCGTGCTCGCCTCATTCATGGACATCCGGCGGGATCCCTTTACGGCCCGGGCACGACGCCTGGAACCTGCAAAAGAACGAATATATTCTTCCCAGGAGCGCCCCCCGGGAAAATCAAAATCAAAGTACATGACCACATATCGGATCAGATAGGGCGGCAGATGCTCGGGCCGCTCAAATCCCTGCCAGAACAAAGAGTCCTGGTCAAGCCGGCAGACCTCCTTGACAAAGAGGTCGTCGAGTTTATCCCCTTCAAGGGCGTGGGGCATGGTTCGAGTATAACTCTCCGTAAAAAAACGCTGGAGATCAAAAATGGTAAAAACGTAGCGTTTATATTCTCCCGGCGACAGGGCCTGTTCCTGCTCAATCAGATATTGCTCGATCTCATCCCTGGACTTGCTGAGGAGTTTCTTAAACAGGGTCGCTGATTTATCAAGCCTGCGCTGATCGACCTGGCCGAAGCGGAGGAAATGCATGCGCCTGCGGTCAAAAACATGGGTTTCTTCCATAACCCTTATCCGATCCTGCCTGGACATGGGTTTCCAGTTCCGGTGGTGATGACGATTGAGAAAAGGCTCTATTTTTGAACGGATATAGGGGTCAAGAAATGGAAAGAAGAACTCCTCAACCTCGTCATAGGATGGGGTAACACCTTTTACCCGTAAGAGTTCAAAAAGGACGTCATCAATATAGAACGAAGAACCGCCCGGATATTTGATAAACCTGTCGGGATGAGCGCCGAGGGATACAAGCTCGCGATTGGTCAGGCAGGTTCCGTTGTTATAGGACTCGCACAGTGTGTACTGCAGGTGATTATCTATGAACCTGCGGGAGATATACATGAGGGCCTGCTTATAAAGAACTCAAGGTTCAGAGTTGTTCGTTTTTGTTTGAATTTTACAGGGTTGCCCCTTTCTTGTCCTGAACAGGTTTCCAGTCTGTCTACGGCTGACGATTGCTGCTTGAGGCCATTGTAAACCGGAATCTCAACCGGTATTGCGCTGGGCATAGGTATTCATCAAAGATTCAACCTTGTCAATGGAAGACGGTTTGGCAACCGCTGCCACAAAATGATAGTCATTAACATGGATCATCACCTCATCCCGATCATTTCCACTCATGGCAACCAGTGTCGCCTGAGAATCAAGAGTATGTATTTTCTCTGCCGCATCTACGCCATTCATACCATCATCAATCTGTAAATCAAGCAAGACCAGATCATAGGAGGCGCCACCATCCTGTCCCTCTTTAAATGCCCTGACCGCCTGCAACCCCTCTTCAACCGCAGTTACCCGGCAGTTGAAATATTCAAACATTTTAGTGGCAATTGTCAGCATCAGCTCTTCGTCATCCATGATCAGGATCTGAAAGCGATCGGTTCCACCCTGAATTTCATTACCGGTGTTTTGCTCCCGTCGCTCGACAGGCAGGTAAATGCAGGCAGTACAGCCGGCATCTGAATTTGCCTCAAGCCGCACCACCCCACCGTGTTTCTTGACAATGGCATGGGCGATGGTCAGGCCCAGGCCCATGCCTTTCTGGGTCCCCTTCTGTTTGGTTGAAAAATAGGGATCAAAAACCTGTTCAAGAATGTGCGGATCTATCCCGGATCCGGTATCTCTGATGCTGACCCGTATAAAGTCTCCGTCCGGCATGGGGTGCCCGGTGTGGTCTGCCTCATCTTTTCCATCAACCCTGGTCAGGTTGACCGACAACAGGCCCCGACCATCCATGGCCTCAACCGCGTTGAAGATAATATTCTGGAAAACCTGGATTATTAAATCGGAATCGAGATTCACGCAGTGCAAATTATCATCAGCAGTAAGTTGAAAATTAACCGTCGTACCTGCCAGTTCATTTTCAAGCAGCCCGGCCAGCAACTCGTCAACACAGACCCGGGTTTTCGAGGGCAGGTAATTGTCTGAAAAGGTGGTGAACTGACGGATAAGCCCGGTGGTGAGCTGCAGAGCCTTGCTGGTTTCAGCAAGGAGTAGATCGACTTCATCATCATCCGATAACACCCGCGCCATCTCGACATTGCCGTTTATAATGGTGAGCAGGTTGTTGAAATCATGGGCAATGCCGCTTGCCATGGTAGCCATCGCATCAAGTTTCCGAACCTTTTCCAGTTCTTTTTCCAGGGTTCGCTGCTGCTCCTCCATGAGTTTACAGGGTGTCACATCCTGGAGTATACCGATAATAAACAGCTGTTCTTCCTCAAAGACCGGCACCAGGTTAAAGGTTACCTGGCGGCCATGGAGAAAAACCGGTGTACTGTAATCAAAAACAAGCGGCAGGGCTTCATCGGTTGCAGTGAGGTTCTCAATCCACTCATTGTAGACTTCTCGATTTTCCTCGGGAAGCAGATCAACAAAACGAGTTCCGAGCATTTCCGTGTCCGGCCGTCTAAACAGGGTGCAGCATGTAGGATTGGCACGAACAATCCTTCCCCCGTTGTCCAGTTCAAGCGCACCTTCGGTCATTCGTCTGAACACAACCCCGTTATGCCGTTTATTGACCAATAATTCCCGGGTCACTTCCCGGGGGTACAGACCCTGCAAGCCTTCAACATCTGCGTTGGGTAGTGTGCCTGATTCAAAATAATGCAAGGCATTATGAATATGCTCCTTCATGGTAGAGGCAGGCCCCTTGGCAATGCAGATATCTGCTCCGAGCTCCAGGATGTTCATGTCGTCCTCAAGGGCAATACCTGAGAGGACGACTAGAAATAAATCCTTATAGGATGGGGTGTTGCGTACAATACGGCAGAACTTTGCCCCGTCTATCTTGGGCATGACCAGATCAGTAAAAATAATATCCGGGGTGTACAATGTGAGTAGATCCAGCGCCTCAAGACCATCACCTGCAGTCTGAACATCGCATCCGTATTTTTCAAGAATAGAAGAGACAATTTTGAGTATTACAGGGCTGTTATCAACAACAAGGACTTTATGTTTAGTCATGATCAAGTAGCTCCCGTACAGCTGTCACAAATTCTTTAACATCAAAAGGTTTACTGAAAACTAAATCAGCTCCAAGCTCAAGGGCTGCAGGAAGATACGCTTCAGGACCGATTCTTCCCCCACCGGAAATAGCGACAATTTTCACCTCGGGAAATTCCCGCTTCAAGGAGGTGATTGTCTCAAGCCCCTCCTGCTCAGGCATAATCAAATCAGTTATCACAAGGTCAACAGGTTCCTCACGCTGTTTCTGCATACCCTTACGGCCGTTTTCAGCATCTATAACCGTGTACCCGATCCATTCCATAACCTGACGAAGGAGAACACGCATCTGTTCATCGTCATCTATGACCAGTATTCGCATCAGGAACCTCTTGTCGGTAAAAGTTCACGAATTGAGACGGAAAGTTGGTGCATATCCAGGGGCTTGGCAAGGAATCGACGAATACCGACTCTATTTGCCTCATCGGTGGTGACCGCCTCGGAATATCCCGAACACAGAACAATGGGAATTCTGTTGTCGATTTTTCCAATTTCTTCGGCCAGCATAAGGCCGGTCATCTTCGGCATGGTCTGATCGGTGATGACCAGATCAATTACACCTTTCTCCCGGCGAAAGATTTCAAGAGCCTCCTGTCCGCTGGCGGCGGAAAAAACCCTGTACCCTAGATATTCCAACATCCTGCTCCGCATTTTAACAATATCTTCCTCATCATCGACAAACAATATGGTTTCACTTCCCCGGGGCATGTTGGTTACTGCATCGACAGAGCCCTCTTCTTCCCTGTCGGCCCGTGGAAAGAAGAGCGTGAACACCGTGCCCTCTCCATCACTGGAGGAGACATCAATTGTCCCGCCATGGGAGACCACGATTCCATGAATAACTGCAAGACCCATGCCGGTGCCTTCACCGACCTCACGGGTGGTGAAAAAGGGGTCAAAAATACGTTTGAATAAATGATCCGGTATACCATGGCCGGTATCGGATACCGAGAGGACAACATATTTTCCAGGGGCAAGATCATGATAGCGGCTGCATTCTTCAGGACCGGCCTCTAGTTCCTGCAGACTGATGGTGATACGTCCGGGAGTGTTACCCAACGCCTGGGCGGCATTGGTTGCCAGATTCATCAAAACCTGATGAATCTGGGTCGGATCAATGTCAATCGGGCCGATTTCCGGGCCGATTTCCGTTTGAATATCAATGGTGGTCGGCAGCGATGACCGGAGCAGTTTGATAACTTCTTTAATGACCGGGGTTATAACAATCCGCTTTTTGCTGCTTATATTCTGTCGGCTGAAGGCAAGAATCTGGCTGACCAGATCTTTGGCACGTATACCTGCCCGTTTGATGGCAATAACATGTTCGGTAATTTCTTCGACCGTCGGTGGTTCTCCCTGCATGGGTGAATCGTCTGCATCCGATTCAGGGAATCTGTAGAGGAGCAGATCGGCATTGCCAAGGATTGCCCCGAGAATATTGTTGAAATCATGGGCTATTCCACCTGCTAGAGTAGCGATAGCCTCCATCTTCTGGGCCTGGACCAGTTTCTGTTCAAGAGTACGCTGAATGGTGATATCTCTTGCAGTGTGGACATAGCCGAGCAGCTCGTCATTTTCAAGAATCGGCACGCAGCTGACCTGAAAAACCTTGCCGAGAAAGGAATGCTCAACAACCAGATCCTGTGCCTCTCCGTTTTCAAGGGCTATTTTGGCCGGACAAACTCTGCACAACTGGTCACTGCCGGCAAAAAGTTCATGACACCTTCGCCCTGCTATTTCATCTGCAGTTCCATTGCCGAGTAATTCCTGGGCGGCGGCATTACCTTTGATTATCGACAGATCGGCATCAAGGATAAGGACCGGATTCTTGATTGCGTCAAAGGTCCGTCGCCATTCTTCATTGGAAATACGCAGCGACGCCTCACTACTCATGCGCCGGTCCATTTCCTGGCGCAGATTCTCATTGGTTACCGTCAATTCTCGAGTTTGCTCCCGGACTTTTACTTCCATCTGCTCACCGGCCAGTTGCAACTCCTGATTTTTTTTCTCAAGGGAACTGTTCAGCCTGATGATTCTGTTGAGCAGACTGGTAAAACCAAAATACAGAACCATTCCACTAATGATGAGTGCGAGCAGAGTCAGCAGGATAACCTTTATGAGGGTACGTTTATGAGCCTGCAGAGTTTTGGTGATATCAACGGAGAGAAGAATTGAACCAAATGGCTGCTGTTTGATATCCTCAAGGACAAAGGCGGGAAAAACCAGCGAGACCTGATCATCGGCCCGGATAAGCTGTTCTTCTTTGCCCGGGACTATCCGATCACCATATTGCCGAAAAAATGTATCTTCTCCAGGATACAGTACAGCTGAGCCTAGATCAAAGGTCTTTTGTTTATCCAGAGAAGAGTTTTCTTTGTTGTTTTTTTTCAGAACAATAGCGCTGTTTAATTGTACTTTCTGATAAATTTCAGCCAGAAACTGTTCGACCTGTACGCCCAGCACCAGGTTACCGACAAAACGACCTTCAAAAAAAACAGGCTGGGCGACATGAAAGAACAAGCCCTTGGGCCCGCCTTCAAAACCGGAAACGGTTTTCCGGATTTTGCCGCATTTCATGAGAATAGAATTGATATCAGAGGGAGTATCCCCAAACTGCTCTGGTTCGTGCATTCTGAGAAAAACGGTGTTATCGGGCAGGAAAAAGGCCATTTGGGTCAGCCATGGATTCTCCTGTCTGAGCAGGGTATACACAGGTTTGGCTGCAGTAAAGAGCTGTTCACGATTCCACGTTCCAAATGCGTTGACCATCTCCTGGTTACGGGCAACCAGGCTATCCATGCGGCCAAGATACTGCAGGTTCAGTTCCTTGACAAAATTCTGCAGAAGAACGGCGGCGGATTTTTTCTCACAGCGAAGCAGGTCCTGCCGGTGCTGCACTTGCTGCTGGATCAGCAGCATGACATAGCAGGCGGCAAGAAGAATGAGTACAACAAGCAGGATAAGAATGGATGTTGTTCGAATTTTACGCATTACATCCCGTTACTTGAAGAAATTGTCTGATGCTGAAAAACATTGTCCCGGAAGAATTGAATCAGTCGGAGGCGGCGATCGACAATCCGGACCTGCTCGGGAATGAGATCACTCATCTCGTTTTTCATTATGGACATCTTGTATTCTATATTAGGCGCAAAGCGATTGTCCAGATACCAGGCATAAAAAAGGCCGAAAAGAAGCCCGGGTGGTGTAAAGCCCTCGTTGACATTGACAACACGGGTGTACAGCCGCTCGGTTTTGGCGGACGGGCACATGCGAGCCAGCTGCAGATAGGTTTTCAAAGTGGGATAGTTGAAAAAACTCTGCAGCTCTTCGGATTCAAGTACGGTCAGGCGGTAGGTGTGCCCGACCTGCTCTCCGGCGTCGATAATTTCAATCATCTCTTTATTCTTGGCATAATTACCCAGCAGAGATTGACCAAGGGCAACCAGAAAGGCCATTTCAAAACGACCGAGATCTTCCGTCTGATCCTGACGGATTTTAATTCGCTGATCCAGGGGATCATAAAAAGAAAAAACATTGTCCCACTGCTGGCAGCGCTTCCAGCATGCGGGTTCAACCAGGCTGACACCTCGTACGTACTGCAGATGATCAAGACGGATATCCGAATGATTCCAGATGATCTCTATGACCCGACTCATGAGCCATTTTCTATCCCTGCCGGTCAGTTTTTCATCAAACCCGGAGGACAGGGTTATCTGCTCGGCACTGAGATAACTACACAGGCTGACAATCTCCTCGTGACGGAGACAGGGCAGTTGATAGTCCGAATGGAGGGTCGAAGGTAAAGTGTCGCTGCCCAGGTTTTCACCGGTGTTCCCTGTGGTGAGCAGACCGGCGGACTTGATTCCATACAGGACTTGAACGGCAAGGGCAAGGGCATCGGCGTCGTGCTGGATAACCCGCCTGTTCTGCAGTTGTTCCCGGGAAAAAACAGGCACAGCAACAGTTGTAAAGCCCAGCTGGCGGACCCGTTTTCGATCGAGATAGATAGGTTCCTTGTCCTCAAGGGCATATCGTTGCAGGATGGATCCGGGAATGTCGGTCAGATCCAGGGCCAGAACATGGGAAAAAAGGTCCTGCACACCTCCGGGAATGTTTCGATGATAGGCCGCAATCAAATCGGAGACATGAAATTTTCGATCAGGTGCATCTCTTGCGGCATCTGTTTCTCCCTTCTGCACCCATATGTTGGTGATAAGGAGTTTCATGGCCTCGGAGTTGTTGCGAATGGCATCGGCGATTCCGGGAACCTGCATAATTGGGATTATGGAGGTGTACAGGCTGCCCGGGGCAAAGAGCAGAATATCCGCCTCGTTAATCAGCCCTATAACTTCGGGCTGAACAAAAGGTTTTCGGCAAAATTTGACAAAGACCCGATCCACCGGATAACCGCGGCGACAATAGCTTGATTTATGCTCGCCGGTCACCTGGACGCCGTTGCCGTAGAGCACCTGGAGCTGGGAGTTGGTGATTGTGCAGGGCAGCACGGCGGAGGAATGCATGCCCAACGCCTGACAGAGATCAGCAAGTCCACGGATGGTGGCCGTACGGACGACATGATAGGATGCGGCCAGTTCGGCGCTGTCTATGGACGGGTCAAGCTGGCGATAGATGGATGCCGCAAGCAGCAGATTGCCAAGACATTGCGGCCTGTGCAGGGTTGCCGATAACCGCTGATCCGCAAACAGGGCTTCGGCCAGGGACTGTAAAAACAACAGTAACGATTCCGGAATAGTATCCAGATCAGCACCGGTGTCCTGCAGAATCTGACGTGCACAGACCGGACAGGATATAAATCGATAATTAAAAATTTGATGGAGGGCAACCGCGAGTTTTTCCGATGCTCCGGGGTTGAGGCCGAACCTGTTTTCAAAGCTGGATCTTTGAACCGAAGAGAGCAGGACATGACGGAGGTCACCAAGGGCAACCAGGGGCAGGTCTTTGAGAAGCTCCCCGGTTGACCCTCCGTCGTCTGTAATGCAGACAACGGAGTGACAGCGTGGAAAGATCTCTTTGAGTCCGGTAAATGGGTCCTGTTGCCAGTCCTTACGGCGCGAATCGCCGCCGACTATGTTAGAGAGTCCGGTGCCGCCGCCGAAAACAACAATCTTGAGCTCTCGTGTTTCAAGTTCATTCACCTGCCGGACAATATCTGAAAACTGTGCCGCTATGGTTGGAGAAACATTTTCCGGAATGCCGTCAATTAGCAGGGAGATAACCCGTTCGGGCAGGTTGCCCTCCGGCAGCATGTCAAGCGGAGTTAACTTCTGCTCCCCCAGTTCCTGCAGACGCAGGCGTAATTTTTCGGCAGATTCCATAACGGATTTAAAAAAGCCGACTACAGACCGGTGGCCGCCATCTGTTTGGAAACGGAATCAACCGAATCCTGCAGAGCGGATTTTTCGTCCTCTGTCAATTCAAATTGAAGTACCTTTTCAACCCCGTTTTTCCCAAGCACTACGGGAACCCCGAGGAAGTAGCCGGAGATACCGTATTCTCCTTCCAGGTAGGCGGCGCAGGCCATGACCCGCCTGCTGTCGGTCAAAACCGCCTCTGCCATCTCAATGGCGGCCAGCCCGGGGGTATAAAAAGCACTCCCGGTTTTCAAATGATTGACAATCTCAATACCTCCGGTCTGGGTGCGATGGACGATCTGCTCAAGTTCCTCAGCAGACAACAGGTCGGTCACTGGTACACCGCTCACGTTAGCCAAACGGACAAGGGGCAGCATGTTGTCGCCGTGGATTCCCATGACCAGGGCATTGACATCTCTGGCCGCAACGCCAAGGGCCTCGGCCAGGAACGTGCGATACCGGGCAGAATCCAGCACTCCGGCCATGCCGATAATCCGCTCCTTGGGCAGGCCGCTGACCTTGAAGGCGGTATGGACCATGGCATCAATGGGATTGGTGACCACGATCATCACGCAGTCAGGTGAATACTTAACCGCCTCCTCGGCACAGGATTTAACGATGGCAACGTTCTTGGCCAGCAGGTCATCACGGGACATCCCGGGTTTGCGGGCCAGCCCGGCGCTGATAATGACCACGTCCGAATCCTTGGAGTCTGCGTAATCGTTTGATCCCAGCATTTTCCCGGGATACCCGTCCAGCGGTCCGGACTGCCAGAGATCGAGAGCCTTGCCCTGGGGAATCCCCTCCATGACATCAAGTAAAACCACATCACCAAGCCGGCGGACAAGTGCCCAGTGAGCAGCTGTAGCACCCACATTGCCGGCACCGATGATGGTTATTTTTTTCTCCATTATATAACTCCTCTTTTTCTAAACTGTTTAAAGATGATGGCCTCGTAAAAAGCTAAAATTTTTATTATTGCGTCATTCCCGCGAAGGCGAGAATGACGGTCGAAAAGACTTTTTACGAAACATAACAAAGATAATTCTGCATGCCTGAACCATGCCGACAGCTCAACCCCAAAAACCGTCTCTTTATAAAAATCAGGGATTTTGTAGCATTATTTCGACTCTGAGGGCATCCTCAGGCGTATCGACTTCGATGGAATCATGCTGGGTTTCAACGACCCGGATAGTATAACCATATTCAAGGGCGCGCAACTGTTCAAGTTTTTCAAATCGTTCCCACTCCCCTTCGGGCAGGCCGACAAAAGTCAGCAGGAATCCCTTGCGATAGGCATAAAAACCCAGATGCTTATAATAGGTCGGCTTAACCGGTTCTTCAGGGTTACGCTGGAAGGGTATCGGTGATCTGGAAAAATACAGGGCGTTGGAGTGACAGTCAAAAACGGTTTTCACATGATTTGGATCGTCTATCTCTTCGGGCCGGATGATCTTGTAGATCAGGGTCGACATATGGAGGGCCGGATCAGCAAGGAGCGGGCGGGCCACCTGCTCGACCACCTCGGGTGGAAAGAGTGGTTGATCGCCCTGAATATTCACCACCACGTCATGTTCGGCAATGCCGAGTAACTCAGCCGCCTCGGCAAGACGATCAGTGCCGGAGGCATGATCCCTGCCGGTCATGACCACCTTACCGCCGAAGTCTTCAACCGCCTCGGCAATTCGTTTATCATCGGTGGCGACAACCACCATGGAGAGTAACTCCACCTCCATGGCGCGCTCAACTACATGCTGGATCATGGGTTTCCCGTTAATCAAGGCCAGGGGCTTGCCCTCAAACCTGTTGGAGTGGTAGCGGGCGGGAATAACCGCTACCACCTTGGCATCTGCTTCACTCATAGTATTGTTTAAAATCTCACAGTTCAGACATAGGTTCCCGTTTCGGTAAACCGGACGGCACCGTTGTTTGAAAAATTCACTGAAAAAGGTTGGTTTCTTGTGTAAAGAGGATACATTGCAAAAAAAAAAAAGGCAATGAACAAACTTCGTTATGCGCAGACAATCCACTCTTGAGCCCGGTACCAGACCACTTCACAGCATCGGCATTTACACTGCCGATCCGGACCTGGATCATGAAGCTAAAACCCTTGCCGCCCAGACCGACCTGCCGATTATCCGGAACAAATCACACGTTGAAACAGCTCTTATTCTCAGCCACAGCGGGCTTTCACTGGCCCGACCCAATGATTTGAAAATGACGGGAACGGTGCAGGTTGATTTTTCGAAAGGAGCCTGGAAAAGGAGAATTAAATGGGTCAGAGAGGAACGGCTGGTCAAGGCTATGGGGAAAAAAACACTCAAAAGCGCTGGAATAATCGACCTAACCGGCGGGCTCGGCCGGGACAGCTTTCTGCTGGCCGCAGCCGGATTTTCGGTCCGGACCTTTGAACGGAACCCGGTTTTGGCGGCCCTGCTTACCGATGGTCTGCGCCGGGCCTCTTTGCAGACGGCAACAAGGGAAATATGCGGCCGCATCCACTTTACCCCCGGCAATGCGATTGACTTCTTAGGCACAGGTGAGGCGACTGCAGAGATTATCTATCTGGATCCCATGTTTCCGAAGACGACATCAACCGCCAAGGTCAAAAAAGAATTGCAGATGATCCAGCATGTGACGGGTGAAGATCAGGACATTGATACACTCTTTGCCCTCGCCCTGCAGGCAGCCGGTGAGCGGGTCGTGGTTAAGCGACCCAAAAAAGGCCACTGGTTAAATGATATTCGCCCGGCCTACTCCCTGGAAGGCAAGACTATCCGGTTTGATGTGTACCTGAACCGTTCACTTGCGCCCTGACGTTAGGGGCACAGCCTCGACCATCAATCCGGCTGGTTGGCGGCCACATACTCAATCATCTGATCCGGGGTTACGATCAGACCGATGGTCGCCTTGAGGGCGGCCAGATCCCGGCGCCAGGTATCCAGGACATGAAAAAATGAATCGGGCATCCCTTTTTCTCCGGCAAATTCGATAATGGACATGTCAACCCGTTTGATCAGATTTTCGGTATAGAGGGAAAACTGTTTCGAGTACAGCTCTTTTTCGTACTCCTTGTCCAGAACCTCTTTGAAAAGTTTTTTCAAATCCTGGTACTTGGGAATACGGCCGATCGGAGTCCAGATGGTCTCCACCCTGCCCTGATGCATCAGGGCCATGATCCGCATCCACACCTTAGTGTCGCGCTTTTCACCGATGAGGCCGTCAACTTCTCCCGGCAAAAGAATTCCGCGGCCGCTCTTATGAAGCCAGTAGTTGACCTGGAAACCTGAGGGAAGATTTCCTTTGGCAATGTCCGGGTTTTCGCCAAAGGCCTTATAATGACTGATATACTGGGCCAATGGGGCCGGAAAAAAGGCTTCATTGGCAAACGGCGATCGTTTTTCACTACCGTCGGCACCGATTTCGGTAGCCGTGGTCGCAGAGCGAATGATGGCGCCATGAACAACAGTGTTCATCCAGTCATGGGCCATGACGATGGTGGGCATGGTCGTATAATCACGACCACCGAACAGAAGAGCGCTTAACTTCACCCCTTCCGGATTGTCAGTGGCTGCGGCATAATTTTTAAGGGCATCAAGTGCAATAGTGAACCGGGCATTTTTATGAGAAGGGGGCTTGCCGAATTTTGCCAGCCAGTCACCTGCATAGTTGCGGCCCCTCTCCGGCAGGCGTTCCCCCATCCCTGACCAGTACGGTTTACCCTCGGAGACCAGCAGGTTGGAAAAAATGACTTCATGCTCCTCACCGGTCAGAACCTGCATGGTTTCCGGATCATCTTCCAGGTTGACCCCTTCAATGATGCCGAACATTCCCCTTTCCGGGTTTACCGCCCGTACTTCACCACTCTCCCGGTCAATAAAAATCTTGGCCAGATCGTCGCCGATCAGATGGGTTCCGGTCATGGCAGTCCCGGTTTTCCACAGCCGGACGGGTAGGCGCCACCGAAATAAACAGTTTCGAGCTCCATTTCAAAGCCGGCGATAAACATGTGCTCGTCCAGCCGTTCACCAAAATGATTGCGGATATTGTTCATATTGGCAAACCGGTGGTTGATTTTTTTAGGGGCAATGGAGTTGCCGGCGTACTGGTTGTTGCAGCTGTAGGAACGAAACCGCTCCACATCCATAAAGATGCGGCGCTCATTGAGATTGGCTGAGACCTTTGTTTTCGTCAACTTACCGGCACTGTGGTAGTTGATAAACATATCCCCCTTGTCGGCGACATCTCTGGAAAACTCCTTGGGAGTCATCATCCGGTATAAAAGAAACTCACTGTGGGTAACATAGTAGGAATCGGTAACCTGCAGGGTTGGATCGGAAACCGGGCTGCCGATGGGCCCACGGGAGATAAAAGAGACAATCATCTCTTTTTCCTCCATGATATCGGTAATAATCGTACGTGCTTCAACAACCCCGGACCGGTGCTCCTGCTTCTTCTGCAACGAGGAGATTTCAGTATCGGCATAGGCCAGGTATTTGGTGTTGGCGGTGTCTCTGCCCTGATCATTCGGGCCGTCGAAATGACAGGTATGATTTTCTATATTCAGGGTAAACTCTTCGCCGGTCTGCAGGGCCTGCTGCCGGATATAGGCCATGTCCTCGGCAGAGCCGGTATTGATAAAAATAGAGGCCGGGCTCATTCGGGTCGATCCATTATAGATAGGTTCTATAACCTTCGGACTGCAGTACATCAGTTTCTGACAGTTGGCCTCGTCCATCAGGCTGACAAGGTAGGTCCTCATCATTTCCAGGCGTGAGATATCAATATTTCGATTAACTGAAGTCTGATTTTTTTGTATGTCCTTTGTGTGCATGAAAAAATCCGTTACCTGTAGATGTCATAGACTATAATTCTTCATCAGAAAGTGAGGGTGAATTTCTGACGTTAAGCGCAGGCCGTGCCTTTATGTTCTCCAGTATAAACACAACGATAGGAGAATACAAATGTTATCGTCAGGAGTTGACACAGTAGG